>CAYNYQ010000068.1:0-18000 GCA_964401305.1 uncultured Acetobacteraceae bacterium | reverse complement strand
GTCGAGCGCGGTGCCGTTGAACTCGTCGCCCCAGGTGACGGTGCTGCTGAACTCGCCGCCGCCATCGCCTCCACCACTGCCGCCGGCGGTGTCGGTGAAGCCGAAGCCGATGGGGCCGCTCTTCTGCAGCTCCCGCGCTACGCCGCCGATCGCCGTACCGTTGTAGCTGGCGCCGTCGATGTGCAGGTTGCGGTCGAGCGCGCTGCTGCCGCCCCAGGCGTCGTTGAGGAAGTTCACCTCCACCCGGTGCGGCCCCGCCGCCCAGTCGCCCTTCAATGTCAGCGTGTCGGACTGGCCCGCATCATGCAGCGCCGAGGCGGTGAAGGTGCCGCCGACCTGTACGCCATCGACCTTCACCGTGTACTGCGCATCGCCCTGGTAGCGGTCCTGCGACAGCTTCAGCACCAGCGTGTCCGGCCCGCTGCCGGCCGTGAGCGAGACCGGGCCGCCCGGCGCCGTGGTGCTCTCGGTGTCGGTGAAGCCGAAGCCGCTGGGGCCGCTCTTCTGCAGCTCCCGTGCCACGCCGCCGATCGCCGTGCCGTTGTAGCTGGCGCCGTCGATGTGCAGGTTGCGGTCGAGCGCGCTGCTGCCGCCCCAGGCGTCGTTGAGGAAGTTCACCTCCACCCGGTGCGGCCCCGCCGCCCAGTCGCCCTTCAATGTCAGCGTGTCGGACTGGCCCGCATCATGCAGCGCCGAGGCGGTGAAGGTGCCGCCGACCTGCACGCCATCCACCTTCACCGTGTACTGCGCATCGCCCTGGTAGCGGTCCTGCGACAGCTTCAGCACCAGCGTGTCCGGCCCGCTGCCGGCCGTGAGCGAGACCGGGCCGCCCGGCGCCGTGGTGCTCTCGGTGTCGGTGAAGCCGAAGCCGCTGGGGCCGCTCTTCTGCAGCTCCCGTGCCACGCCGCCGATCGCCGTGCCGTTGTAGCTGGCGCCGTCGATGTGCAGGTTGCGGTCGAGCGCGCTGCTGCCGCCCCAGGCGTCGTTGAGGAAGTTCACCTCCACCCGGTGCGGCCCCGCCGCCCAGTCGCCCTTCAATGTCAGCGTGTCGGACTGGCCTGCATCATGCAGCGCCGAGGCGGTGAAGGTGCCGCCGACCTGCATGCCATCGACCTTCACGGTGTACTGCGCATCGCCCTGGTAGCGGTCCTGCGACAGCGTCAGCACCAGCGTGTCCGATCCGCTGCCCGCCGTGAGCGAGACCGGGCCGCCCCCGCCACCGCCACCACCGCTGCCGCCATCACCGCCACCGGACGTGGCGCCGCCGAGCTTCACGCCGGCCGCGGGCGTCCAGATCGGCAGGCCGGCCGAGTCGTAGACCGCATTGCCCTGGCCCGGCCCCTTGCCGGCGGCCAGCCGGCCATAGCCGTAGCCGTAGTGCAGCGTCCCTCCGGCCGGCAGGTCGCTGCCGAAGCTCAGCCGCAGCGTATCGCCGTCGACGATCGCCGCGCCGGTGGCGTAGACGCTGCCGCCGCCGGCATCGCGCAGGCTCCAGCCGACGCCGCGCGCCGCATCCGCGTCCAGGCCCGCGAATCCGCTCGCCTGGTCGTGCCGCACATCGACCTCGATGGTGCGGCTGCCGGTGATGCGGGCGGCGACGACCTGCGGCCCCTCGTCGGCGATGTTGCCGCCGGCCTCGGCCACCGGGGAGCCAGGCAGGGCATGGGCGGCGAAGGCCTCGGCGATCGCCTTGGCGGCGCGGCCGGCGATGAGGCGCGCATCCGAGGCCGAGATGTGCGAGCCGCCATATTCGCGCGTCGCCCCGTTGCCGTCGTAGTTGTCGTTGTCGATGTCGAGGTCCAGCGCGCGGGCAGCGATGTGGCCGTTGAAGCCGGCGTCGCTCGCCAGGATCTCCATGCCCTCGCGGATCGCCTGGTGGGAGGCGTCCTTGCCCCAGTAGGGATGCGCCGAGACGAAGGCATAGGGCACCGTCGACGCGCCCTGGCCGAGCGCCCCGCGCACCAGGGCGGCATCGGCGCGCACCGCCGCGGCCCAGTCGGCGGCGCCGAGGCCCTGGATGGTGCTGTCGTACTCGCTGTGCAGCCAGAACACCGCGGTGGGATTGGCGCGCTGCGCCGCCGTCATGTCCTGCGCGATGTAGCCGAGCAGGCTGCGCTCGAGATTGCCTGCGACCCACTGGCCGGAGCCGTCCTTCGTCATCCACTCCTTGAGGAAGGAGGTGCCGCTGTGGATGGTGGAGGTGCTGTCGCCCCACTGGATGTGCAGCTTCACCTTGTTGGCGACGCCATCGAAGCCGAGCAGCCGCTCGACCTCGCGCTGCAGCGCGACGGGCGCGGCCCAGCCGGCATGGTCGGCGAAGAGAAGGGCGTTCGACTGCCCACGCAACAGGACGTTCAGTTCCACGAAGGACTCCCCCTGGTCGATGGGCGGGGGAGCTGCGCCCCCGCGCTCACGGATCGGTGAGGAAACTCCTTGGATGAATCTGGCGTACAATTCAACTGAGGGTTTTAATGTTGCATACGATTTCTCGCGAGGTCGCGATGCGCCCCGCCCTGCCCCTTCGCCGCGCCGCGCCGCCCGCCCGCTTGCGCGGATCCCCGCCGCATGGGTTCATCACGCGACAGGCGTGGCCATGGCCGCGCCGCCGCGGGGACCAGGGGGGACATGCAGAGCCACGACTTCATCGTCGTCGGCGCCGGCTCGGCCGGCGCGGTCGTCGCCAACCGACTCTCCGCCGACCCGCGCCACCGCGTGCTCCTGCTGGAGGCCGGGCCCGCCGGTCATCCCTGGTCGCGCATCCCGATCGGCTACGCCAAGCTCGTCGCCAACCCAGCGGTGAACTGGCTCTACAGCGCCGAGCCCGAGCCGGCGACGAAGGGCCGCCGGCTGCCGGTGCCGCGCGGCCGCATCCTCGGCGGCTCCTCCGCCATCAACGGCCTCGCCTTCGTGCGCGGGCAGGCGCAGGACTTCGACACCTGGGCGCAGATGGGCAATCGCGGCTGGAGCTACGCCGATGTCCTGCCCTTCTTCCGCCGCATGGAGCGCTGGGAGGGGCCGGGCGGCGACCTCGCGCATCGCGGCACGGACGGGCCGCTGCGCGTCACCAACCCCGCCGCCACCGACCCGATCTACGCCACGGTCATCCGTGCCGCCGGCGAGGTCGGCATCCGCCACAACCCGGACTACAACGGCGCCACCCAGGACGGCATCGCCATGAGCCAGGCGAGCATCGCCGGCGGCCGGCGCATGAGCACCGCCGCCTGCTACCTCGACCCCGTGCGCCGCCGTCCCAACCTCCGCATCGAGACCGGGGCGCTCGCCGAGTTGCTGCTGCTGGAGGGCAGCCGCTGCATCGGCATCCGCTACGCCGTCGGCGGCGAGACGCGCGAGGCGCGGGCGGCGCGCGCGGTCGTGGTCTGCGCGGGCGCCATCAACTCCCCCCAGCTGCTCGAGCTCTCCGGAATCGGCCAGCCGGAGCGGCTGCAGGCGCTCGGCATTCCCGTGCATCACGCGTTGCCCGGCGTCGGCGAGAACCTGCGCGACCACTACGCGCCGCGCACCCGCTGGGCCGTGGGCGCGCGCGGCGTCACCTTCAACGATCGCGGGCGCGGCCTCGGCCTGGTCGGCCAGGCGCTGCGCTACGCGCTGACGCGCCAGGGCATGCTGGGCATGGTCGCCGCGCCGCTGCGCGCCTTCGTGCGCTCGCGCGAGGGGCTGGAGGCGCCGGACCTGCTGCTCGGCTGGGTGCCGATGCTGATGGAGCCGGGGCCGAAGGGCCCGGTGCTGTCACGCCAGTCCGGAATGACCTGCTACGCGCATCCGATGCGGCCGGAGAGCCGCGGGCAGGTGCATGCGGTCTCGGCCGACCCGCGCCAGCCGCCGGCGATCCGCTTCAACTTCCTCTCCTCGCCGGTGGATGCGGCGCTGACGGTGCGGGCCATTCGCATCGCGCAGTCGGTCATGACCGCGCCCGCCATGGCGCCGCTGCAGGTGAGCGAGATCGCGCCCGGCCCGGACCGCCGCAGCGACGACGAGATCCTGGATTGGGTGCGCGGCGCCGCGGAGACGACCTACCACCCGGTCGGCACCTGCCGCATGGGCCAGGACGCGATGGCGGTGGTGGACGAGCGGCTGCGCGTGCGCGGCATCGCCGGGCTGCGCGTCGCCGACGCCTCCATCATGCCGGGCCTGACCTCGGGCAACACCAATGCGCCGACCATCATGATCGGCGAGAAGGCGGCGGCGATGCTGCTCGAGGACGCCGCCGCCTGACGCCTGGCCTCAGCCCGGCTCGATCACCTCCAGCACGCGCGGCGGCGACATCGGCAGCGCGTGGAAGCGCTTGCCGAGGGCGCGGTACATCGCGTTGGAGATGGCCGCGAGTGGCGGCACGATCGGCACCTCGCCGACGCCGCGCACGCCCTGCGGGTGCTTCGGGTTCGGCACCTCGATGATGACGTTGTCGAGCATCGGCAGGTCGGAGGCGACGGGCATGCGGTAGTCGAGGAAGCCCGGGTTATCCACCCGGCCGTGGCGGTCGTAGACGTATTCCTCCGACAACGCCCAGCCGATGCCCTGCGCCGCGCCGCCCTGCATCTGGCCTTCCACGTAGCTCGGATGGATGGCGCGGCCGACATCCTGGATGGAGGTGTAGCGGATCACGCGCGCGATGCCCGTCGCGGGGTCGACCTCGAGGTCGCAGATATGCGTGGCGAATCCGCCCTCGGCGCCGGTGGTGTTCAGCTGCACGCCGGCGCCGATCGGCCCGCCGGTCTCGCTGGCGCGGGCGGCGATCTGCGGCAGGGTCAGCGGCGGGAACTTGCCGGCATTCTCGCCCGCCGGCCGCGCCTCGCCATCCTCCCAGACCACCGCCTCGGGGTCGATCTTCCAGATCTTCGCCGCGCGCTCGCAGAGCTGGCGGATCACCTTCTCGGTCGACTGCGTCACGACCATGGCCGAGGCATAGGTCACGCGGCTGCCGCCCGTCAGGTTCGAAAAGCCGATCACCGACGTGTCGCCGATCAGCACGGAGACCTTGCGGTAGTCGATGCCGAGGATCTCGGCCGTGATGTTCGCTGTCGAGGCGCGGCTGCCGCCGATATCCGGGTGCCCGGTGATCACGACCACCGTGCCGTCCTCGTTGACGTTGACCTGCGCCGAGCTCTCGCCGCCGGCGTTGAACCAGAAGCCGGAGGCGACGCCGCGCCCCTGGTTCGGGCCGAGCGGCGCGCGGTAGTGCTCGTGCTCCATCGCGGCGCGCAGCGTCTCCTCGAAGCCGATGCGCGGGAAGACGGGTCCGTGCGCCGCCTTGGTGCCCTGCTTCGCCGCGTTCTTCAGGCGCAGCGCGAGCGGGTCCATCTGCAGCTGCTCGGCCAGCTCGTCGAGCACGCACTCCACCGCATAGGCGCCGATCGGCGCGCCGGGCGCGCGATAGGCCGCAACCTTGGAGCGGTTGGAGACGACGTCGTAGCCGAAGGAATGCACGTTCGGGATGTCGTAGGGCGCGAAGGCGCAGCCCGCCGCGCCGCGGATCGGCGAGCCCGGGAAGGCGCCGGCCTGCAGCCAGAAGGTGCCCTGCGCGGCGACGATGGTGCCGTCCTTCTTGGCGCCGATCTTCACCGTGCTCTTGCTGCCGGAGGTGGGGCCGGAGGCGCGCATCACCTCCTCCCGCGTCATCACCATCTTCACCGGCCGGCCGGATTTCTTCGCCAGCATCAGCGCCACCGGCTCGAGGTAGATGATGGTCTTGCCACCGAAGCCGCCGCCGATCTCGGCCGGGATGGCGCGGATGTCGTTCTGCGGCAGCCCGGTCAGCAGCGAGCACATGGCGCGGACCATGAACTGGCCCTGGCTGGAGGACCACACGGTCGCCTTGCCGTCCACCACGCTGACGAGGCACGCATGCGGCTCGATATAGCCCTGGTGCACGGGGCGCGTGGTGAAGCTGCGCTCGACGATCACCTCGGCCTCGGCGAAGCCCTGCGCGACGTCGCCGAGCTTGTGCTCGAGCGTGCCGGCGATGTTGGAGGGCTTGCCGTCGCGCTTGAGGAAGTCGTGCAGGATCGGCGCCTCGGGGCGGATCGCGTCGTCGATCTCGATGGCCCAGGGCAGCACCTCGTAGTCCACCGCGATCAGGCGGCAGGCCTCGGCGGCGACCTTCTCGGAGACGGCGGCGACGGCCGCCACCGGATGGCCGTGGAACAGTGCCTTCTCGCGCGCCATGACGTTGCGCGACATCCAGCGCATGTCCTGGATGCCGAGCGGGACGGGCTTGTCGACCGGGAACTCGACGATGTCCTTCGCCGTGACGATCGCCTTCACCCCCGGCAGCGCCTCGGCCTTCGAGGTGTCGATCGAGCGGATCACCGCATGCGCGTGCGGGCTGCGCAGCACCTTGCCCCAGATCATGCCGGGCATGGTGGCGTCGGCGGCATAGGCAGCGCGGCCGGTCACCTTCTCCTGCCCGTCGGGCCGGATGGTCCGCTGGCCGATCCACTTGTTGTGCGGGGGGGCCTCGGCGTTCATGGGCGCTTCTCCTGTCCGGTTCCGGCGTGCCGCGCGGTCGATGGCCCTTATCAGAACCCGCTCCGGGCCGAAGATCAATGCGGCTTGCCCGGGGCGCCGCTCAGCCGCGCACCAGCACCAGGGCCGCATTGGCCGGCAGGGTGACGCGCGCGCTGTGCGGCCAGGTGGCACCCGGCGGGCCATCCGCCTGCACCTGGCCGCCATTGCCGGCGACGATGGGGTTCGGGAAGTGGTCGTACAGGTCGCTGTTGAAGGCCTCGCGCCAGGTGCCAGGCCAGGGCAGTTCCACCGGGTGGCCGTGCAGCGTCCGCTCGTTCAGGCTGGCGAGCACGACGACGTCCCGCCCCTCGCCCTCCACCCAGCGGTGCAGCGCCAGCACGCGATGCTCCTCGTCGGGCGGCGGCGTGCGCACCCCCTCGGCGCGCAGTGCCGGCAGCGCCCGCCGCAGCCGCACCAGGTCGGCGACGCAGCGGCGGAAATCCGCCATGTGCCGGTCCCGCCCCGCAAGCCCCTCCCACCAGATCAGGAACTGCGCCCAGTTGGCGACATCGTCGTGCCAGGGTTTGTCCTCGAGGAATTCCTGGCCCATGAACAGCATCGGGATGCCGGGCGCGGCCAGCAGCAGCGTGGTCGCCACGCGGGCGCGGCTGCGGGCGTACCAGGACCGGGCGTCGGCGGGGTCGGCGAGGGCGGCGATGCGCGGTGCGCGCGGCTGCCGCGCCTCGTGGTCCCAACGGACGGTGTCGTGGTCCTCCAGCGCCTGCACCGCGCGCCAGGCGTCGGGGAAGCCCTCAGGCCGATGCAGCGCGGCGGCCAGCGCGCCGAGCCGCACCGCGGCGCCCTGCCCGCCCGCCGCCTCCGCCAGGCGGTCGCGCATGGCGTTGCGGAACCCGTCCGACAGCGCGGCATCGAAGCCGAGGCCCTGCGGCGCCGGCGTGACGGCCCGCGCGCGGTCCCAGTTCCAGTACTCGGCGATCTGGATCGCGTCTGGCCGGTGGAAGCGCAGCGTCGCCGCGAGGTCGGCGGCGAAGCGGTCGCCATGCGGGTGGTCGGTGGCGACACTCACCTGGTCGTAGCGGATGCCGTCGATGCGGTACTCGTCATGGCAGAAGCGCGCATTGTCGATGAGGAACTCGCGCACCGCATCGCGGCCATAGTCGAAGACGAGGCCGCCGGCATGCTCGCCATTGCCGAAGTAGAGCGTCGCCTTGTCGTCCTGCCAGGGCGCGCCGCTCGGCCGCTGGCGGTCGTAGAAGGCGATGCTGCGGCCCTCGGCGCCGTCGAAGCCGCCGCCGGCATGGTTGTAGACGAGGTCGAAGATCACCGCGATGCCGTGCAGGTGGCAGAGGTCGATGAGGCATTTCAGCTGGTTCGGCCCGGGCGCCAGCTCCTCCCGCGTCAGCGGCGCGGCGCGCCTTTCGGCCAGCAGCGCGTTCAGCATGGGCAGGCGCCGATCCAGCTCCGCCGGGTCGTCGACCTGGTAGGCCATCTCCGGCGAGAAGTAGTCGAGGCCGTTGTAGCCGAGGCCGAAACCGCCATCGTATTCCTGCACCGGCAGCAGCTGCACCGCATTGACGCCGAGATCGACCAGGTAGGGGATGCGCTCGGCGACATCGAGGAAGCGGCCGTAGTCACGTCGCCGGTCCCGCCCCGCCGCGTCCACCGCCCAGAAGACGCCGATATGCAGCTGGTAGATGACGAGGTCGCGGAAGGCGGGCGGATGCCAGCCCGTGGCGCGCCACGCATAGGTGCCGGCATCGCGCAGCAGGCAGGGGCAGTTCGGGAAGGGCGGGTCCAGGCCGAGCTCCCGCGCGTAGGGGTCGCGCTTCAGCCCCTCGGAGCCGCCCTCCGGCCCTCGGATCCAGAAGAGGTAGGGCGTGCCCTCGCCGAGCCCGGCCGCGAAGCCGCCCCAGCTGCCGTCACCCAGCGCTGTCAGCCGCCAGGCCCCGTCCGGCTGCCAGCCCGGCGCGGCGGCCGCCCGCAGCGCCGCCTCCCCGGCGACGAGGTGCACGGTGCGTGCCGCCGGCGCCCAGGTGCGGAAGCTCGCGCCGCCGGGCCGCAGCGTCGCGCCCATCGGCGTCGCGCGTGAGATCCCCTGCGTGGTGACCGGCATGGCCCGCCCCCGATGGACGGGCCAGCCTAGCAGCGCGCGCCGGCCGGGGCCGGTCGCGCGCCTTCAATCCGCCGTGCGCGGCGGCGCTACTCCGCCACCAGCTTCGGCGTCGCCGCGTCCAGCGCGGCGGAGAGCCGCGGCGGCGACAGCGGCAGGTCGGTCATGCGGATGCCGGTCGCCCGCGCCACCGCATTGCCGATGGTCGCCAGCGGCGGGACGATCGGCACCTCGCCGACGCCGCGCACGCCATAGGGGTGGTGCGGGTTCGGCACCTCCACCAGGACGGTCTCGATCATCGGCAGGTCGGAGGCGACCGGGATCCGGTAGTCGAGGAAGCCCGGGTTATCCAGCCGTCCCCGCGGGCTGTAGATGTACTCCTCGTTCAAGGCCCAGCCGATGCCCTGCACCGCGCCGCCCTGCAACTGGCCCTCCACATAGCCCGGGTGGATCGCCGTGCCGACATCCTGCACCGCCGTATAGCGGTCGATCGTCACCTGGCCGGTATCGGGATCGACGCGCAGATCCGCGATGTGCACGCCGAAGCCGGGGCCCGCGCCCTGCGCGTTGAGCTGCGCATGGCCGTTG
Source organism: uncultured Acetobacteraceae bacterium (assembly GCA_964401305.1). GTDB lineage: Bacteria > Pseudomonadota > Alphaproteobacteria > Acetobacterales > Acetobacteraceae > JAIEOP01. Next base: position 8,816 of record CAYNYQ010000068.1, on the reverse strand, counting down.
ATCGGGCCGCCGGTCTTGCCCGCCTGCGCCGCGATCTGGGCGATGGTCAGCGGCTCGAACTCGCCGACATTGTGGCCGGCGGGGCGGGCCATGCCGCCCTCCCAGACCACGCCCTCGGGGTCGACGCCCCAGATCTTCGCCGCGCGCACCTTCAGCTCGCGGATCGCGTCCTTCGTCGCGTTCACCACGGCAAGCCCCGTGGCGAAGGTGACGCGGCTGCCGCCGGTGACGAAGTTGAAGCCGACCGAACTGGTATCGGCGATCACCGCGCGGACCTTGTCGTAGTCGACGCCGAGCTCCTCGGCCGCCATCAGGGCGAGGGAGGCGCGGCTGCCGCCGATGTCGGGGTTGCCCGAGATCACCGTCACCGTCCCGTCCTCGCCCACATGGGCGGCGGCGGAGCTGTCGGCGCCCACGTTGAACCAGAAGCCGGCGGCGACGCCGCGGGCGTGGCCCGGCTTCACCGGGCTGCGGTAGTGCTCGGAGCGGCGCGCCGCCTCCAGCGTCTCGACGAAGCCGATGCGGTCGAAGATCGGGCCGTAATGGGTCTTGGTGCCCTTCACGGCGGCGTTCTTCAGCCGCAGCTCGATCGGGTCCATGCCGAGCTCGAGCGCCAGCATGTCGATCACCGACTCGACGCCGAAGGTGGAGATCGGCGCGCCCGGGGCGCGGTAGGCCGCCACCTTGGGCCGGTTGCTGACCACGTCGAAGCCGACCACGCGGATGTTGTCCACGTCGTAGCAGGCCATGCTGCACCAGCAGGCCGGCCCGATCGGCGAGCCGGGGAAGGCGCCGGCCTGGAGCGCGATACTGATGTCGGCCGCGACGATGCGCCCGTCCCGCTTCGCGCCGAGCTTCACGGTGACGACCCCGCCCGGCGCCGGGCCGGAGGCGCGGAACACCTCCTCGCGCGTCATCACCATCTTCACCGGCTTGCCGGCCTTCTGCGCCAGCCGCACCGCCACCGGCTCGAGATAGACCACCGTCTTGCCGCCGAAGCCGCCGCCGATCTCCGAAGGTGTCACGCGGATCTGCGAGGTCTCGATGTTCAGCAGGCGGGAGACGAAGCCGCGCACCTGGAAATGGCCCTGGGTGGTGGTCCAGAGCTGCACCTGCCCGTCCTCGGCGGCCGAGGCGACGCAGGCATGCGGCTCGATATAGGCCTGGTGCACGGGCTGGGTGGTGAAGCGGCGCTCGAGCACCAGCTCGGCCTCGGCGAAGCCCTTCGCCACGTCGCCCTTCAGGTTCTCGACGCGCTTGGCGATGTTGCTGGGCTTCGTCGGCGCCGGCTGCACGCCCTCGGTGCGGATGTGCTCGTGCAGGATCGGCGCGTCGTCCCGCATCGCCGCCTCCACGTCGATCACGTGCGGCAGCGGCGCGTACTCCACGCGGATCAGCGCCAGCGCCGCGCGCGCGACCGCCTCGGTGGTGGCGGCGACGGCGGCGACGGGGTGGCCCTCGTAGAGCACCTTCTCGCGGGCCATGATGTTGCGCGTGACGTCGCGCAGGTTCACCTGCATCTCGCCCGCGGGGACGATGACGTTCTCCTGCTCGGGGAAGTCGGCGGCGGTGACCACCGCCTTCACCCCCGGCAGCGCCGCCGCCGCGCTGGTGTCGATGGAGACGATGCGCGCATGCGGGTGCGGGCTGCGCAGCGCCTTGCCGACCAGCTGGCCCGGCATGTTGAAATCGGCGCCGAAGCGCGCGCGCCCCGTCACCTTGTCGGCCCCGTCGGGCCGGTTCGGCCGCGTGCCGATCCAGCGATAGACCTGCGCGGTCATGCGGCGGCCCCCTTCCGCATGTCGGCCGCAACCTCCATCACGGCGCGGATGATCTTGTCGTAGCCGGTGCAGCGGCAGAGGTTGCCGGCCAGCCAGTAGCGCACCTCGGTCTCGGTCGGGTCCGGGTTGCGCTCCAGCAGCGCCTTGGCCGCCACCAGGACGCCCGGCGTGCAGATGCCGCATTGCAGGGCGGCGAACTCGATGAACTTGGCCTGCAGCGGGTGCAGGTGATCGCCCTTCGCCATGCCCTCGATGGTCTCGAGCCGGTGCCCCTCGGCCTCCACGGCCAGCATCAGGCAGGCGCAGACCAGCCTGCCGTCGACCGTGATCGAGCAGGCGCCGCAATCGCCCGAGCCGCAGCCCTCCTTGCTGCCGGTCAGCGCCAGCGGCCCGCGCAGCACGTCCAGCATGCTGTCCTGCGGGTCGCAGAGGAACTCCATCTCCTCGCCGTTGATGGTGGTCGTGACGTGCATCTTGGCCATGGGTCAGGCCCTCCCGGCGCGGTCGGCGGCGATGGCGGCGGCGCGCTTGACCAGCACGCCGGCGATCTTGGTGCGATAGGCGATGGTGCCGCGCTTGTCGTCGATCGGGCGGCAGGCGGCGCGGCAGGCGGCGGCGGCCTTCTCCAGCGCCGCCTCCTCGAGGCGGGAGCCGACCAGCGCGCGCGCCGCATCCTCGACCAGCAGCACCGTCGGCGCGACGGCGCCGAGGCCGACGCGGGCCGCGGTGCAGACGCCGTTCTCCATGGTCAGCGCGACGCCGCAGCCGACGACGGCGATGTCCATCTCGGTGCGCGGGATCAGCCGCAGATAGGCGTCGCCCATGCCGGGGCGGCGCGGCGGCAGGGTGAAGCTGACCACGATCTCGCCCGGGGCGAGGCTGGTGCGGCCCGGCCCGGCCGGGATCTGCTCCACCGGCACCTGGCGGCGCCCGTTCGGCCCCTGCACCGTCACCACGGCGCCGGCGGCGACCAGCGCCGGCACGCTGTCGGCGGCGGGGGAGGCGTTGCAGAGGTTGCCGCCGGCCGAGGCGCGACCCTGGATCTGCGTCGAGCCGATCAGGTTGACCGCCTCCACCACGCCCGGCCAGGCGCGGCCGAGCCCCTCATGCTCGCCGATCATCGCGCCCGAGACGGCGGCGCCGATGCGGAACCCCCCCTCGGGGGTCGCGGCGATCTCCGTCATCTCGCGGATCTTCTTGACGTCCACGATGGTGCCGGGGCTCTGCGTGCCGGCGCGCATCTGCACCAGCAGGTCCGTCCCCCCGGCCAGGATGCGCCCGGTGCCGGCGGCGGCGGCCATCGCGGCGACGGCTTCGTCGATCGTCCCAGGTGCCAGGTATCTCAGGTTCTGCATGTCCGTTCCCGTGGCCGTTTCCGATGTCCCGACGCGCCCCGTTGGCTCGGAGCGTCATTCCCGGAGGAGTTGGCGCCCATTGCAGGACACAAGCGGCGGCACGGCAAGCCAGAATGATGCCGCCCGCCCTCGGGCCCGCCGCGGCGGGCGGGCGCGGCGCCGGCCTGGCCGCGCGAGCGGGCCTCAGGCCGGCAGCGCGGCGGCGGCGCCGCGCGGGCGGGTCTCGCCCTCGATGCGCCCGTCCCGGAGGTTCACCAGCCGGTCGAAGCGGCCGAAGATCTTGTCGTCATGCGTCACCACCAGCACGGCGGCCGCATGCTCCCGTGCCACCCGCCGCAGCAGGTCCATGACCACCTGCGCGCGCTCGGAATCGAGCGCCGCGGTCGGCTCGTCGGCCAGGATGATGCGCGGCTCGTTGGCCAGGGCGCGGGCGATCGCCACCCGCTGCGCCTCGCCGCCCGAGAGCTCGGCCGGCATGGCCCGGGCGCGCCGCCCGACCTGCAGGTGGTCCAGCAGCGCCGCCGCCCGCCGCCGCGCCGCCGGCAGCCCCTGCCCGTTCAGCGTCAGCGCCAGGGCCACGTTGTCGGTGGCATCCAGGAAAGGCAGCAGGTTGTGGAACTGGAAGATGAAGCCGATGGTCTCGCGGCGGAAGGCGCGCAGGTCGCGCCGGCGCCAGCCGCCCTGCCAGACCGTCTGCCCGGCGAGGTCCAGCCGCCCCGCATCCGGCTCGAGGATGCAGGCGACGAGGTTGAGCAGGGTGGACTTGCCGCTGCCCGAGGGGCCGCGCAGCCCGACCACCTCCCCCGCCCCGACCGCGAGCGTGATGTCGGAGAGCGCCTGCACCCGCGCCTCGCCCCGGCCGAAGCCCTTGGCGATCCCCTCCAGCGCCACCAGCGGCGCCCCCGGCGGTGCCCCCGGCACGCGCCTAGCCGCCCAGCGCCTGGGCCGGCTCGACCCTGAGCGCGGTGCGCACGCCGAGCAGGCTGGCGGCGAGGCAGATCAGCGTCACCACCAGGCCGAAGCCCAGGATCTCCTCCGGCCCCAGCAGCACCCGGCGGGGGAAGCTGTCCTTCACCGCCAGCAGCAGCAGCGTGCCGCCGGCGAAGCCCGCCCAGCCCAGCAGCATCGCCTGCTGCATCACCAGCGCGACGATGGTGCGGTCCGGCGCGCCGATCAGCTTGAGCGTGGCGATCTCGCGCAGCTTGTCCATGGTCAGGGTGTAGACGATCAGCGCGACGATCACGCCCGAGACCAGCAGCAGCACGAGGGTGAACATGCCGAGTTGCCGGCGCGCCCGCTCCACCACGCTGCGGGTCAGCACGGTCTCCTGCTCGGCGGCGGTCAGCGCGGCGAAATGCTTCCAGCGCCGGGCCTCGGCCGCGACCGCCTCCACCCGCGCATCGGGGGCGAGGCGGGCGATGACGGCATTCACCGTATCCCGCGGCAGCGCGCCGCCGCCGCCCTCCAGCGCCCGCCGCGCTGCCGGCGGGGCGAGGCGGAATTGCAGGTCCTGCGCGTCGCGCAACGTGATCCAGGCCAGCGGATCGCCGCCGGTCGAGACGGCGCCGGCGGTCAGCCCGACCACGCGGAACCGGATATTGGCCATCTCGACGATGGCGCCGGGGGCGATGCCGGCGCCGCGGTCGACCACCATCTCGTGCCGGCCGCGGCCGATGCCGCGCCCGGCGACGATGCCGGGCGGGCCGCCGGGCCGGTCCAGCTCGTGCCCGATGACCTGCAGGCGCAGCACCGCGCCGATGCGCTGCCGCCCCGCCTCGCCGGCCCGCTCGCGCCGCTGCTCCTCGGTCCAGGCCTCGGCGGCGGCGCCGGGGCCGCCGGCGTGGCGCGCCTCGACAGTCTGGAAGGTCAGGCTGCCGGCGGCGACCACGCCGGGCAGCCGCGCCACCGCCTCGCGCGCATCGCCCGGGATGCGGCTGGCCTCGGCGAAGGGGCCGCGCGTGCCGGCCTCCACCACCCAGAGATCGGCGCGCAGCGCCCGGGCCAGCGACAGCGCCTCGGCGACCACGCCGCCATAGATGCCGACCATGGCAAGCGCCACGCCGAGCAGCAGGCCGAGCCCGAGGCAGGTCAGCAGGAAGCGCCCGAGCTTGTGGCGGATGTCGCGCAGCGCCAGGTTCACGGCAGCGGCCTTGCCGCGCGCCCCTCGCGCAGCGCCGTGGTGACGCGCGTCACCACCGCGATGTCGGCGGGCAGCGCGGGGTCGAGGGCGAGCCGCGCATCCAGCGTGCGGGCGACGAAGCGCAACTCCCGCCGGGCCAGCACGCCATCGGCGATCACCCAGGCCCGGCCGGTCGCGCCGTCGAACCCCTCCACCGCCGCCTCGGGCACGAGGCGCGCGCTGGCGAGGCGGCCGGTCTCGACCTCCACCTGCACCTGCTCGCCCACCACCGGGCGCGGCGGGCAGCGGTTGCAGCGGACATGGATCCGCCGCTCCTCCGTCACGCGGTCGGCCTCGAGGCCGACGCGCACGACCTGGCCGGGGAAGACCTCCCCGGGCAGGGAGCGCAGCCGCACCTCGGCCGGCTGGCCCTCGGCGATGGCCCCGGCGCGCGCCTCGTCCACGAAGGCCAGCGCCCAGAGGGTGCCGGGCTCGACCAGGCTGAACACCGCCTCGCCGGGCTGCAGCGCCGCGCCGGGCTCGCGCAGCCGGGCGATCACGAGCGCGTCGTAGGGCGCGGTCAGGTGGTGCTTGGCCAGCGTGGTGCGCTCGGCCAGCAGCGTCGCCTGCGCATCGGCCAGCGCGGCGCGCGCGACGCCGAGATCGGCCCGCGCCACGGCGAGGTCGGCGGCAGCGGCCACCGCCTCCGTCTCGGCGATCTCGGCCGCCTCGGGCGAGGTGGTGCCGCGGCCGGCAAGCTCGCGCCGGCGCTGGGCGGTGGAGCGCTTCTGCTGGGCCAGCGCCGTGGCGCGGTCGACGGCGGCAGCGACCCGGCCCTGCTGCGCCTCGGCGCTCTGCAGCCCGGCCTCGGCGCGGGCGACCCGCGCCTCCTGCGAAGCGGTGGCGAGGCGCGCGAGCACGGTGCCCGCCGGCACCCGGTCGCCGTGGTCGACCAGCACCTCGGCCAGGGTGCCCGGCACCTCGAAGCCGATGCGGGAGGCGACGCGCGCCTCGATCGTGCCGAGTCCGAAGACGCGGATCGGCACGTCGCGCTCCTCCTGCGCCACCGGCACCTCGATCGGGCGGAGGCGGAGCGCCCAGGCCCCGCCCCCCGCCACGACGAGACCGAGGCCCGCGGCGAGCAGCCAGGTCCTGCGCCTCACGCCAGGCCGGTCAGGCGCTGCGGCGGTCGAGCGGGCAGGTGTTCAGCCCGACCAGGCTGTAGACGGGGCAGTTGCCCATCAGCCCGGTCACCAGCGGCACGACGCCGATCAGCCCCCACCAGCCGAGCGGGCCGAAGAGGCCGAGCAGCAGCAGGACGACGCCGGCGCCGATGCGCAGCATCTTGTCGAGGCCACCTACGTTGCGGGTCATGGCGAGGATCTCCTTCGCTGCGGGCCGTTCGGCCCCTGCAAGCGAAGGATGTCGGTGTATCAGCGCCGTCGCATTGACGTGGCGCAACCATCCCACGGGGGAGGGTTCGGCGGGGCAAGGAACGGGGCGCCGGCATGGCGTTCCGCCACGCCGCCCACCCTGGTGCGCAGGCTACTTCTTCTTCGCCCGCTTGGCCGCCTCGCGGGCCTCGCGCAGGGCGCGCTGCTCGGCGATGAGCGACAGGGCGCGGGCCTTCTTCTCGGCGTCGAGGGCGGCGGCGCGCCCTTCCATGCCGGATTCCAGCTCGGCGCGCTTGCGGGCGGCCTCGGCGGCGGTGCGGGCGGCCTCGGCGGCGGCGCGGGCGGCCTCGACCTCGCGGCTGCGCTGCTCCTGCTCGCGGCGCTTGGCCTCCTCGGCGGCGAGGCGCCGGGCCTCCTGGTCGCGGCGGCGCTCCTCGGCGGCGCGCGCCTTGGCCTCGGCGGCCTCGCGGGCGATCCGCGCGCGCTCCTCCTCGAGCCGCCGGCGCTCCTCGGCCTCCTTGGCGGAGCGGCGCTCGGCGATGCGGGCCTCGCGCGCCTCGGCAATGGCCTTGGCGCGGGCCAGGCGCTCCTGCACGGCCGGGTCGTCGACCTTGGGCTGCGCCTTGAACTTCTCGAGCAGGGCCGACCTCGCCTTCTGCTGGGCGGCGAGGCGGTCCTGGAAGGTGTCGCGTGACTTCGATTGCATGGAGCGCCTGATATGCAGATTCCGGGCGGCGTGCCTAGAGTGAAAGGGAGGGGTCTGCCCTGCGGTCAGAACAGCCCCGGCCAGCATTGGGTTCGCCGCGCCTCCTGCGCATCGGTCAACACGCTCCGGCCATCGGCCAGGTTGGGGCGCGGCGGCTGGGTCAGGGGCGGGCGGGTCCAGCAGTCAACGGCGCCAAGGCTGCGCGTGCAATAGGGCGGCGGCGCCGGCGGCGGCTGCAGCGCGGCGCAGAAGAAGGGGCGGCCGGCGGGCTGCACGCTGGCGGTCGGCGGCGGCCCGGCAATCGGCTCCGGCGGGCCGCCCGCCACGGGCTCCGGCGCGACGCAGCCGCCGAGCATCACGCCGAGGAGCACCAGGGCGCCGGCCATCGCGCCGGGCGGCGCGCCGCGCCGCTGCGGGGCGACTCGGGCCGGGGGAGGCAGGGCAACGGAAGCGGGCGGCATCGCAGCCCCGTTACCGCGGCCGGGCTTAACGCACCGCCAACCGCGCGGGCAACCGCGCCGGCAGCCGCGCGGGCCGGCCGCCCCGCCGGCCCCAGGCTTAACGCCCGCAGCCGGCGCCGCTATGGTCCGCGGCCCGTCTGAGGGGGAACGCGTGCCGGATATCTTCGACGAGGTGAACGAGGACCTGCGCGCCGAGCGCATGAAGCGGCTGATGTCCCGCTACGGCGGGCTGCTGGCGGGGCTGGCGCTGGTGGTCGTCCTCGGCGTCGCCGGCCTGCAGGGCTGGCGCTGGTGGGAGGGGCGCAAGGCCGCGGAGGCAGCCTCCGCCTATGTTGCCGCCGCCGAATTCGCGGCCGCGCCCGGCACCCCGGCCAGCCAGGCGGCGCAGCGCTTCGCCGCCCTCGCCGCCACGGGGCCCGAGGGCTACGCCGTGCTCGGCCGCCTGCGCGCCGCGGCGCTGCAGGCCGAGGCGGGCGAGCGCGAGGCGGCGCTGGCGCTCTGGGACCAGGTAGCGCGCGACAGCGGCGCCCTGCCGCTCTACCGCGACCTCGCCACGCTGATGTGGGGGCTGCATGCCCTCGATTCGCCCGAGGTCGCGGCGATCGAGGCGCGCCTCGCCCCGCTCGCCGTGCCCGGCCATGCCTTCCAGCACTCGGCCGAGGAGATCCGCGCCCTCGCCGCGCTTCGCCGCGGCGAGGCCGAGGCGGCGCGCCGCAGCCTGGCCGCGCTGGCGGCCGACCGCACCGCGCCCGAGGGGGTGCGGGAGCGGGCGCAGCGCGTGCTGGCGGGGCTCGGCAGCTGATGGCCGGCGGCGAAGCAGGCCGCCCCGGGCGCCGCGCCGCGCTGCTCGGCGGCGCCGCCCTGGTGCTCGGCGGCTGCGAGACCCTGACCGATTGGACCGACAGCCTGTTCAGCCGGCGCAAGACGCCGCTGCCCGGCGAGCGTCAGCCCGTGCTGAGCCTGGACCGCCGGCTGGAGGTCGAGGAGGGCGGCGTGCCGC
>CAYNYQ010000067.1:0-18050 GCA_964401305.1 uncultured Acetobacteraceae bacterium | reverse complement strand
TCATCGACCCGACCAAGGTCGTGCGCACGGCGCTGCAGGACGCGGCCTCGGTCGCGGCGCTGCTGATCACCACCGAGGCGATGGTGGCCGAGCGTCCGCAGAAGCCGGCCGCGCCGGCCGGCGGCCCCGGCGGCGGCATGGGTGGCATGGGCGACATGGACTTCTGATCGCCCGCCAGGGGATCGGAAACGGGGGGGGGCGGTCCGCAAGGGCCGCCCCCTTTCGCGTTCCGGGCGAGGCCGAGCCTGTCCGCGCCCGGATCAGCCCCGCGCGCCGCGCAGCTGCGACGGCGGCAGCGCGATGCGGCAGATCAGGCCCGTCGGCTCCCAGGCGAACTCCGTCCGCCCCTGGAGCTGCCGCTCCACTGTGCCGGCCATGATCGAGGAGCCGAAGCCGTGGCGCGTCGGCGGCCCCTCGACCGGCGGGCCGTCGGTCTCTCGCCAATCCAGCCGCAGCCCGCCCTCCGCCGGGTCGATCCACCAGCGCACGGCCAGCCGCCCCTCGCGCACCGAGAGCGCGCCGTACTTCGCCGCATTCGTCGCCAGCTCGTGCAGCGCCATGGCCAGCGGCTGCGCTGCGCCTGGCGCCAGCGCCACCGGCGGCCCCTCGATGGTGATGCGGCCTGCCCCGTCCTCGGCGCCGCGATAGGGCTCGATCTCCTGCTCGACGATGTCGCCAAGCCCGGCGCCGTCCCACCGCTCGCGTGCCAGCAGGGTATGTGCCCGTGCCATGGCGGCGACGCGCCCCGTCACCGCCTGGCGGAAGGCGGCCGCGTCCTCGGCCCGGGTCAGGCCGACGATCGATTGCACCACGGCCAGCGCGTTGCGCGCGCGGTGGTCGACCTCGCGGGCCAACAGCAGCTGCCGCTCCTCCGCCTCCTTGCGGTCGGCGATGTCGAAGACCGCGCCGACATGGCCGAGGAACTCGCCGCCGGCGCCATGCCGCGGCTCGCCGGCATTGATCACCCAGAGCAGGCTGCCATCGCGCCGCCGCAGCCGGTACTCCAGCCGGAACGCCTCGCGGCGGGCCAGCGCCTGCCGCACGTCGGCCGCGGTTGCGGCGCGGCTCTCCGGGTCGGTCGCGTCCAGCCAGCCCTCGCCGAGCGCTTCGCTCTCCGACTGGCCGGTCAGCTCGTACCAGCGGCGGTTGAGGAAGCTGCAGCGCCCTGCCGCGTCGGTCACCCAGACCATCACCGGCGCCGCGTCCATCAGCGTGCGGAACCGCGCCTCGCTCTCGCGCAGCGCCGCCTCGGCCGCCTTGCGGGCGGAGATGTCCTCGACGACGGAGACGAAGCGCTCGGGCCGCCCCGCCGCGTCGCGCAGCAGCGAGACGGTCAGCATGGCCCAGACCATGCTGCCGTCCTGGTGGCGGTAGCGCTTCTCCAGCGCGTATCGCTCGCCGGCGCCGGCGAGCAGCGCCTCGACCCGCGCGAGATCGGCCGCGAGGTCGTCGGGATGGGTAAGGTCCTGGAAGCTCAGCGCCAGCAGCGCCTCGCGCGAATAGCCGAGAATGGCGCAGAGCCGCTCGTTCACGTCGAGGAAGCGCCCGTCCAGCCCGACCTGCGCCATGCCGACGGCGGCCTGCTCGAAGGCGGCGCGGAACCGCGCCTCGCTCTCGGCCAGGCGGGCGCGGGCGGCGCGCGCCTCGGTCACGTTGCGGAAGAAGATCACCACCCCGCCATCGGCGCGCCGGTGCCCCTCCGCCCGGAAGTCGCTGCCGAGCACGCTGCAATGGGCCTCTGCCGCGGCGGCCGCGCCGGTGTGGAGTGCCTCGTGCCAGGCTTGCCAGAAGGGGCCCCCGATCGCCTCGGGGCAGCGGTCCCAGAGCAGCGTGCCGAGCGCGTCCTGGCCGAGCGCGCCCAGCTGCGCCGCGGCGCGGCCGTTGAGGAAGGTGACGCGGCCCTGCGGATCGAGCGCGATCACCCCGTCGCTGGTCGCCTCGAGCACGGCGGCGAGTTCCTGCTGGCCGGCCTCGGCGGCGCTGCGGGCCTCGGCGCCGCGCCGCTGCGCGACGAAGACCGCCCAGGCGAGCGCGCCGAGCGCCGTGGCGGCCAGGGTCAGCACCGCGAGGTTGCGCAGCAGCCGGGTCCGGAAGGGCGCGAGCGCCTGCTCGCGCGACACCGCGACGACGGCGACCATGCCGCTCGGCACGTTCACCGCCCGCCAGGCCATCAGCATCGGCCCGCCCGGCGTTTCCCAGCTCGTCATGCGCCCGGCCGGCGCCGGCTGTCCAGCGGCGCTGCCGAGCGCGCGTGCGAGTGGCAGGCGCGCCGCATCCGGCGTCTCGCCTGGGGCCGGGGCGGGCAGCGGCCAGAGCATCAGCGGCGCGCCGTCCTGGCTGCGGATGAGGCCGACGCCGGCCGCGGTGCCGAGGCCTAGGCCGGCATGGACGCGATGGAAGTCCTCGGCATGCATGGCCGCCTGCACCAGGCCCAGGAAGCGGCCTTGCGCGTCACGCACAGCGCGGTTGAGGCTGAAGAACCAGGTCTGGCTGACCCGGCCCCAAAGCAGGGGTGCGAGGTAGGTCTCGGCGCCGTCGCGCAGCGGCGCGAAAAAGGGCCGGTCGGCGAAATTGTCGGCCGGCGGCGCCGGGGTGAGGGAGGTCGCCAGCAGGGTCCCGGCGGCATCCATCACCCAGAGCGAGCCGACCTGCGGCGCATGGCGCGCGAAATCGCCGAGATCGACCCAGCCGGAACCGCCGAACCGGTCCGTCCCGTCGCGCTGCAGCGCCCGCTCGACCCGGTCGGTGATGGTCAGCGCGGCGGCCAGCGCCCCGGCGGCATGCTCGGCGACGCCGAGCGCGCCCTGCTCGGCATTGCCCCAGCCCTCCTCCAGCGCATCGGCATGGTCGCGCCAGGTGGTGAGGGCGAAGGTGCCGAGCAGCAGCGCGGTGGCGGCCGCCAGCAGCAGCGCCAGGCGTCGCGCCTCCGGCCGGCGCATGGCGGCCCCCGGCTCGCGCGGCGGCGGCGGCCCTGGCGCGACAGGGGCTTCTCGCTGCGGCGGAGGAGCCTGATCAGGCATGGATCGGGCACGCCGCGCCGGCAGCGGCCGCAGAGTGCAACGGGTTCCGCATCGCCGACGCCATGATGCGCAACGGATCACACGGTGTTGCGCGGTGCAAGCAATGCCTCGCGGCGCCGTGCCGCGGCCGGCCGGGGCTCTCCCGCACGGGTTGCGTTGCCGCAAGGCGGGCCTCGACCGCCATGGCATAGTCTGCTCGTCCAAAGGGCCGTGGGCGCGGGGCATGCCACTGATCGACCTTGCCACCATCGACCCCGAGGCGGGCTATCGCATCGATGGCAGCGCGGCCGGTGGCGCCCTCGGCGTCTCCGTGGCCGCGGCCGGGGACATGAACGCCGATGGATTCGCCGACCTGCTCGTCGCCGCCTACCGCGCCGACGGCAAGGCGGGCCACGTCTTCCTGCTCTACGGCGGCCCCCTGGCCGGCCCGGTCGATCTCGGCACGCTGACGGCCGAGCAGGGCACGCGCATCGAAGGGGCGCCGCGCGACTGGCTCGGGTTTTCCGTCGCTGGCGGCGGCGACGCCAATGGCGACGGCACCCCCGACATCCTGGCCGGCGCCTTCGGCATCGACGGCTTCGCCGGCGGTGCCTACCTGATCCATGGGCGTGCCGGCGGCCTCGGCGCGGTGCTGCCGTTGCAGGGCCTTGCCGCGGCGGAGGGGGCGCGGCTGCTCAGCCCCCCCGGCCTCCATTTCCTGGGCAGCGGCGTCGCCTTCGCCGGGGATGTCGACGCGGACGGCATCGACGACGTCCTGGTTTCGGGCGCCTCGGGCGACACCTATCTGCTCTATGGCCGCGCGGTCGGGCTTGCGCCGCTGGCGGATCTCGGCGCCCTCGGCCCGCCCGACGGCGTGCGCATCCGCGGCGTCAATGCGCGTCCCTCGGCGCTCGGCGACGTCAACGGCGACGGCATCGACGACATGCTGTTCGCCGGTGTCGACGCCCTCGCCGGCCAACGGGCCTATGCCGCGGTGGTCTACGGCCGCGCCGGCGGGCTGGACGCCGGGATCGACCTTGCCACGCTGGCCGACGCGCAGGGCTTCCGCATCACCGGCGGCGCGGGCGGCGACCGCAGCTGGAGCGTGGCCGGCGTGGGCGACGTGAACGGGGATGGCCTCGGCGACCTGGTCATCGGCGCCCCGGGCCGGCAGGGCAACGCGGGGCGTGCCTTCCTCGTGTTCGGCGAGCCAGGCGGCTTCGACGGGCCGCTGCGCCTCGGCGACCTGGTGCCTCGCCACGGGCACCGGCTCGATCCGCCCGCCGGCCAGTCCATCTTCGGCGTGGTCGTGGCCGGCGCGGGCGACCTAAACGGCGACGGCCTGGCCGACCTCGTGGTCCGCGGCGGGCGGACGCCGACGCCCGACGGGCCGCAGGACAACCTCTTCGTCGTCCATGGCTGGACCGGCCCGGGGCCGAAGCACCTCGACCTCGGCGCCATGACGGCGGAGCAGGGCTTCGCCATCCGCGTCCCCGGCTTTGCCGACTATGCCTCGAACTCGGTCGGCAGCGCCGGCGATGTCGATGGCGACGGCCTGGACGACCTGCTGATCGGCGTCGACGCCATCGATGACGCCGCCGGCGCCGCCTTCCTGCTGCGTGGCTTCGCCTCCCCGATGGACCGCCATGGCCGGTGGACCGACGACACGGTGCCGGGCGGCGCGGACGACGACCGGCTGCGCGGGCGCGACGGCGCCGACCTGCTGCGCGGCAATGCCGGGGACGACATCCTGCTCGGCGGCGCCGGCGACGACACGCTGCAGGGCGGCGCGGGTGCCGATACACTGCGCGGCCGCGAGGGAGACGACCTGCTGGAGGGCGGCGCGGGTGCCGATTTCCTGCGCGGCGGCGCGGGGGCGGACCGCTTCCGACTGGAGCCGGCGACGGGGCGCGCGGGCGCCGACCGGATCGCCGATTTCGAACCGGGCCTGGACAGGGTCGAGATCCTGCTGGCCCTGCTCGATCCCGCGGGCACCGCCGGCCTCCTGCCCGGGAGCCTCGCGGGCCAGGACGGTCGCTTCGTCTCCGGGCCCGGCAGCCCGCCCGGCACGGTCCTCGGGCAGATCGGCCATGACGCGGCGAGCGGCATCCTGTGGTGGGACGCCGACGGCACGGGTCCGCTGGGGCGCGATATCCTGGCCAGCCTGGCGGGGCGGCCGGCCCTGGACGCGGGCGATCTCTGGCTGGTCTGAACGCGGGCCGCGAGGGGGCGGCCCCCGCCAGAGTCCAGCCGGGCGGCGCGGTCGGCGAAAAGGCGGCCGGTGCCCGCGCGCCGGCACCCGTCTCCGCGCACGGCAATCGTTGCGCACGCAGGCATCCGATCCGCCGGCCTTGCGGGCGCGCTCGGCCTGCCATTGTCGCCGCGGCGCTTGCTCGATACGTCGTCGGTCGATCTAATGCCGCCCGAACTCAACCAGCGGGCGGATCCTCATGCCGGACGGCAACGTCCAGGGCGGTCGGCGACGGGGCCCCTGGCGGGATGCGGGCACGGCCTTCGCGCGGCTCGAGGAGCGCATCCTGCTGGCGGCGCAGCCCGTCGCCGAGGTGCAGGACCAGAGCATCCAGCTCGGCAGCCAGGCGACGATCGAGGTCAGCTTCGACAACCAGCCGGATTCGGCGCCGGGCAGCGATGTCGGCTATGCGCCATACATCGACCTCGTCCTGCCGAGGAACGGCGCCGACGGCGCCGGCCCTGGCAACGTGCCGGACAATGACGGCGTCAGCTTCGTCTCGGCCACCTATCTCGGCGTGGCCGTCGATGCGACGGTGCTGGAGTTCGACGCCGCCGGGCAGGCGATCCATCCCTTCGCCAGGGACGCCGCGGGCGATCCGGTGGTGGTGCAGGCGGGCGATTTCGGCGCGGCGCCCGGGGACGAGCTCGTCGTCCTGCGGCTGCCCTTCGGCTCCTTCGTGCCGGACCAGCCCGCCATCACCGTCGGCGTCACCGTGGCGCTCTCCCCGCTTGCCGACATCGACCAGCCGCTCGCCTACGGGGCGCTGGGCGGATTCGCCTTCGGCCTCGATTCGCTGAACAACCCGACCGTCGACCCGCCGATCCGCGGCGCCATCGACAGCGCGACCATCACCCCGACGCTCTTCACCGTGACGAAGGCGTTCAGCGGGCCGGAAGGCGAGACCGCGACGGGCCCGAATTTCCCGCGCACCTACACCATCGCCTTCGACCTGGCGGCGGGACAGACGGTGACCAATGCGGTCCTGACCGATGTGCTGCCGGACGGCATCGTCGTCACCGGCCCGCCGGTGCTCGGCGGCGCGCCGGGCACCGCGGTCTACGATCCCGCGACGCACACCGTCACCGCGACCCTCGCCGGCGCCGTCACGGGCGTGGCTGGCGCGGAGGCGACGCTGACCATCCCCTTCCATGTCGGCGAGACGCTCGCGCCCGGCCAGCCCGGCACGCCGGTGCTGGGCCCGGCCGACGGCGCGTTCCGCAGCATCGAGAACAATGTCAGCGCCGAGGCGGACTGGACGCCGCTCGACCCGCGCGATCCGCCGCAGACGATCGTGTTCGACCCGCCGGGGCCGGAGAACGTCTTCACGGCCAAGAGCATCGCCGTGCAGAAGTCGCAGGCGCTCGTCACCGATGTCGACGCGCCCGGGCTCGGGCCGGGCGACACGGTGGAGTACAGGATCGCCGGCCAGGTCTCCGACTTCTTCGGCTTCGGCGGGCTTGTCGTCACCGATCTGCTCTCGGACGGCCAGAGCGTCCTGCCCGGCACGGCTCGGCTCGAGGTGACGGAGGCAGGCGGGACGCTCGGCAGCGGCGTCTTCCTGCCCGCCAACATCGGCGTCTCGCGCGACCCGGCGACGGGGCAGACCACGCTCGCCTTCGATGTCTCGGCCCAGCTGCTCGCCAACGGCGCGCCGGACGGCGTGCTGGAGGGCAGCGCCGCGCTGGGCCCGGCGACCTTCCGCATCGTCTTCCAGGCCCAGGTCGACCGCTTCTTCCTCGCCGGCGGCCAGCCGGTGGGCCAGGGCGACACCATCTCCAACGCCGTCGCGGGCGGCGGCGACGTCATCGGGCCGGGCGGCGTCGTCACCGGCAGCAATGGCGACAGCTCGACCAGCAGCGATGCCATCGCCACCGGCGCGGCGGTGAAGGAGGTCTATGCGCTGAACGGGACCCTCATCGCCCCGGGCACGCCGGTGAGCATCGGCTCGGGCGACGAGGTGACCTTCCGCCTCACCTACACGCTGCCGCAGAGCCTGGCGGCCACGCTCGATCTCCGCGACTTCCTGCCGCTGCCGGTCTTCGACGTCGCCGGCCTCGTGCTGACCCTGCTGGACGTGGTCAGCCCCGACGCGCCGGCGGTGAACACCGCGAAATGGGGACCGCTGGCCGGCGGCTTCGATGCGCTGCTCACCACCGCGCCGACGGTGACGAACGACATCGCCGCCAACAGCATCACCTTCGGGTTCGCCGACCTCGTCCCCGCGGTCGCCACCCCGACGGTGGCGGACGTGCTCTTCACCCTGCGCGTCACCGACCGGCCCTTCGGCGACGGGCTGCTGCTGACCAACCAGCTGCAGGCCACCGAGACGAGCGCGAGCGGCGCGATCACCTCCGCCACCGCCATCCGCCAGGTCACGCTGAACGAGCCGACGCTCGACATCACCAAGGGCATCGTCGCCTTCGAAGGGTCGCCGGGCGTGCTGACGCCGACCCCGCCTGGCCCCGTCGCCTTCAGCACCCCGGGCAGCAGCGGCGTAAGGTTCAGCGGCGTGATCGACAGCACCAACCTCGCCGTGCTGCCCATCGACAGCGACCTGCTGGACATGGATGCCGGCGACCTCGTCACCTTCGCAGTCGTCGTGGAGAATACCGGCCGCGCCCGCAACGGCGCCTTCGACATCGTGCTGCGCGACACCGTGCCGCAGGGCTTCGACTTCGCGCCCGCCGGGCTGAACCTGCAGGTCACGGACGGGGCGGGCAATCCGCTCGCCTATACCCTCTCGCTCTTCCCGGACGGCGGGACGCTGGAGCTGATCGACCCCGGCCCCGCGGCCGGCGCGCTGGGCGCCTTCTCGCCGACCGGCGGCGCCAACATCGCGGTCATCACCTACGACCTCATCCTCACCGAGGCGGTCGAGCCGCGCAGCCAGCTCTCCAACATCGTCGAGATCGAGAACTACGCCGCCTTCGAGGGCGGGCTCGACCGGGTGCCGAACAGCCCCGGGCCGGTGCAGGATACGGCGACGGTGACCATCGCCGAGCCTGCCTTCGACAAGCAGCTGACCGCGACCTCGCTGACCGAGACCGCGGGTGGCGACCTCAGCATCGGCGAGACGGTCACCTTCGAGCTCGTGGCGACGCTGCGCGAGGGCCGCATCACCGACCTCGTGATCGAGGACCTGCTGCCGCTCGCCCCCGGGCAGCTCGACTTCGTCAGTGCGCAGCTGGTCTCGATCGGCGCCAACCTGTTCGAGCTCGACGCCTTCGGCCAGCCCGCAGCGCCGCTCGGCGCGCCGGCGATCGCCCAGAGCGGCAACCGCGTGACCTTCACCTTCGCCGACGACATCGTGAACCTGCCGGACAACCTGGCCGATTCCGCCGACCGGATCGTCGTCCGCGTCACCGCCCTGGCGGCCGACGTGCCCGGCAACCGCGGCGGCACGATGCTGGAGAACGAGGGCAGGCTCGGCTTCACGGCCGCCGGCGCCACCGTGACGATCACCGATATCGCGCAGGCGGCGATCGTCGAGCCCGTCTCCGACGTGCTCAAGCTGGCCGACCGCAGCACCGTGCAGGGCGGCGACATCGTCACCTATACGGTCGTCTACGGGCTGCAGTCCG
Organism: uncultured Acetobacteraceae bacterium; assembly: GCA_964401305.1. GTDB lineage: Bacteria > Pseudomonadota > Alphaproteobacteria > Acetobacterales > Acetobacteraceae > JAIEOP01. The sequence continues at coordinate 9,216 of CAYNYQ010000067.1, read as the reverse complement.
GCGCCGGCGCAGGCCCGGCCTTCGACGTCAGCGGCAGCGATCCTCTGCTGCCGGGCCAGCTCACCCTGGTCGCGGGCAGCCTGATGCTGCTCGGCGCACCCGCGGGCGGCGCCGCGGTCAGCGAGGCGGGCGGCGTGGTGAGCATGACCGCCCCGGTGCTGCTGCCCGGCGAGACGATCACCATCAGCTACCAGGCGGTGGTGGAGGCCAGCGTCGTCACCGGCACCATCCTGCCGAACACCATCCTCGTCACCGCCGACAGCCATCCCGGCCTTCCGGCCTCTGGCGTGCAGCGCGCCTATCTCGACAGCGCGACGGCCAGCGTCCGGGTGCCGGGCCCCGGCATCGTGAAGACCGTCGCCGCGGCCGATACCTCGCTCCCCGAGACCGGGTCGAACAGGCTGAACCCGGCCCTGGTCGACCTCGCCATCGGCGAGGAGGTGACCTACCGCATCACCGTGACCCTGCCGGAGGCGGTGACGGTCGGGCTGCGCGTGCTGGACCTGCTGCCCGGCGCGAATGCGGCCGGGCCGCTGGACCAGGGGCTGTTCGAGTACCTCTCGGCCGCGGTGACGCGCATCGGCGCCTCGCTGTCCGGTGCGGGGCTGGCCGGCGCGACGCCGGTCGGCGCGGACCTCAGCGGCGACGGCGTGCCCGACAGCGTCAGCATCGACTTCGGCACCGTCGGCAACACGCCGGACGGCATCCTCGACGCCGAGGACCAGATCGAGATCGCCGTCACCGCGCGGGTGCGCGACGCCGCCGTGAACCGGGTCGGCCAGCAGCCGCTCAACATCGCCGAGGTCGATTTCGGCTCCTCGACGCGGCAGGCGGCGGTGCGGGTCGAGATCGTCGAGCCCGACATCGCCGTGGCGAAGGGCGCCAGCGCCACCACCGGCGACGCCGGCGACCGGGTCGCCTTCCGGATCGGCCTGCCGGTGCAGGGCGCCGATGCCGGCCCGGCCTACGACGTCACGCTGACCGACAGCGTCCCCGTCGGCTTCACCCTGGACCCCGCGACGCTCGGCTTCGCGGTGCCGGTGCCGGGCGGCAGCGTGAGCTACGACGCGGCCTCGCGGCTGATCACCGCCACCATCCCGGTCTACGACTTCGCCGGCCCGCTGGCGCAGATCACCTACGAGGCCGTGGTCGACCAGTCGGTCCGCCCGGACCAGGTGCTGAGCAACACCGCGACGCTGACCTATGCCAGCCACCCCGGCTCGCCACCGCCCGAGTACCAGCGCGACTACGGGCCGAAGCAGGACACCGCGCACTTCACCGTCGACCGGCCGGAACTCTCCAAGCTCATCGTCGCCACCGACATCCCCTCGACCACGCTCCGCCCGGACCAGGCGCTGGAGGACGTGGTCATCGGCGAGACCATCATCTACCTCGTCACGCTGCGCCTGCCGGAAGCGACGACGGATCTCGTCATCACCGACCTGCTGCCGCGCTCGGTGGGGATGCCGCCGATCGCCGGTGACCTCGCGCTGGTCGACGCGGCGCTGGTCTTCGTCGGCGCCAACATCACCGGCGCGGCGCTGCCGCCGGTCGGGGATCCCGGCAGCCGCACCGATTCCGACGGCGACGGCATCATCGACCGGGTCGCCTGGGATTTCGGGCTGGTCGCCAATCTCGCCGACAACCAGCGCGATTCGGGCGACGTCATCATCGTCGCGGTGGAGGCGCGGGTGATCGACGTGCCGGCCAACCAGCCCGGCGACATCCTCACCAATGTCGGCCAGGCGCGGTACGCAAGGGCCGATGGATCGACGGCGCTGGTGACCGCCTCGGCCGCGGTGCAGATCGTCGGGCCCGAGCTCGCCATCGCCAAGGCCGCCTCGGTGCCGGGCGGCGATGCCGGCGACCTGGTCACCTACACGGTCACGGTGAACCACGTCGCGCCGCCCCTCGCCCCCGCCTCCGGCGCGGATGCCTATGCGCTGGTGCTCAGCGACCTGCTCGACCCGCGCCTGGCGCTGGTGGCCGGCACGGTGACCGTGACCGATCCCGCCGCCGTGGTGGCGCTGGGCAATGCGCCGGGCGACACGACGGTCAGGATCACGCTCGACCAGTATGCGCTGCTGCCGGCGGTGCCGCTGGTGATCACCTACCAGGCGCGGCTGACCGATGCCGTCCGGCCGGGCAGCATCCTGCCGAACACCGCCGACCTCGCCTGGCAGAGCGCCCCGGCGGGCTTTGTCGAGGCGCGGCCGGACCAGGACAGCGCCACGGCCGACATCGCGGTGACCTTCCCCAGCGCGCTCGCCAAGCAGGTCACCGCGACCTCGCTGCCGGAGACGCCGGAGGGCGGCGTGCCGCAGGTCGAGCCGGGCGAGACCGTGACCTACACGCTGACCCTGACGCTCGGCGAGGGGACGCAGCGCGTGCTGCTGGAGGACACGCTGCCGGTGGGGCTGGCCTTCGTCGCGGGCGAGGTGGTCTCGATCGGCGCCAACATCGCCGGCGCGCTGCTCGGCGTCGGCGCCGCGCCGGTGGTCGCGGGCGGCGCGCTGACCTTCGATTTCGGCCCCGACGTGGTGAATGCCGGCGACAACCTGCTCGACGACCGCGACCGGATCACGGTGCAGGTCATCGCGCGGGTGCGCGACATCCCCGGCAATGCGCCGGGCACGGTGCTGACCAATGACGGGCGCTTCACCACCGACACCGGCACGCTCACCGCGACCGCGCCGGTCGAGGTGGTGGTGCCGCGCCCGGTGATCACCAAGGATGCCTCGGTCGCCACCGGCGATGCCGGCGATGCCGTCGCCTTCACGGTCGTCGTCGCGCAGCAGCCGGGCGCCGGCGGCCCGCTCTACGACCTCACCGTGCGGGACCTGCTGCCGGCCGGCTACGTGCTCGTCGCCGGCAGCGCCGCGGCGAGCCGCGGCAGCGTTGCCGAGGCCGGCAACGAGGTCACGCTCGTCCTCGCCGGCGCGGCGCTGCTGCCGGTGGACGACCCGGCGACGCCGGGCGTGGATGAGAGTCGGGTCACCCTGACCTACCTGGCGCGGCTGGCCGACCAGGTGCAGCCCGGCGAGGTGGTGACGAACAGCGCCGCCTTCACCGGCACCTCCGCGCCCGCCGGCACGCCCGAGGCGCGGCCCTTCGCCGGCAGCGACGATGCGACGGTGACCGTGCTGATGCCGGTCGCGCTCGACAAGCAGATCATCGCCACCTCGCTGCCCGGCACCCCGGGCAGCAGCGTCGCCGTCGGCGAGACCATCACCTATGCGCTGACCGCGACGCTCTCGGAAGGCACGCAGACCCTGGTGATCCAGGACCTGCTGCCGGCGGGACTCGCGGTGGTCTCGGCGCACGTTGCCGCGGTCGGCGCCGGGCTGCCGGGCACGCTGCTCGGCACCCTGCCCGGCATCGCCGGCCAGGCGGTCGGCTTCGACTTCGGCACGGTGGTCAATGTCGGCAACAACATCGCCGGCGACGGCACCGTCACGGTCGAGATCCTGGCCCTGGTGCGCGATGTCGCAGGGAACCTCGCCGGCGCCACGCTGGTCAACGCCGCGCAGGCGACGATCACCGCGCCGGCCGATCCCACGCGGCCCGGCGGCACGGAAACGGCGACCGACGACACGACGGCGACGGTGGTCGCGCCGGCGCTCACGCTCGACAAGTCGGTGCCGCCGGGCTTTGCCCGGCCGGGCGAGGTGCTGACCTACACGCTGGTGCTCTCCCACGCCGCGGCCTCCTCGGCGCCGGCCTACGACATCACCCTCGCCGACCTGCTGGGCGATCCCTTCCTGGCCCTGGTGGCGGGCTCGGTGACCACCACGCTCGGCAGTGTCGTCACCGGCAATGCGCCCGGGGATGCCACGCTCGCCATCGCCATCGGCGAGCTGGCGCTGGGCCAGTCGGCGACCATCACCTACCAGGCGCGCGTGCTGGCCACCGCGCCGGGCGGCGGCACGGTGCAGAACACCGCCGTGGCCGACTACGACAGCGCCGGCGGGCCGGGCGGCCGCCCGGACAGCGTCACCGACGGCACCGCGACGCCGCTCGCCCCCGGCTTCGCCAAGACGATCGCCAGCACCGGCAACCCGGATACCGGGTCGGACCAGTTCGACCCGGCGCTGCCGGATCTCGCGGTGGGCGAGGCGCTGACCTACCGGCTCGACATCACCCTGCCGCAGGGCGTGACGGATGCGCTGGTGCTGCAGGACCTGCTGCCCGCGGGGCTGACGCCGCTGGCAGCGCGAGTGGTCGCGATCGGCGCCGGGCTCGCGGTCGGGGTGCCGGCGATCACCCTGCTGGGGCAGTCCGTCAGCATCGACTTCGGCAGCGTGGCGAACGGCTCCGCCGCCACGATCGGGCCGGAGGACGTGATCACGGTCGAGATCGATGCCGTGGTGGCGGATCAGCCCGGCCTCGTCGCCGGCAGCAGCCTGGTGAACGCCGCAGCGCTCGCGTTCACGATTGACGGGCGCAGCGGCAGCCTCGACGCGACGGCGCCGGCCGAGCTGGTGGAGCCCGCGCTCGACATCCGCAAGACCGTCGACCAGCTCACCGGCGATGCCGGCGACGTCTTCACCTACACCGTCGTCATCGCGCAGGCCCCTGGCTCCTCCGCGGCGGCCTACGACATCGCCCTCGCCGACGTGCTGGATCCGCGCCTGCTGCCGGTCTCGGCCACCGCCAGCGCGGGCAGCGCGGCCATCGCGGGAAACACCGTCACGCTCGACCTCCCGCGCCTGCTGCTGGGCGACGCGCCGGTGACGCTGACCTACACCGTGCGCATGACCGATGCGGTGGAGCCGGGGCAGGTGATCGGCAATACCGCCGCCCTTGCCTGGGACAGCAACCCTGGCCCGGGCGGGCGGCCGGGCGCCGGCAGCGCCAGCGCACAGGACCTCACCGTCGTCCTGCCGCTCGACCTCGACAAGGCGATCGTCGCGACCTCGCTCGCCGGGACCGGCGCCGGCGCCATCCTGCCGGGCGTGACCGACCTCGCCATCGGCGAGATCGTCACCTACGAGCTGGTGGTGCGGCTCGGTGAGGGCACGCAGCGCCTCGTCATCGCCGACACCATCCCGGACGGGCTGCTGCCGCTAGCCCTGGCCCTGCCCGACGGCACCGGGGTGGTCTCGACCGGCGCGGGCATCACGGCCGGGCCCGGCGGCACGCTGGCGCCCGCGGCGGTGATCGCGGGGCAGGGGGTGAGCTTCGACTTCGGCACGCTGGTCAATGCGGGGGACAACCTTTCCGACGCCGGCGACCTGGTGACGGTGCGGATCAGCGCGCGGGTGCTCGACGTGGCGCAGAACGTCGCGGGGCGCCTCGCCACCAATGCCGCGACGGCGACGGCGAGCGCGCCGACCGACCCCGGTGCCCCCGGCGGCACGCTGACCGACGCGGCGTCCGCCACGGCGGCGATCGTCGAGCCGGCGCTGGCCCTGGACAAGGCGGTGGACCGCGGCGGCGGCGATGCCGGCGATGTCTTCACCTACACGCTGACCCTGGCGAACCGTGCCGCCGCGACCGGCCCGGCCTATGGCCTGGTGCTGGAGGACACGCTCTCGCCCTTCCTTCTTCCCGTGGCCGGCAGCCTCTCGGCCAGCCTCGGCACGGCGACGCTGCTCGGCAGCACGATCCGCGTCACCATCGACGAACTGGCCCCGGATGCCGGGCCGGTCATCGTGACCTACCGGGCCGCCTTCAGCGACGCCATCGAGCCGGGCCAGGTGGTGCCGAACACCGCGACGCTCGCCTATGCCAGCGCGCCGAGCCAGGGCCGCCCCTATGCCGAAAGCGACGGCGCCGAGGTGCGCGGCGCCTTCACGCTCGGGCTCGACAAGGCCGTGGTGGCGACCTCGCTGCCGGAGACCGGCAGCGGCTTCTTCGATCCGGCGCTGGCCGACGTGGTGGCCGGCGAGCAGGTCACCTGGCGCCTGACCGCGACCCTCGCCGAGGGCACGCAGCGGCTGGTGATCACCGACCGGCTGCCCGGGGGGATGGTGGCCGAGGCGGCGCGGCTGGTCTCGATCGCGCCCGGGATCGTTGCCGCGGCGCCCGTGATCACGCTCGATGCCGGCGGCGTCGCCTTCGACTTCGGCACGGTGGTCAACCGCGGCGACAATGCCGGGCCGGACACCGTCGTCGTCGAGGTGGTCGGGCGGCTCGGCCCGCTGCCGCCGGCCGGCACGGTGCTGGCCAATACCGCCGCCGCCACCATCGCCGCCCCCACCGCGCCCGGCGATCCCGGCGGCACGCTCACCGCCACGGCCGAGGCGCGGGTGGAGGCGGTCGCGGCCGTGCTCGATCTTTCGAAGTCGGTGTCGAAGGCGGTGGTCGGGCTCGGCGAGAGCGTCACCTACACGCTGGTGCTGAGCCATGCGTCGGGTTCCTCCGCCCCGGCCTACAACCTGGTGATCACCGATCCGCTCTCCGACCCGGCGCTGAGCCTCGTCGTCGGCAGCGTCCTGGCCGGCGCCGGCAGCATCCTTTCCGGCAACGCGGCCGGCGATACCGGCGTGGCGGTGACGCTGCCGGTGCTGCTGCCAGGCGAGACGCTCACCGTGCAGTTCCTGGCGCGCGCGATCGGCATCCCGATCCCGGACGGCATCGCGCCCAACACGGCCGACCTCGTCGCCGCTTCCGCGCCGGGGCCGCTGCCGCCGGGCTTCGACCGGCCGCTCGCCGCTACGGCCAGCGCCGCCGTGCTGATCGTCGGCGGGGAGGTGCTGCCCGCGCGCCCCGAGGCCGGCCTGCTGCCCGGCCTCGACCCGGCGATCCGCCGGCTGGCGGTGCAGCCCTTCGCGCTGCCCGGCCTGCTGACCGGCTCGGCGCAGCCCGGCGCGACGGTGGTGCTCGAGCTCTTCGACGCGACGGGCGCGCCTCTGGGGCTCGGCAGCGTCACGGCGGATGTCGGCGGCAACTGGGTGGCGCGGGCGCCGCAGCCGCCGGTGCCCGCCTTCGATGCCGCCGCCTTTCTCGCGGTCCGCCAGGCGGCGGGCGGCACGGTCGATGCCGGCTTCGACCTGCCCAGGCTGTCCTCCCCCGCGCCACCCTCGATCTTCGGCGCGCCCTACACGGTGGCCGCCGCCGCGATTCCCTCGGCCGGCGAGCTGGGCGGGCTGCTCTTCACGCCGGTCCGCGCCGATTTCGTCGGCACCAACGCGCCGGGCGGCCTGTTCACCGGCGGCGCCGGCGCGCTCGGCGGCACGGCGGTGCAGGCGGGCCTGAGCCGCGATGCGGACGGCGCGCTGCCCGAGGGTGGCATCGCGCTGAACCGCTACGCGCTTGACTTCCTGCGCGCCCAGGTCGTCGCGGGGGCCCTCGGGCGATGACGCGGCCACCGATCTCCCTGCTGCACCGAGGAGCTTCCGTGCCAGCACGCCACGCCGCCGGCCCGACGGGCGCATCGCCGCCGCCCCAGAGCCGGCGCGCCGCGCTGCTCGCCGGCCTGGCCGCCCTGGCCCTGGCCCTCCCGGCATCGCCGCGGGCGCAAGGCTGGATCAACGACCGCACCGACAATGCCATCCTCAACGTCGACCGGATCGCCACGCGCTTCCGCGCCCAGGTCCAGGACGAGATCGACCGCATCGGCCGCCGCCCCTCGCCGCTGCCGGCCCTCAGCGCGGAGGAACGGCGGGCCGCCCGCGAGGCCGACCGCTGGTGGGCGCCGCAGATTGCACGCATGGCGTCGGAGGGCGGCCGGCCGGTGCAGGTCAGCCTCGCCTTCCTCTACGACAGCGCGCTGATCAACGCGGCGCAGCTGCGCGTCTTCGGCGACGTGCCGGCGATCCGCGACACGCTGGAGCTCGAGGTGGCCGGGCGCTTCGTGCCGCGCGCCTATGCCGAGGGCCGCATCAGCAACGGCAACGACCCCACGCCGAACCTCGCCACCACCTCGGGCGCGCAGCGGCTGATCGGGCGCGAGCGCGGCGTCGAGGTCGGCGTGCGCCAGCGCCTGTCCACCGGCGCCGAGATCACCGCCGGCCAGCGCTTCCTGAACTTCTCCACCAACTCGACGAATTTTTCGCCCCCGGGCCAGTCGCTCTCGCGCACCTTCGTCACCATCGTGCAGCCGCTGCTGCGCGATTCCGGCACCGCCTATACCCGCAGCCTGCACGAGGTCGCGCGCCTCGACGCCCGCATCGGCCAATCGGAATTCCGCCGCCAGGCCGAGGCCCACCTGCTCGAGATCGCCCGCGCCTACTGGACCGTCTACCTGGCCCGCGCGGTGGTGCTGCAGAAGGAGCGGGGCGTGGCCGGGGTGCGCGCCGTCGCCGCCCAGGTCGCCGGCCGCACGGAGCTCGACGCCGACCTGCTGCTGGCCAGCCGCGCGCAGGCGGCGCTGGCGCTGCGCGAGGCCGACGTGCTGCGCTCGCGCGCCACCGTGCGCAATGCCGAGGCCCGGCTGCGCGGCCTGGTCAACGACCCGCGCTTCGAGCAGCAGGGGGTGCGCGACCTGCTGCCGGCCGACCGGCCGCTGGCCGTCTACGAGCCGATCGAGCTGCGCACCGCGCTCGAGCGCGCCGTCGCCCTGCGGCCGGAGGTGCAGCAGGTCTTCCTGCAGCACCGCGCGGCGGTGCTGCGCGAGGGCCAGGCGCAGATCGAGGCGCTGCCGCGGCTCGACGTGATCGTCGAGGGCAATCTCGGCGGGCGCGCCACGGATACCGGGCTCTGGGGCACCGCCTACAGCGATGCCTGGCGCTACTCCAACACGCCGGGCGCGCTGTTCGGCCTGCGGCTGGAGGTGCCGCTCGGCGCCGACGAGCTGCAGGCGAGGCTCGGGCGGCGTCGGCTGGAGACGCGGCAGATCGAGAACCAGGGCCGCGCCACCATCGCCACCATCGTCGCCGAGGCCGAGATCGTGCTGAACGAGTACCACGTCGCCTGGCGCGAGCTCGGCGCCCGCGCCCTGGCCATGCGGCTCGCCGCCCGCGATCTCGGCATCGAGACCGAGCGCTGGGCGCAGGGCGTGGCAGGGCGCGAGGGCGAGCAGGCGGCGAACGCGCTGGAGCGGCTGCTCAACGCGCAGGAACGCCTGGTCGACGCCGAGGAACGGCTGGTCACGGCCGAGGTCTCCTTCACACTGGCCTTCCTGGCGCTGCAGCGGGTGCAGGGCACCTTCACCTCGGTGCAGCAGCTGGAGGTGCGGCGGCTCGACGACGCGGCGCGCGGGCCGACCTACGTGCTGCGGCGCGCCGCCGCGGCCACGCCGCCGCAGCCCGACCCGGCCGCGCCCGCCGCCGC
>CAYNYQ010000066.1:2387-18103 GCA_964401305.1 uncultured Acetobacteraceae bacterium | reverse complement strand
GGTGCGGTAGTGCTCGGCGGCGACGAGGGCGGCTTCGGTGCCGCCGAGGGTGACCTGCGTGAAGGCCAGCAACGCCCGCCGGGTCTCGGCATGCTGGCGCGCATCGGCGATGCCGCGCAGCACTTCCAGCAGCACCAGGTCGCCAACGACAACGACCGCCATGTCGGGATCGCCCGACGGCGACTGCAGGGCGCGCAGCAGGCGATGCAGCGCCTGGACCGGGGGCGTGGCTCTCCCGCGGAAGTGGTCGATCCAGACCGAGCTGTCGACGAAGACGGCGTTCACCGCGAGGGCGGTTCGGGATCGTCCAGCCGCTCGGCGTGCAGATCGCCTTCCCAGTGGACCTTGCCGAAGAGGTCGAGCACGCTCGCCTGGCGCTTCCGTTGGGCGAGCAGCCGAAGCGCCGCCTCGACGGTCTCGCGCTTGGTCGAGAAGCCGCCGGCCGCCATGGCCTCGGCCATGAGCCGGTCGTCGATTTCGATGTTGGTACGCATCGAAGTCCTCGTGTGTATCAGGCCGGGTCATTTATACACATCGGGCTGACGCTTCAACCGTGGCGTCAGCCCACACGGGTCAGCTCGAGGCACCCCAGCCCATCCATCCGGCAGGTCCACCCCGCCCCGACCAGCGTGCTCGTCTCGTCCTCGGCGACGATGCAGGGCCCGGCGACCACCGCGCCCGGCGCCATCGCCGCGCGCGGATAGACCGGCCATTCCGTCACCTCGCCCGTCGTCGTGTCGCGCACCATCTGCGTGCGGATCGGCGCGGGCGAGGGGGCGGGAATGACCTCGGCCACCGGCTCGATCGCCGCGGTGACGGTGGCGACGGTGACGGCAAAGCTCAGCACCTCGACATCGCTGCCCGGCACGGGGCGGTCGTAGAACTTCGTGTACTCCGCGTCGTAGAGCGCACGGATCTCCCTGACGTCCGCCTCCGTCAGGTCGCGCGCCGGCAGCGGCACCGCGATCTCGTGCCCCTGGCCGACATAGCGCATGTAGGCCAGGCGATGCTCCACCGTCGGCGCGCCGAAGCTGCCCTCCGCCACCACCGCCGCCGCCTCGTTCGCCATGCCGGCCAGCAGCGCGTTCACCGCCGGCACGTCGAAGGTCGCAAAGCGCTGGTAAAGGCTCCGCACCACCTCATAGGCCACCGGCGCGCGCAGGAAGCCGATCGCGCTGCCCACCCCCGCCCCGGTCGGCACCAGGATGCGCCGCACCCCAACCTTCTCCGCGACGCGATAGCCATGCACCGGCCCGCCGCCGCCGAAGGCGATGATGGTGCGCCCCTCGAAGCCCTTGCCGCTCTCGATGGCATGGACGCGGGCGGCATTCGCCATGTTCTCGTCCACCATCTCGACCACGCCGAGCGCCGCCATCTCGCCGGAGAGACCGAGCCGTCCGCCCACCTCCGCCACCAGCGCGTCGCGCGCGGCCTCGGGGTAGAGGCGCAGCGCGCCGCCGGCGAAGGCGACGGGGTCGTAGCGGCCGAGCGCAAGGTTGGCATCCGTCACCGCGGGGCGGGTGCCGCCGCGGCCATAGCAGGCGGGGCCGGGATCGGCGCCGGCGCTCTCCGGCCCCACCTGGATCAGCCCCATGCCGTCCACCCGCGCCAGGCTGCCGCCGCCGGCGCCGATCTCCACCATCTCGATGACGGGGATGCGCAGCGGCAGGCCGGAGCCCTTGCGGAAGCGCCCGACGCGCGCGACCTCGAAGCTGCGGCTGGCCTGGGGCTGGAAGCCGTCGATCATGCAGATCTTGGCCGTGGTGCCGCCCATGTCGAAGGAGAGCACGCGGTCGAGCCCGCGCTGGCGCGCCACATGCGCCGAGAAGATCGCGCCGCCCGCCGGCCCGCTCTCCACCAGGCGGATCGGGAAGCGCGCCGCCGTCTCGAGCGTCGTCAGCCCGCCGCCCGAGAGCATCAGGAAGAGCGGGCAGGCGAGCCCCATCCCGGCGAGGCCCGCTTCCAGCCGCCGCAGGTAGCTCGCCATCAGCGGCTGCACGTACGCGTTGGCGACGGTGGTCGAGAACCGCTCCCACTCCCGCATCTCGGGCGAGACCTCGGAGGAGAGCGAGATCGGCACCTCCGGCCAGAGGCGGCGGATGATCGCCGCGGCCTGGCGTTCATGCGCCGGGTTCACGAAGGCATGCAGGAAGCCGATGGCGACGGACTGCACGCCCTCGGCCCGCATGAAGGCCACCTGCCGCTCCACCGCCGCCTCGTCCAGCGGCAGCAGGACCTTGCCGGTGTTGTCCAGCCGCTCGGTCACGGGCAGGCGCCAGCGGCGCGGCACGAGGGGCTGCGGCAGCTCGATGTTCAGGTCGTACTGGTCGTAGCGGCTCTCGTTGCCGAGGGCGAGGACGTCGCGGAAGCCCTCCGTCGTCAGCAGCGCGGTGCGCGCGCCCTTGCGCTCGATCAGGGCGTTGGTGGCGAGCGTCGTGCCGTGGATCGCCAGCGCGATGTCGGCCGGCGCCAGGCCGGCGGCCGCCAGCACCTGGCGCACGCCCTCAAGCACGCCCTGCTCGGGCGCGGCCGGGGTGGTGAGCACCTTGGCGGTCCAGCGCCGCTCGCCCTGTTCCACGGCGAGGTCGGTGAAGGTGCCGCCGATGTCGACGGCCAGGCGGGCAGTCACAAGTCTTGCAGTCACGCGGGGCACCTCATCGGTCGGCACATCCTCACTGGCTCATCTCCGCCGTGAACCGCATCGCCACCGCGCAGGCGGCCGCGAAGTCCTGCATGCGCATCTCCTCCTTCGGGTTGTGGCTGCCGTTCTGGTTGCGCACGAACAGCATGCCCGAGGGAATCCCGGCCTGAGCGAAGGCCGCGGCGTCATGCCCGGCGCCCGAGGCCATGGAGAGATGCGCCACCCCCGCCGCCTCCGCCGCGCGCACCAGGCCGCGCTGCACGCCGGGATCCATCAGGCTCGGCCGGCTGCCGCTCTCGGGCCCGAGGTCGAAGGTCACGCCCCGCCGCTTCTCGATCTCGGCGACGCGGGCGTAGAGCACCTCGAACAGCGCGTCGCAGGAATGCAGGTTGATGCTGCGCACGTCGAGGCTGAACAGCGCCTCGCCGGCGATCTTGGTGAAGCCGGCATCGTCCGTCGTCGCCATCTCGCAGACGGTGACGACCATGCGGTGGCCCTCTGCCTCCAGCCGGCACCAGGCCTCGTCCAGCGCCACGGCGAGCTCGGCCAGCGCGATCGCCGCGTCGCGGCGGTACTTGCGCGGCGTCGCGCCGGAATGATTGTACTCCCCGCTGACGCGCCCCTTGCGCAGCCGGCGCGTGCCGGGGATGCCGGTGACGATGCCGACCGGCACGCCCTCCGCCTCCAGCACCGGCCCCTGCTCGATATGCAGCTCGAGGAAGGCGGCGACGCTGTCCGGGCCCATGCTGCGCTCGCCGCGCAGCGCGAAGCCGGGGTCGAACCCCTCCTCGCGCATGTGGTCGGCGAGCGTGCGGTCGGTGTCCATGCGCCGCACCTCGAGGTCCTGCGGCTTGAGCATGCCGAGCGCGCCGCGGCTGCCGGGATAGCTGGTCGGGAACCAGGCGCCCGCCTCCTCGGCGCGGATCGCCATCACGGTCACGTCGCGGGCGGGCGCGAAGCCGGCGCGCCGCATGCCGGCGACCACCGCCATGCCGCAGAGCACGCCGGCGGCGCCGTCGAAATTCCCCCCCTGCGGCACGCTGTCGAGATGGCTGCCGAGCACGACGCGCTTGGCGCTGCGATCCGTGCCCGGCAGGGTCATCGTCAGGTTGCCGATCGGGTCCACCGCGGTCTCGAGGCCCAATTCCTGCGCCGCCTCGCGCACCAGCGCATGCGCCATGCGCTCGCCCGGGCCATAGGCCTCGCGGGTGATGCCGACGCCGTCGAAGCTGCGCGCGCGCAGCCCGTCGAAGAGCCGCGCGGCGAGCTCCACATCGGCGGAGAGGTTGGGGATCATGAAGCTCTGTCTCCTCGCCTCGCCTGTGCCTCTCCTGTCGGCAGGCCTGCGCGGATCCGCGCAGGATCCGCCGCCGCCCGTCCCTTGCCCGGATCAGAGCATGCTGCGCACGCGCCCGCCATCGACGCGGATCATGCTGCCGGTGACGTAGCCGCCCTTGTCGGATGCAAGAAACGCGCCCATCGGCCCGTAGTCCGCCGGCAGGCCGAGCCGACCCGCCGGGATCTCCTCCGCCGCCTTGGCCAGCGCATCCTCGTAGGAGATGTTCAGCTGCCGCGCGCGCTGCGTCGTGGAGGTGGTCACGCGGTCGGTCAGGATGGTGCCCGGGGCGAGCACGTTCATCGTCACGCCGTCCTTCGCCACCTCGCCCGAGAGCGTCTTCAGCCAGCCCCAGATCGAGGCGCGCAGCGTGTTCGAGAGCGCCAGCGTCGGGATCGGGTGCTGCATGCCGGTGCTGCCCACCACGATGATGCGGCCCCAGCCCTGCGCGCGCATCGCCGGCAGCAGCAGGTTGGTGATGCGGATCGGCGAGACGACGATGTTCTGGAACCAGGAGACCAGTTCGGCCTCCTTGATCTCGCTCGCGCTGCAGAGCGGCGGGCCGCCATGGTTCAGCACCAGGATGTCGACCCCGCCCATGGCGGCGACCGCCTCCTTCGCCAGCCGGTCCATGTCCGTGCCATTGGCGACGTCGGCCACCACGCCCTTCGCGCTGGCCGCGCCCGCGGCCTTCAGCGCCGCCGCCGCCTCGTCCAGCCGGCCCTGGTCGCGGCCGCTGATCACCAGCGCGGCACCCTCCTCGGCCAGCGCGTCGGCGATGGAGCGGCCAAGCCCCTTGGTGCCGCCCATCACGAGCGCGCGGCGGCCCTTCAGTCCGAGATCCATCTGCCCCTCCCTGTCCCGCTGACGTGGAGGGGGACCGTGCCCGCGCCGCGTCCGGCTGGCAAGACGGGGCGGCGCTGGCTAGAACCGCGCCCCCGAGGGAGTGCTCCATGATGGCCAGGCCCGTGCTGCTCGTCACCCGCAAGCTGCCGGATGCGATCGAGGCACGCGCGGTGCGGGACTACGACGCGCGGCTGAACCCGCATGACGAGCCCTGGTCGACCGATGGCGCCGAGATCGCCCGGCGCGCCGCCGCGATCGGCGCCGATGGCATCCTCGGCGCCGCCGGGGACCGCCTCGATGCCGCCTGCATCGCCGCCCTGCCGCCGGGCCTGCGCATCATCGCCACCTTCAGCGTCGGCACCGACCACATCGACCTCGCCGCGGCGAAGGCGCGCGGCATCATCGTGACCAACACGCCGGAGGTGCTCTCCTTCGCCACGGCCGAGACCGCCTTCACCCTGCTGCTGATGGCCGCGCGCCGCGCCGGGGAGGGGGAGCGGATGGTCCGCGCCGGCCTCTGGAAGGGCTGGGCGCCGACGCAGCTGCTCGGCGTGACGCTGCAGGGCAAGAAGCTCGGCATCCTCGGCTTCGGCCGCATCGGGCGGGAGCTGGCCGCGATGGCCCGCGGCATGCAGATGGAGATCCACTACCGCGACGTGCAGCGCCTGCCCGCGGCGCTGGAGCAGGGCGCGATCTACCACGCGACGGACGAGGGCTTCCTCGGCAGCATCGACATGCTGTCCATGCATGTCCCGGGCGGGGAGGGGACACGGCACTGGCTGAACGCCGAGCGCCTGGCGAAGATGAAGCGCGGGGCGATCGTGGTGAACAGCGGCCGCGGCCCCTCGGTGGACGACGCGGCGCTGATCGCCGCGCTGACCTCCGGCCATGTCCGCGCCGCCGGCCTCGACGTCTACGATGGCGAGCCGCGGGTCAACCCGGGCTACCTGGCGCTGGAGAACGTGGCGCTGCTGCCGCATCTCGGCAGCGCGACGGAGGAGACGCGCCAGGCGATGGGGGAGCGCTGCCTCGAGAACCTCGAGGCCGTGCTGCTGCGCGGCGCGGCCTCGGCGCCGCACCAGGTGGCCTGAGGCCGCGCCGGCGGCGCGGCGAGCCGCCCTACAGGCTGCCCGGCAGCCGCCCCGGCTTGCCGAACAGCCAGCCCTGGCCGTAGGCGACGCCGAGTGCCTGCATGGCCGCGGCCTCCGCCTCGGTCTCGATCCGCTCGGCCACGACCTTGGCGCCGACATTGTGCGCGAGGTCGACCATGGCGGCGACGAAGCCCTGGTCCTGCGCGCTGCGGCAGGCCGCCTGCACGTACTGGCCGTCGATCTTCACGTAGTCCACGCGCAGCGCGCGCAGGTAGCGGAAGGCCGCGGCGCCGGCGCCGAAATCGTCGAGGCAGAGCGGCAGGCCGAGGTCGCGGAGCGCCTCGACGGTGCGCACCGCCTCGGCCTCGTCCTCGATCTCGGCGGTCTCGGTGATCTCGATCAGCAGGCGCGGCACGAGGGAGGGCTCGCCCCGGAGCAGGTCGAGCAGCCGCCTGCGGAAGGCAGGGGCCTGCAGCGATAGTCCGGAGAGGTTGCAGGCGATGCGTGCCCCATCGGCCTTGCGCGCCGCCTCGGCGCAGGTCTCGACCACGGCCCAGTCGAGGTCCTCCGACAGGCCGACCGTCTCGGCGAAGGTCACGAATTCCTGCGGGCCGGAGGGGGTGCCGCCGGCGGTGGCGAGCGGGCGCAGCAGCGCCTCGAAATGGTGCACGCTGCGGTCGGCGAGGGCCACGATGGGCTGGAAGGCAAGCCGGAAGCGCCGCTCGGCGATCACCCGGCGCAGCGCTTCCGCCCGGTCGCAGGCCTGGGCCACGAAGCCGGCCAGGCCGCCGTTGAAGCCCTCCTGCGCCAGGCCCTGGCGCCCGCCGCGGGCGAAGGCGCCGAGCGCATAGCGCAGCGCCCGCGTCGCCTGCAGCGGCGAGAGCCCCTCCGGCGCGAGGGCGAGGGTGCTGGTGGCGACCGAGGCCTCGAGCCCGGCGTCGCGGGCGAGGGCCTCGATCGCCGCGGCGATGCGGGTGAAGTCCACCGCGGTGCGCGAGAGCACGCCGTACCGGCCGGCCGCGAGCTCGCCCGCCATGCCGCCGTCGGAGGCGGAAGCGAGGGTATCGGCGATGGAGGCGGCGAGCTCCGGTCGCGGCGCGAGCGGCCCCTCGGGCCCGGCGAGCTCCACCAGGCCGACGTGCCCGCCGCCGCCGCTGCGCAGCTCGGCCTCGATGGCCTGGCCGAGGCTGGCGGCGCCGAGCAGGCCTTCGGTGGGCGCCGGGGCCTCGCCCTCGGGCACGGCGGAGAAGGTGAGGCACAGGCGGTCCGCGGCGCCGGCCAGGCCGCTCAGCCGCAGGCCCGCGACGGCCATGACCGTGGTCGCCGCATTGTCGAGGCGAAAGCAGGTGGGCGGCAGGCGGTCCCGCGCGTCCAGCATGTCGAGCGCCCGGGCGAAGCGGGGCCGCGAGACCGGCGCCAGCAGCGTCGCCACCGGTCGGCCCATCCAGTGCGGCGGCGGTTCGCCCAGCCGTCGCTCGAAGGCGCCGGCGGCGAAGGTGATGCGACCCTGGGGCGTGATCTCGACCAGCAACTCGGCGGCGGTGAGGGCGAACACCAGGAAGCGCTCCCGCTCCGCCATCGCCCGTTCCAGCGTGCCGCCTCCCGGTGCGTCTGCAGGCCCGATGCGGCCGAAAGCCATTCTCTCCCCCGTCTGCGGACCGGAGGGCACAGTGACCGGGGGCCATGAAGAAACGCTTGATGACGCCAGCGTGGCGCAGACCGGCACCGGCACGGACGACGTGTGCCGGCCGGACGCCCGCACCGAGCTTGCCATTGCCTGCGCGTCATGCTGCGCTTATGTGGATCAGTCTCGCCGCGGGAGGAACGGACCGATGGATGGGCTGACGTCGGAACAGGCGAAGCTGAGGGCGCGCGCGCGGGAACTGGCGCAGGAGGCAGCGGCCCAGGCCGCGGAGACCGACCGCACCGAGCAGTACCCCTGGCCCATGGTTCGCCGCATGACCGAGGCCGGTTTCCTCGGCCTGACGATTCCCCGCGAATGGGGCGGCCCGGGCCTGTCCTACTTCGACGCCGTGCTCGTCATCGAGGAGTTCTCCAAGGCCTGCGCCGTCTGCGGCCGCATCGCGGTCGAGGCCAACATGGGCGCCCTCGGCGCCGTCATGGCCTATGGCACGCCGGAGCAGAAGCGCCTCGCCGCCGGGCTGGTGCTGGCCGGGGACAAGCCGGCGATCTGCATCACCGAGCCCGACGCCGGCTCGGCCGCCACCGACATGACCACCCGCGCGGTCCGCCGCGGCGACCGCTGGGTGATCGACGGCGCCAAGCACTGGATCACCGGCGGCGGCATCTCCCGCCTGCATCTCGTCTTCGCCCGCGCGATCGAGGACGGCACCGAGCTCGGCATCGGCGGCTTCCTCGTCGTCCGCAACGGCGAGACGGATCCCGCCGGCCTCGTGGTGCACCGCCGCATCCCCTCCATGGGGCTGAAGGGCATGCCGGAGACGGAGATGCGCTTCGAGGGGCTCGAGGTGCCGGACACCATGGTGCTGCGCCCGCCCGGCGGCTTCGCCCGCGGCTTCGGCCGGCTGATGGATGCCTATAACGGCCAGCGCGTCGGCGCGGCGACGGTGGCGCTCGGCCTCGCCGCCGGGGCCTATGACCATGCGCTGGACTTCGCGCAGAGGCGGCAGCAGTTCGGCCGGCCCATCGCGGAGTTCCAGGGCCTGTCCTGGATGCTGGCCGACATGTCGATCAGGCTCGAGGCCGCCCGCGCCCTGGTCTGGCGCGCCGCCCGCAGCGCCGGGCCGGCCGGCTTCCCCGACCGACTGGCCGCCGCACAGGCCAAGGTCCTCGCCTCCGAGATGGCCATCGAGGTGACCAACGCCGCGCTGCAGGTCTGGGGCGCGGCCGGCTACAGCCGCGAGAACCCGATGGAGCGCTACGTTCGCGACGCGCGCATGTTCGCCATCGCCGGCGGCACCGCCCAGGTGCTGCGCAACCAGGTCGCCGAGCAGATCCTCGGGCGCAAGCTGCCGCAGACCCGCGACGGCTTCCTCCGCCTCGCCCTGGCCGAGGAGGCGCGGCTGGCGGCGGAGTAGGGCGGCGGCGGGAACCGCGCTATAGACCGCCAGGCAACGACCCGAACGAAGGCAGCATCGGCGCCATGACCATCGGCGATTTCCCCGTCACCCGCACCACCGCCCCCAAGCAGAAGCCGGCGGACGACGCGCTCTCCTTCGGCAAGGTCCTGACGGACCACATGTTCCTGATGGACTACACCAAGGGGCGCGGCTGGCATGCGCCGCGCATCGTGCCCTACGGGCCGCTCTCGCTCGACCCGGCGACGACGGTGCTGCACTACGGCCAGGCGATCTTCGACGGGCTGAAGGCCTTCCGCGGCGCCGATGGCCGCATCCGGCTGTTCCGCGCCCAGCGCCATGCCGAGCGCTTCAACCGCTCGGCCGGCCTGATGTGCATGCCCGAGCTGCCGGTGGAAACCATCCGCCGGAGCTTCGAGGCGCTGGTCGGGATCGAGCAGGACTGGGTGCCGAGGAAGCCCGGCACCTCGCTCTACCTGCGCCCGACGATCATCGCGACCGACGTCTTCCTCGGCGTCCACCCGGCCGACAACTACCTCTACTTCCTGATCCTCTCGCCGGTCGGCAGCTACTACAAGGAGGGGGTGAAGCCGGTGCGCATCCTGGCCTCGGACGCGCATGTGCGCGCCGTCCGTGGCGGCACGGGCGAGGCGAAGACGGCGGCGAACTACGCCCAGTCCCTCGCCGGCCAGCGCGATGCCGAGGCCGCCGGCTACACCCAGGTGCTCTACCTCGACGGCGTGCACCGCAAGTATCTCGACGAGGTCGGCACCATGAACATCATGGTCCGCATCGGCGACGAGGTGATCACGCCCCCGCTCGCCGGCACCATCCTCGATGGCGTGACCCGCAACTCGGCGCTGCAGCTGATGCGCGACTGGGGGCTGACGGTCAGCGAGCGGCCGATCACCATCGACGAGGTGATGCAGGCCGGGCGCGACGGCACGCTGCGGGAGATGTGGGGCACGGGGACCGCCGCCGTGGTCTCGCCGGTCGGCACCCTCGGCTACAAGGGCGAGGACATCCTCATCAACGGCGGCCAGACCGGCGAGCTGACGCAGAAGCTCTACGACACCATCACCGGCATCCAGTACGGGCGCTCGAACGACCCGCATGGCTGGGTGACCGAGGTGAAGGTGCCGGTCGAGGCCTGAGGCCCGCCGCCCGGCGACAGGGGGCCGCGGCCGCGGCCGGCCATCGGCGCCGGCCGCGCTGCGCCCGGCGGGCGCCGTCCGGTCAGCCGCCCGGCGCCTTGTGGATCGGGTCCACCCAGAGCACCTCCTCCACCTTCTCCGCCGGCTCGATGTCGAGGTTCACCACCACGGCCTCGTTGTCGGAGCGCACCAGCACGCAGCGCAGCGTCTCGTCCGTGCTGGCGTTGATCTCCTGGTGCGGCACGTAGGGGGGGACGAAGATGAAGTCGCCGGGCCCGGCCTCGGCGACGAATTCCAGCTTCTCGCCCCAGCGCATGCGGGCGCGGCCGGAGACCACGTAGATCACGCTCTCCAGCGCGCCGTGGTGGTGTGCCCCGGTCTTGGCATTGGGGTGGATGTGCACCGTCCCCGCCCAGATCTTCTGGGCGCCGACCCGGGCGGCGTTGATCGCCGCGGCGCGATTCATCCCCGGCGTCTGTGCCGTGTTGGTGTCGAGCTGGTCGCCGGGGATCACCCGGACGCCGGTGTGCTTCCAGCCATCGGTCGGGATGTCGTGACCGGGGGCGTGATGATGGTGGCCGTCATGCGGCATGGGGGTGGTCCTGTCCGGTTCGTCGGTGTGGGGCGCGCGTGGCGGGCGGCCGGCGCCTGGGCACCACTATTCCACGCCGTGCCATGCGAGGGGAAGGGAATTGAACGACCCTCGAACGGTATTCATCTGCAAACCACACAATACCCGCAGCAAAGCCGTATGATTCCACCGGGCGGGGCCATCCGGGTTGACAACCGGCCGGCCGCCCCCCTAGACCCCGCGCCCGCGACAGGACCGACCCCGATGAAGATCCGCAACAGCCTCAAGAGCGCGAAGACGCGCGACAAGAACTGCGTCGTGGTGCGCCGCCGGGGCCGCCTCTACGTGCTGAACAAGAAGAACCCCCGGCTGAAGGCCCGCCAGGGCTGACCTGCGCGGCCCGCCGCGGGGCGGGCCCAGCGCCGTGTGCCGTTCGCGCCGCCGCCGGCCTTGCCGCGGCGGCGCGTCGCGTTGGCGGCTGACGACGCGCAGGAGCGCGGGGTCGGCGGCCGCCAGGGCGCGGGCGCGCTTCCTCGCCCGCGGCCAGGGCCGCGGGCTCAGCGCGGCGTCAGCGTCTCGGTGCCGATGCCGCCGCCGGTGGTCCAGCTGCCGCGCAGCTTCCCGTCCGGCTCCACCTCGAAGGCCGCGACGCCGGGCCGGCCATCCACCGTGAAGGCCACGGCCAGCACGCCGCCCTGGATCACGCCGAGACCGACGATCCGCACGCCGCCGACCTGCCAGGCTGCCAGCCAGCTGGCCGCTGGCCCGGCCTGCAGCGCGAACTGCCCCTGATAGGTGGTGCCGTCGGGGTTCTGCCCCTCCACCTCGTAGAGGCCCTCGCGGATCTGCGCCGCGGCGGGCGGCGCGAGGGCCCAGCCCAGCAGCAGCAGCACCAGGGCGGGCAGCAGGCGCAGCCGCGCGCGGCGCCGCGGCGGGCTCGGCAGGGAAGGTGCGCAGGTGGTCGGGCGCATGGCGACTCCGGCAGATCCAGGGCGGCCTGACTTAGCCCGCGCGGGCCCGGCCTGGAACACGGCGCGCGGCCGTCCGGCGTGGCGCCGCGCGGCGCCGCACCGTTCCGCCGCTTGCCCCGCCTCCGCCGCCGCGCCATCTCTGGCCGACACCGCCGCCCGGGGAATAGCGCCGTGATCCGCCTGCCCGCGCCGAAGCCCGAGATCCTCGCCCGCCGCGACGCGATCGTCGCCGCGCTGCGCGCCATCGTCCCCGGCGAAGGCACGATCAGCGAGCCGCTGCGCCTCCGGCCCTACGAGACGGACGGGCTCGCGGCCTATCGCCAGCCGCCCCTGGCCGTGGTGCTGCCGACCAGCACCGAGCAGGTGGCGGCGGTGCTGCGCTACTGCCACCTGAACGGCGTCCGCGTGGTGCCGCGCGGCGCCGGCACCTCGCTCTCCGGCGGGGCGCTGCCGCTGGCCGATGCGGTGGTGATCGGGCTGATGCGCATGAACCGCATCCTCGAGGTCGACTACGCCGATCGGCTCGCGGTGGTGGAGGCCGGCGTCACCAACCTCGGCATCACCAACCATGTCGCGGGCGATGGCTTCTTCTACGCGCCCGACCCGTCCAGCCAGCTCGCCTGCATGATCGGCGGCAACGTCATGATGAACTCGGGCGGCGCGCATTGCCTGAAGTACGGCGTGACGGCGAACAACCTGCTCGGCCTGACCTTCGTCACCATCGAGGGCGAGGTGGTGCGCATCGGCGGCCGCCACCTCGACGCGCAGGGCTATGACTGGCTCGGCCTGATCACCGGCAGCGAGGGCCAGCTCGGCCTGGTCACCGAGGTGACGGTGCGCATCCTGCGCGGCCCCGAGGGCGCGCGCGCCATGCTGGCCGCCTTCAAGGGCACCGACATCGCGGGCGCGGCGGTGGATGCGATCATCGGGTCGGGGATCATCCCGGTGGCGCTCGAGTTCATGGACAAGCCCTGCATCCATGCCTGCGAGGCCTTCGCCCATGCCGGCTACCCGCTGGATGCCGAGGCGATGCTGATCATCGAGGTCGAGGGCAGCGTCGCCGAGCAGGACGCGCTGCTCGCCCGCATCAAGGAGATCTGCGCCCGCTTCGACCCGATCAGCCTGAAGGTCGCCGAGACCGCCGAGGAGAGCCTGGCGATCTGGAAGGGCCGAAAGGGCGCCTTCGGCGCGGTCGGCCGCATCTCCCCCGACTACCTCTGCATGGACGGCACTATCCCGACCGGGGAACTGCCGCATGTGCTGCGCCGCATCGGCGAGATGAGCGAGCAGTACGGCCTGAAGGTCGCCAACGTCTTCCACGCCGGCGACGGCAACCTCCACCCGCTGATCATGTTCGACGCCAACGACCCCGACAGCTTCCGCCGCGCCGAGGCCTTCGGCGCCGACATCCTCACGCTCTGCGTGGAGGTCGGCGGCTGCCTCACCGGCGAGCACGGCGTCGGCGTCGAGAAGCGCGACCTGATGCGCGTGCAGTTCACGCCGGCCGAGCTCGACCAGCAGCGGGCGCTGAAGGCGGCCTTCGATCCCGCCTGGCTGCTCAATCCCGCCAAGGTCTTCCCGCTGGAGGAGAACCCGGCGCTCGCGGTCGCCGCGGAGTGAGCACTCCCGAGACCCTCGTGCCCGAGACCCTGGCGCCCGAGACCGAAGAGGCGGTCGCCGCCGCCGTGGCCGAGGCTGCCGCCGCCGGCACGCCGCTCGCCATCGAGGGCAACGGCACCAAGCGCGCGATGCTGCGGCCCGTGCAGGCCGCGCGCACCCTCAGCCTGCGCGGGCTCCGCGGCATCACCCTCTACCGCCCGCAGGAGCTGATCCTCGCCGCCCGTGCCGGCACGCCGCTACCCGAGATCGAGGCCGCGCTCGCCGAGCACGGCCAGCACCTGATCGCCGAGCCGCCCGATCCCGGCCCGCTGCTCGGCTCCGCCGCGCCGGCGACGCTCGGCGGCGTGGTGGCCGCCAACCTCTCCGGCCCGCGGCGCATCGCCGGCGGCGCCATGCGCGACCATGTCCTCGGCATCCGCGCCGTGAACGGCAGGGGCGAGGTGTTCCGCAGCGGCGGTCGGGTGCTGAAGAACGTCACCGGCCTCGACCTCTGCAAGCTGCTGACCGGGGCGCATGGCACCCTCGGCGTGCTGACCGAGATCACGCTGAAGGTGCTGCCGGCGCCGGAGGCGGTGGGCACGCTCGCCGTCGCGGTGCCCGACCTCGAGGCCGGGGTCGCCGCGCTCTCGGCCGGGCTCGGCAGTCCCTTCGGCGTCACCGGCGCGGCCCTGCTGCCCGAGGGGATCGCCCATCGCGGCCTGCTGACCGCGGGGCAGGAGGCGCTGCCGGGCCCGCTCGCCCTGCTGCGCATCGAGGATTTCGCCGCCTCCGTCGCCTACCGCATGGAGCGCCTGCAGGCGACGCTGGCCCCGCATGGCGCGGTGACGCTGCTCGACGATGCCGCCTCGCGCCCGCTCTGGCGCGCGGTGCGCGATGTCGGGCCGCTGCTCGGCGCGCTGGGGCCGGAGGAGGCGGCCTGGCGCCTCTCCGTCCGGCCCAGTGCCGGGCCCGGTGTCGCCGCGGCGCTGCGCCGCGCCTTCGCCGCCCGGCTGCTGCTGGACTGGGGCGGCGGGCTGCTCTGGGTGCTGGGGCCGGGGACGGCGGCGGCGCACCAGGCGGTGATGGCGGCCGCGGCGGCGGCGGAGGGCGGCTTTACCCTCTTCGCCGGACCCGAGCCGCTGCGCGCCGCCCTGCCCGTGCTGCCCGAGGAGCCCGCGGCGCTCGCCGCCATCGGCCGGCGCGTGAAGGCGGTGATGGACCCGCAGGGGGTGCTGAACCCGGGCCGGATGCGCGCCGGCCTCTAGACCACGATCCGCGAGGACTGGATCGCGGATCGTGGTCTGGGGCTTTGGTTCTTCGCGTGATTCACGCCAGCGGGCGTCACCCCCTTCGGCGATCAGGCTCTCGGCTGCGGCCGGGCCGGGCGTTGCCGCTCAGTCGGCGCTGATCCCGGCCTGGCGCACCACCACGGCCCAGCGCTCGCGCTCGGCGCGGATCAGCGCGGCGAAGCCGGCGCCGTCCAGGGTGGATGGCTCGGCGCCCTCGTCGCGCAGCCGCTTGACCACCTCCGGGTTGCGCAGCGCCTCGCGCAGCGCGGCGGCGAGGCGGGCCTGCGCCGGCGCCGGCGTGCCGCGCGGCACCAGCAGGCCGTACCAGGCCGTGGCCCGGTAGCCGGGCAGCGTCTCGGCGACCTTCGGGAGGTCGGGGAAGGCCGGCATGCGGGCCTCGCCGGTGACGGCGAGCGGCCGCAGCTGCCCGCCCTGGAGCAGCCCGACGACCGAGGGCAGGGTGGTGACCATGAAGTGCAGGTGGCCGGCCACGAGGTCGGTCAGGGCCGGGCCGGCGCCGCGGAACGGCACATGCGCCGCCTCCAGCCCCGCCGTCTGCAGCATCAGCGCCGCGGCGAGGTGGCTGGCCGAGCCATTGGAGGCGCTGCCGTAGTTCACGCCGCCGGCGGCGCCGCGGATCTCGGCCAGCAACTCGGGCAGGGTCCGCGCCGGGGATCGCGGGCCGACCACCACGATGAGCGGCGCATCGGCGACGAGGCCGATCGGCTCCAGCGCCGTCTCCGGGTCCACCCGCAGGTTGCGGAAGAGCGAGACGTTGACGCTCATCGGCCCGTGGTTGCCCATCAGCAGCGTGTGGCCGTCGGGGCGGGACTGCGCCGCCGCCTCGGTCGCCAGGTTGCCGCCGGCGCCGGGGCGGTTCTCCACCACGACGGTCTGGCCCAGCAGCGGGCCCATGGCGCTGGCGACGGTGCGCGCGATCAGGTCCGTGCCGCCGCCGGGCGCGAAGGCGACGAGGATGCGCAGCGGCCGGCTCGGGAAGGGTGCCGCCTCCTGCGCCGCAGCCTGGCCCCCGAGGGCGGTGAGGGCGAGTGGCGAGGCCAGCAGCAGGCGGCGGCGATGCATGGGACCTGGCCTCCGGTTCTCGGTGGGCGGTTCTGGGTGGGCGGTTCTGGGTGGGCGCATCGTGCCGCGGCGGCAG
>CAYNYQ010000066.1:0-2287 GCA_964401305.1 uncultured Acetobacteraceae bacterium | reverse complement strand
GGTGGGCGGTTCTGGGTGGGCGGTTCTGGGTGGGCGCATCGTGCCGCGGCGGCAGGCCGGGCGGGGGGGGGCCGCGGCCCCGGCGCGGCCCGCTACCGCCCCGCCATCACCGCCGGCGCATGCAGCGAGGCCACGAGGCTCCGCGCCAGCGCCGCCGCGACGCAGTCATAGCCGCGGTCGTTGTGGTGCAGCCCGTCCTCGACCAGGAACTCGGCCGGGGGCGCGCCCGCCGCCTCCCACCCCCGCATCAGCGCGGCGCGGGAGAAGAGCGGCAGGTGCTGGTCCGCGGCGAGGCCCGCCATCAGCCCTTCGAAGACCACATGGTTCGGGTTGCCGAGGATGCGCGGCGCCCGCTGGTTGTCCATCAGCACCACGTCGGCGCCGGCCGCCTGCAGCCGCGCCAGGCCGGCGGCGAGGGCGACGCGGAAGGCCTCCGGCGCCATGCCGCGCAGCACCGCGTTCGCGCCCGCCTGCCAGACCACGAGGGTGGGCGACGCCGCGATCACCTCCCGCTCGAGCCGGGCCAGCATCTCGGAGACCTCCTCGCCGCCGCGGCCGCGGTTCAGCACCCGCAGCGCGATGCCGGGCATGGCGGCGCGCAGCCGGGCCTCCAGCCGGGCGGGGTAGCTGCGCTCCGGCGCGCTGGCCCCGGCGCCCTCGGTCGAGGAGGAGCCGAAGGCGACGAGGGTGATCGGCCGGCCCTCGCGCAGCGCGCGCCCGGTCGCCGGCAGGGCGAAGTGCGGTGTCGCGGCCTCGGGGCAGGGGGCGGCTGGCTCGGCGCGGACGGGGGCCGCGAGCAGCAGCGCCGCCGCAGTGGCGAGCAGCGCAGCGGCGCGTGGGAGGCGAAGGCGGGGGGAGCGAAGGCGGGGGAGCATCGGCCCATTGTGCCCTGGCCGGGACGCCGCGCCAATTGCTGTACGCGGCACGCGGCCCGCGACCGGTCCAAAAAGCGCCGGCAGGGCGGCGGCGGCTTCCCTCAGGCCGCGCCAGCGGGGAGATAGGCGCTTGGGACAGGCCGCCGGGCGCGAGGCAGCCCCAGAGCCGCGGCAGGCCGGGCCCAGGACATGGCGATGCGGCGGCGCCTCGCGCCGGCGCGGCGGAAGGGAGAGGGATGCGCAACCTGATCCGGGGCGGCAGCCGCGACCTCCGGGTGGATCTCTTCCGCGGCCTGGCGCTGTGGTTCATCTTCATCGACCACATCCCGGGCAACCGGCTCGGCGCGCTGACGCTGCGCAACATCGCCCTCTGCGACGCCACCGAGGCCTTCGTGCTGCTCGCCGGCTACGCCGCCGGGCTGGCCTATGGCGCGACCATGGACCGCCAGGGCTGGGGCCTGGCCGCGGCGCAGCTGCTGCGCCGCACCGGCACGCTCTACGTGGCGCACATCTTCCTCTTCGTCGTCTTCACCGCCCAGGTCGGGCTCTCCGCCGCCACGCTCGACGTTGCCGCCTATCTCGACGAGCTCCACCTCGACGCCTTCGGCCAGCAGCCCTACCGCGCCCTGCTGGAGGCGCTGCTGCTGCGCTTCCAGCCCGCCTTCCTCGACATCCTTCCCCTCTACGTCGTGCTGCTGCTGCTGCTGGTCCCGGTGCTGCCGCTGCTGCGGCGGCCGGCGGTGCTGCTCGGCCTCTCGCTCGCCCTCTACGCCGCGGCACGGCTGACCGGCACCAACCTGCCGAGCTGGAATGCCGGCGGCTGGTTCTTCAACCCGCTCGCCTGGCAGGTGCTGTTCTTCATCGGCTGCGTGCTGGGCTACCGGCCGCCCGGCGCGCCCGCGCGCGCGGTGCCGCGCGCCCGGACCCTGCTGCTGCTGGCCGGGCTGGTGCTGGCGCTGGGGGCCGCGGCGCTCTGGGCCGCCTGGATCGGGCCGGCGGCGCTGGAGCGGCTGCCCGAGCAGGTCGCCGCCGTGCTGGTCGAGGTCGACAAGACCGCGCTGCACCCCTTCCGGCTGCTGTCGATCCTGGCGCTGGCCTATCTCATCGGCCATGCCGTGCCGGCCGGGGCGGCCTGGCTGCGCAGCCGGCCCGCCGCGCCCTTCGTGCTGCTGGGCCAGCACGGGCTGCCGGTCTTCTGCTTCGGCATCGGCCTTTCCTTCCTCGCCCGCCTGGCGCTGGAGCAGTCGGACGGATGGCCGATGCAGGCGGCGGTGAACCTGCTGGGCCTGGCGGCGCTGGTGGCGGTCGGGGCGGTGGCGGCCTGGTTCCGGCTGCGCAGCCGCGGCGGGCCGGCACCGGCCGCGGCGGCGGGTGGCACGCCGGTGGCCGGCGCCGCGAAGGTCGGCGCACCC
>CAYNYQ010000065.1:0-18147 GCA_964401305.1 uncultured Acetobacteraceae bacterium | reverse complement strand
GGGGGGGGGGGGGGGGGGGGGGGGGGGGGGGGGGGGGGGGGGGGGGGGGGCGCCGAGGGCCCGCCGCCCTCCCCCCCCCCCCCCCGGCGGAGCTGTCCGCCTGGTCTCGCAGCCCCGCCAGCTCGGCGTCGATCCCTAGGCCTGCGAGCCGCGCCAACTAATCGTGCCACGGCACCAAATCGGCGGTGGTTGCGGACTAGCGAGGCACGCCACTCCGTTGCCCGGCCCCGTGGTGTATGCAATCTGCCGCGAAGCTAAAGACAGGCCGCGCTCGCACTGCCCTTCAGGTGCGGGCTGGTATCAGGCAATCAGCGCACAGTATCTCCGGGTCGCCCTCGGCATCTTTATGGGTACCGCGAAAAAAGCCCGGCGGAACAAATTCCAAACGGCGGCCGTTGCCGGAGTAGGCAGACGGGCGCTCATGCTCGGACCAGTGTATTTCGCAACGCTTCCCGCATCGCGGGGATTTCACGGCGGTCGAGTAGTGATCCCTTGCGCTCATCAGCCCCTCCGCAGCCTCGCTCGGCCGGCCCCGAGGCTTCGCGCAATTCCGGTAGAACTCTCGCCCCCAGCCATCATCTATCGCGAAGTGCCCACCGCCCCAATTCGGCCGCGACGTTTATGAAGTACGATGGGGTTCTTGCGAGGACGGCACGCATGACATCCTCCTGTCTACAGGCCGTACGCACGCCCGCGCGATCGGTAACGCCTGGCCAGGCCAGCGACAACAGCGAAGCGATGTGGCGGTCAGCAAACCCGGCCTCGTAGAATGCGATCGCCGCCATGTCGGTGAGGCCATACTTGATCCTGCGCTGCAGGAGCGCGGCGGCAGAATGAAGGTCAGCATCAATGCCGTCGGCGAGGTCGGTGAGCGAGGCGACGATCATCGCAACATCGTAGCCGAACCCGCCTTCACACAGTGACACCACGTCCTCCACCGTGACGTGGTCACGCCCGACACGGACGCCGGCACCGCGCAATGTTTCGAAGATGACCGCAAATGAGCGGCCGGAGATCCATTCGTTTAGAACCCGAGGTACGATCGCCTGGACCGTAAGTGCGCGGATCGCGCGCGACGTGACGAAGCCCAACACCGTCGGGGCGATTGCGTCGAGCAACCTCCCTTCGATGGCAGCGGTGCGGAGGCTGTCCACATTGCCGACTAGCCACGCATGGACTTCGGCGACGACGGCAGGAGGAAGCGGAGACCGGTGAATAAGCGCACGTTGGGCGCCGTCAGTGTTGGCCATAATGGATTGCGCTGTAGAGCGGAAGAACTCAGCCAAGCGGAGCCGAGTGTGCTCGTCTGCTAGATGATGGGCCAGTGTGTTAGCGACGAGCTCGGATGTGCGGGCAGTGACGTCTTCTCCTTCGTCGAAGGTTATGTTGGCAACCAGGAAGGCCGCGATGTTCTGGACTGCACGAGCCCGCCCTTCGATGAAGCGTCGGAACTCACGTTCGCTTATGTTTGGCTGGGCCGCGAGCGCAGCCTGAACCACCTCATCAATCCGCGCAGCGTCTGCGAAGGCGAGATCGAGCCATGCGGCGGGGATCTCCTGGACAATGGGTGGAGTGCCGCGCTGCTCATAGGGATCGAATAGGGCAAGAATTGAGCTTCTCGACGGTTCGGAGTTACGGGCATTGAGCAATTCGGTTGCCCGTGCCCAAGTGCGGCGGCCGCCGAACTGGCGGCGCTGGTCGAAAAGCGAAGGTGTGGAGAAAATCACGCTACCTTCGGTGTGCATGCCAGCACGGCCGGCACGCCCCATAAGGTTATGAAAGTCACGCACGAGAATCTGGTCGCCGCCCTGCCGCGTGCTGGTGACGATAAGGTACTTGAGCGGGAAGTTGACGCCCTGAGCAAGTGTGGAGGTGCAAACGACGAACTTGGCGAGGCCTTCCTTCATGGCGTGTTCGATCGCAAGCCGGATACCATGCGGTGTATCAGCGTGATGCGCGAAGATGCCGAGCGCGGCAGCCTGCGTTGCCGACGCTCGTGCGCCAAGCTGGATCTCGCAAAGAAGTCGAAGCTTCTCGGTCTCAGCCGCGTCGGAGCTTGCGAGCGGGCGGTCAAGCGCAATACCTCGGTCGAATATCTCGACAGAACGCGCACAGATCTTGGTGACACTGTCCTTGCGGCCGCAGAAGATAGCGACGCTGCCGTTGCGTACAACGTGAAGGCCAAGGAATAGACCTACATCGCCGCCCTCTTTCTCGGGAAAGCGCCTATCGGTGCGCTCGCGCCCGCGGCGCGGCAGGATCGTGTCGGCGATGATGCGAGGAACAAAAAACTCGCGCTCGTCAGGGTCCTCGGGGTTCACATATTCGAGCCGGCCGCGCTGATCCTGCCAGCTTGCAAATGCGATGCTCTTCGCGGTTGGCAGGAGGCCGTCGCCACCAACGACCGCATCGGAATCACGGACCAGCCAGGCGGCCACATCGGCAGCATTACCGATCACCGCGGAGATGAGCACTATCTGCGTCTCGGGCCGGAGTGCGATGCGGAGCGATGTCAGCAAGAGCTCGTAAGTGGGCCCGCGCGCCATCCCGTCGAACTGATGTCCTTCGTCGTAGATGACGAGCCCGATCCGCTCGGCGAGGTCAGGCGCTCGCCGCAGCATGTAAAGGAGCTTCTCGGGCGTGACGATCAACACCGATTGCTGCGCGAGCAGACTATCGAGCGGGAGATCGAGCTGGTAGGCATCGGAGGCTTCGTCGAGGCGAATCGCTTCCCCAGCAAAGGCGTTCGACAAGTCCCCGCGAATGTCGTGGCAGAGCGAACGATAGGGCGCGACGATCACTGCAAGGCTCGCACGCTGGGACAAAAACGCTGATCGGATGAGTAGCTCGGTTGCCCGGGTCTTGCCTGCACTTGTCGGCATCTGGATGACCGCTGACCGGCCGGCGAGTAGGCCTGCGTTGGCAATTCGCTGCTGGGCGGGCCAGAGCTCGATTGGAAAGCGCGGCTTCGCGAGCGCGGGGCGCCAAAGCTCCAACTCGAGCGCCGAAGCACTTGGAAGGATAGTGCGTGAGGCGTTGCGCACCTTATGGGCGCTGATTGCGCCGACAACGTCCGCATACAGTAGCTCGCGCGGTGTTCCGGTCGCGTGAGAATGCCTCCGAAGTGCGTCAACTTCCGTTTGGATGTCTGTGTGCTTGCCGTTCAAACGGAAGAAACCGTCGAGCGCGGCCAGCAGGCGCTCGGTGCGCTCGGCATGAATGTGCGGCGCTTCGATCAGCGTGAACTGATTTCTTAGGATCGCATAGGTGAGAAGGCCGAGGCCGCCGGCGAGATCGGGCGGCGGCGCTTCCATGTTGCGGACGATCACCGCGGCGCTTCCGACGTGTCCGCCAAGGTAATAGGCCGAGGCGCAAAGTAGCGAAACTTCGGTCGTGATGGTCTTATCAAGCTGTGCATTCAAATAGGCGTCGAAGAACAGGGAGGCGAAGCGGAGAGCTTCCTGCGGACTCGGATCGGTTTCACCCCAGCTGAACGGCGCAGGGAGCGTGACTGCGCCGGCCGGCTCGGCGCCGTCACGCTGTGCGTCCGCGACGGCAGCGGCCACGTCACCGAGGATCGCGATTGCAAGCGCGAAAAGGACCGCGGGGTCGCGCGGCAGCACGATGAAGTCTTCGGGTGCAACCCGAAACTCGTGCATCTTTGCAGTCGCGCGCGTGGTCGAGAGAACATTGAACGCGTTCGCCTCAGGCCTCATCGGCCGCCCTCTCGTAGAGCGCGTGGACAAGTCCCATGAGCGATGGTCCGCGAATGACGATCAGCCGCAGGTTTGCGCCATTGGGATGGGTGGAGGCATCGGCAACGGTAACGTCGGTTTCGGCGAGAACAGCATCGTCGAGAATTGCAGCAGCTCCATTTATCCGTCGGAACGGACGCGCGGTCTGATTCTGGAAGCGTTGCACGCGCCTTGCCTCATCAAGTGCGCCCCGGTCGAGCAACCGCCGCTTGATCGCGTTTAGGGTCATGCCGTCGCGGAGCTTGTCTTTGGCGCTGTCGTCGATCGCATCTTGGAGGCGGTGCGCCGTGCTCTTGGCCATCCCCGACTTAGCTTCGAAGATAATCAACTCGTCATTCGCATCGGCGGGCTGCTCGGTCGCGAACTTAAAACCGACAACGTCGCAGCCTTTGGTGGAGTCGTTGCGATTCCAGCGGTCCTGGTAGCGTAGCTCGCGTGGACACCAGTAGCCGAGCAGAAACTCGACATAGTCGGCGATGAGGATTTCGCCGAAGTCGCCCGACCGCACACTTGGCCCTGGCGTCTTTGCGCCATCAGGAAAAACCATCGTGCGCAAATACTCGGCATGGCTTAACTCGGTGCCGGCGGCCATAGCTGGGAGGTCGGCATCGCTGACATAGTGCTGGCGGAAATGTCGTGCCCAAGCCGAGAGTACGGCAGTGTCCTCCTTGGGATGAAGCGCCCAAATCTCGATCTCGCGGCCACACGCAGTGGATTGCCGTTCACCGGTGTCAGTTAGCCAGCTGAGATGGCCAGGCAGCGCTCTTAGCATTACGTCCTCGGATCAGGCGCGACTCGACGCAAGATTCGGGTAATCGCTTACTTTTCAGGGATCTGCCTTGCAACAACTAATGGTTGATGCGCCACCTTGAGGGGCGCTGCCGGGCTCGCGCGGGCGGGGTGAAGACCTGGTGGGGAGATCGATTAAGGTCTCGGCTCCCTTACCGCTTGCGCGATGTACGTCTTCCCAACCTGTATCGGCTCTGTGACTGCTTCGACGGCGAGCGTCAGCTCGTCGGCTGCTCGCTGCTCAAGATGCGATAAACGCTCGCCCGCCCGATCCTGAGGCGCCGCGCAATCTCGGTGGGCCGCACGCCCTCCGCCTTCATCTGTCGCACCGTCTCGGCCTGGCGCTGCGCGGTCGGGGCGCGGCCCTGATACTTGCCGTCGGCCTTCGCCTTCGCGATGCCCTCGCGCTGGCGCTCCAGCATCAAGGCGCGCTCGAACTCCGCCACCGCGCCAAGCATGGTCAGCATGAGGCGCCCGGTCGGGTGCCTAGTGTCCACCTCGGCGCCGCCCATGGACAGCACGCGCAGCGCCACGCCCTTTGCCTCCAGGCGTTCCACGATGCCGAGAAGGTCCGTCACGCTGCGGGCCAGGCGGTCGGGCTTCGTCACAACCAGCGTGTCGCCGTGCCGCATGAAGGTAATCGCGGTCTCCAGCTCGGCGCGCCGGCCGATGGACGACACCCGCTCGGCAAAGGTCCGCTCGCACCCGGCGGCGGCCAGGTCGCGCGCCTGCGCCTCAAGGCCGGCTTCCTGCTCAACGGTGGAGGTCCGGGCGTATCCAACCAGCATCGGGGCGGTTCCTGTCTCTTTAGGGTCCAAGACTTGTATCGGGCAACTGTCTCAACGATCAAACCCTATTTCAACGGGACGGCTTCGGCCGGGTCCGGCAGGGCCTGTGAGACGTCTCACACGGGCTTGCCCTATCGGGACGAATGCGGCGCGAAGGAGGAGCACTGAGGGATCTTCTCTGCCGCGTTCACGGTCGCCACAGCCTGGCATCGAGGGACGGCACGGGTATAGCGGACACCCCCTTGCGATGCTGAACTTGCAGCGATACGGTATCGCAAAAAAGGGGACAAAAATTGCGCATCTCAAGAATAAAGATAATTAACTTCGCCAACTTCTCCGATATTGACGTCGAGACGGGCGACAGCATTGTCATCATGGGCGAGAACAAGGTCGGCAAGAGCAACTTCATTCGTGCCTTGCAATTGATCCTCGACCCAGGTCTTTCGGAGCGCGACCGCCAACTCGGGCTCGAACATTTCTAGGATGGCCTTGGCGAGAACAAGCTCGGCAAGACGATCGAAATCTCCGTCAACCTAACAGATTTCACCGGCGACCCGCGTCTAATGGCGCATCTCAACGATTGCGTGGTGGATCCGGGCCCGCCCATGGTCGCGCGTCTCACGTACCGCTTCCAGCCAAAGGCCAATCTCGGCCGCGATCCTGAAAGTCTAGCTGACTACGAGTATGTCATTTTCGGCGGCGATGATCCCGACATGGCGATCGGATCGTCATTGCGTCGGATGCTGCCGCTCGATGTTCAGGTGGCACTGCGCGACGCGGAGAAGGATTTGTCGAGCTGGCGGAACTCGCCGCTAAGGCCGTTGATCGAGCAGTTGGCGACCTCACTCGACGAAGACGCTCGCGAAGAAATTCAGGAGCAGGTTAACGAGGCACAGGCTGAGCTTGCCGGACACGCGGAGGTCGTCGCCACGGCGCAGCGCATCAGCGAGCGCCTGGTCGCGATTGCAGGCGAGCAGCATGCTGTTCCGCTCACGCTCGGCCTCGCTCCCACGCGGGTCGACGCGCTGCTACGAAGCCTGCGCCTGCTCCTCGACAACGGGGCGCGCGGCCTAGGCGATGCAAGCCTGGGCACGGCCAACCTAATCTTCTTGGCGCTGAAGAGCCTCGAACTTGACCGTCTCGTGACCGATGGTGAGCGCGACCATACCTTTTTCGTCGTGGAAGAGCCAGAAGCCCATCTTCACCCGCATGTACAGCGGTTGGTCTATCGCTACTTCCTCGGCGGGGCCGGAGATGACGAGGAGGACGCGCCGCCTCGCACGACAATCCTGACGACGCACTCGCCGCATATTGCCAGCGTCACCCCGATCCGCTCGATCGTCCTGCTCCGGCATGACGCGGAAGAAGACGCTACGACTGCGGTTTCGACCGCTACGGCGCCGTTGACGGAGCGCGATGAGGCTGACCTCCAGCGATATATCGATGTCAGCCGCGGCGAGATCTTCTTTGCACGAGGCGTCATCCTTGTCGAAGGCGATGCGGAGCGATTCCTCATTCCCGCCTTCGCCGAGGCGCTGAACATTCCGCTCGATATGATGGGCATCACCGTCTGCTCGGTGGGTGGCACGAACTTCACCCCTTACGTCAAGCTGCTTGGGCCCCAGGGGCTGAACATCCCGCACGTCATCCTCACGGACCGAGATCCCAACGGTACAAGCCATCCGAGGGTCCGGCGGCGTCTGATCAATGTACTCGAACTGCGCGAAACAGGCGTCAACTACCGGCGCCTGGACGCGGATGCAGTGATCGCCCGCGCCGAACCCTTCGGCTATTTCGTCAACAGCAACACGCTGGAGCCAGAGCTGTTCGCCGGCGGTCTAGCGGAAGCGATGCAAGAGGTGATCGAGCAGGAGCTGCCCATCGGGGATGACACGCGCGAGGCGCTGCAGGAATGGGTGGATGATCCCGACACCCTCGATGAGGATCGCCTGCTCGCGCTCATCGAGCGGATCGGCAAAGGCCGCTTCGCCCAAGCACTCGCGCCGCATGTCGATAAGGATACGTGCCCGGACTATATCCGGAAGGCGCTGGAGCATATTCGCGATGCCGTTGCGTAGCGTCAGCGCGGCATATCTAGCCCATGCGGCGGACCTGGCCACCAATCCCGGCCAGCAGGCGGCGTATGACTCGACGGGCAATTGCGTCGTGCTCGCTGGTCCCGGTAGCGGCAAGACCAAGACTTTAGTGCTCAAGCTCGCTCGGATCATGGCCGAAGACGTTCGCGCCCCACGAGGTGCGGCCTGCATCACCTATAGCCAGGAATGTGCACGCGAACTGACGCGCCGGTTGGAGCGGCTAGGCCTGAGAGAGGCGCCAAATCTGTTTATCGGCACGGTCCACGGCTTCTGTCTCAGACACCTTCTGATGCCCTATGGCCGCCTTGCCAACCTGCCGGTGCCATTTCCGCTTGTGGTCGCTACGCAGAGGCAGAGCGACCAGGCGATCAAGCGAGTGGGGGATCGGCTGTTCGGCGTAGGCCACCCGAACAAGCCGATGGACCTTGGGCGTCACCGGCGATCGATCCTTGACCGGACCTCTGTCGCCTGGTCCAGCGAAGAGGAGCTTGCCGCATGGGCGGAGGGCTATGAAGCGGAGCTGCGTCGGCAAGGCCTCGTTGATTTCGACGACCTGGTGATTTTCGGCCAGCGGCTCGTGTCAGAGCATGATTGG
The DNA here is from genome assembly GCA_964401305.1 of uncultured Acetobacteraceae bacterium. GTDB lineage: Bacteria > Pseudomonadota > Alphaproteobacteria > Acetobacterales > Acetobacteraceae > JAIEOP01. Next base: position 10,124 of record CAYNYQ010000065.1, on the reverse strand, counting down.
GTCCTGCCGCTGCTACAGGCGAAGTTCCCAGTCTTGGCTGTCGATGAGTATCAGGATCTCGGCGTTGCGCTGCACCGGATCGTCAAGCGTGTAGCCTTTGACGGCGGTGTTCGGCTATTCGCGGTCGGAGATCCGGATCAGTCAATCTACGGCTTTACGGGCGCAGATGGGGCTTTGCTGCAGGAGTTAGCCGAGCGCGACGATGTCGAGCGCATTCAGCTTCAGCTCAACTATCGCTCCGCTTCGCGGATTGTCAGTGCCTCCGAAATGGCGCTCGGCGAGGCCCGCGGCTACCAATCGAATGATCCGGATCGCCAGGCGGTGATCGCCTTTGTGGAATGCGATGATGGCCTGGAAGGCCAGGCCGCGCACGCCGTAGCCGAGATCATTCCAGCGGCACTTGCAGCCAAACCCGGGCGGGCGCTCGGCGACATCGCCATCCTTTACCGGGACTATCGCGCCGGTGACGTAGTGGCAGAGGCCGTCGCGGCCGCCGGCCTCGACTTTGTCCGGGTCGATACGGCCGCGCCTTACCGCAAGGTCGCGCTCACCAGCTGGATCGAGGACTGTGCGGCCTGGTGCGCGGGCGGTTGGCGGGAGGCCCGGCCGCAGCTGCGCGGTTTGCTGGACCGGTGGATCGGCTTTCATCGTGGACGCGTGTCGGATGCGGAGGCCAGCGCGGAACTGCAGGGTCTCACGCGGCTCCTCTGGTCGCTTCGGGCCGAGGAAGGGCTCGCCCGGGACTTTGTAGCGGCGCTACGCGCCGGTATGCTTGACGCGCTGATGGTGGCCGAATCGGGCTTGGCGGATCAGCGTGAGCAGGTCGACCGTATGTCGGCGGCGCTTGCTGTGGGTGGGCCGCTCGCGGACCTCGATCTCGCCAGCCTCGGGGGGCGCGACGGCTCCCCTCTTCACCTCAATCTTCTGACGCTGCATTCGGCCAAGGGCTGCGAATATGACGTGGTGATCATGGTCGGCCTCGATCTGGGCAGCCTGCCTTGGCGCAACGAGCTGCCGGCGGTGCGGCGTGAAAGCCGGCGCTTGTTTTACGTAGGTCTGACGCGGGCTCGCGATGAAGTTCATATGCTGTATTCTGGTTATGTCGATACGGGCAGTGGGAGGATGTATTGGGGGCGCTCTCCGTTTCTGAACGAACTTGAGGCGCGGATGCAGGAGGCTGAGGGCGACTAGCTATGCTGTCATTTCGCGAAGCGCAAACTGTCGAAGACTTAGCCGATCTGCTCTACGATTTCCTGCCAGGAAGTGGAAACAACAAGACTGCATTTCCATGGGCGGCGGCGCAGGCTGGCGTCGGCGAACTGTGGGTTGGTGGTAGCAAAAGACCGGCGATCGTCCAGCTCCTGACGTCGACGCTCGAGCATCGGCGTGCGAGTTTCACAAAGCTGATCTTGGCGATTGTCCGGCAAGCGATGACTTATCGTCGCGGCAAGGGAAATCCCGTGACGCGCGCCGAGATCGATCGGCTGAACAGCCTTTTTCCCGGCGTGGGGTTCAAGATACCTGAGTTGCTCGATCCCGGTTTCCTCAACAGCTTCGCTCGGCCGACGGCCGAGAAACCGTCGTTCCAGACGGCTGGAACGCTGAGCGCGGCCAAAGCGCATGAACTGGTGACGCATCTCATCGAGATCACGAAGCTGGCCCCCCCGGCCCGAGGCCTTCACTTCGAAGGCTTTCTGAATGAGCTCTTCGCCGGCTTCGGGCTTGCGCCACGCGGCGCGTTTCGGCTCGTGGGGGAGCAGATCGACGGCAGCTTCAAGCTGCAAGGGCAGACCTACTTGGTGGAAGCCAAATGGCACGGGCCGCAAATTGGCTTCGCTGACTTGATGACGTTCTCTGGGAAGGTCGCAGGCAAAGCGTCCTGGTCGCGAGGTCTTTTCGTCAGTAATTCAGGATTCACGGCCGACGGACTGGAGGCGTTTTCACGCGGGCGGCAAACCAATCTGATCTGCGCTGACGGCCTCGATCTTTACGAGGTGCTCTCGCGTCAGGTGTCTTTGATCGACGTGCTCGAAGGGAAGGCACGTCGCGCCGCAGAGACCAATCGCGCGTTCGTCTCCGTTCGCGACCTCGCCTTGTGATCTTATACGCCTTGTCCCGCTGAATATCCGGTTTTGATGGATATCGGCGCAGAGCCGACACCGCGGCTACGGAATTTCTATGGCCGCTTTCTGCCCCTAGCTGACCAACGCACCTGTACCAAGCCTCAGGCTTGTCCAATAGGACAGCTTTCCAAGACCGCCGGCACGCACGTTGCCACACCCAGCGTAACGGGCGAAAACCAGCATCGGGCCGGCGCTCCGTTGCCTCCGCATCGCATGGCAGGCCATCAGCCGGATCCCCTTTTGGCCGGGACAACCGGGACACCGGGACAGCGCCGCATAAGCCGTTGATCAGTTTTCAACTTTTGTGCCCCGGTCCTCGGCGGTGCCCCGTCCCGGTGCCTGCGGACCGGGACACGTCGAGAGCTCGGGCCGCCGGCCTGTCTTTGTCCCGGTGTCCCGGTGCTGCATTTGACCGGGACACCACCACCGGGACAGCGCAATCCGTTGTCCTGCCTGGCCCTTCTCCAGAATAGAAACCGAACTGTCCCGGTGTCCCGGTGCATGTGCCTTCTGCGCCGAGGGGTTGCGCTTCGTATGGGCGGTTTAGGGCGGCGCGAAAGAACGCTCCGCGCCCCCACCGCCCCGGCCGATCGCGCCCGCTCCACCGCTCGGCTCCGCCCCGTTCGCGAGGGCAAGCAGCATGTCGCCATGGCAGGCAGCAGGCGCGCAGAAGCACACCAGGTCTCGGCCGCGCAGCTCGGGCAGGGCGGCCACCAGCTCGGGCCGCTCGCACAACCAGGCGCGGTAGCGGGCGAGAACCTGAGCGCGGCTCCGGTCGCGGCCGATGACGAAGGGGTTTCCCCATTTCGAGGGACGGCCGATGAAGACCGCCCCCGTCGGCCGCCCATCCCGGCGCAGGTTTAGCACGCGAGGCCGGCCGGTCACTCGCCGGCGCCCTCCAGCGCCACCGGCTCCACCACCACAAGGCGCGGCCTGCCGGCGCCGGGGATCACGCGGGGTCGGATCGTCCAGCGCATGCCGTCCTTGTCCGGCTGCCCCCGGATGAGGCCGGCCTTCCCGAGACGCGCCCGCGCCTCGCGCTCCTCCAACCCAAGCGGGCCGATGATCTCGGCCGCGAAGACTTCGGGCAGGATGCCATGCACCCACCGGCGCTCGCCCTTGTCGTTAGTCTCCTGCCAGCGCCAGCCCGCGCGGTTGATCGTCCGCTCCCCATCGGGCAAGGGCGGCTCCGTCTGCGCGCCCTCGGCCTCCGGGTCCGGGTCCTTCACGACCGTAAATCGAGCTGGGCCGTGCCTGCCGATGAAGCCGCGCACCGCGGCGAACAGGTTGTGGTCTTCGCGGCTGCCGATGCCGCCGCGCTCCAGCATCCAATCGCGAAAGACAGCCCCCGCCGCGCGCTCCGCCTCGCCGGCCGGCCAGCCCGTGATGCCGGCCTCGGTCGCCAGCTCACCGGCCACGGCCACCAGCGCCATGCGTCGCGCGGCGCGCTGCACCTGGCCGTCCGCACCTTTCGGCACATGGGCTGCGGCCCAAGCCGACATGCGCGCAGCCACAACCAGGTTCGCGAAGTCGGCATCGCGCGCCAGCTCGGCCGCAAGCCACCCGATGAAGGCCGGCCCCGCCATGCCGTGCTGCGCCACCACGGCGCGCCGGACGCGCTGCGCAAAGGCTCCGCCGTCCGCCTCGCCGTGCAGCGTGTCGAAGCAACCGAAGCCGCCTGGCACCACGGCCGGCACATCCAGCAAGCGAACCTCCTGGCCGGCCTTGATCCGCTTGCCGGCCTGCGATGCGAGGCTGGCGGCGCTCTCCTCGCTGCTCGACAGGACCAGCGTTGTCCAGGTGGTGCTCCGGCGGTTCCCGCCACCAGCTCGGGCGCGCTCCTTCCCGCTGCCGTTCGCCAGCATGTAGAGCGTTTCGCCAAGCTCCTTCGGGTCCGCCTGCCCCATCTCATCCATCGGCAACAGCGCATGGTTGTGCGCCGCCGCCACCTGCTCAAGCGCGTTGCTGGTGGCGCGCCATGGCCGCACGAAGGCATCCGGCCCGGTCTTGCTCGGCGGCCCCATGACACTCGCCGCCGCGTCAATGATTGTCGTCTTGCCCTTGCTGCTCTCGCCGCGAAGGTTGATGCCGCCGCCCTCGTCGCCGGCCAGGAACAGCAGCGGGCCGGCGAAGCCGCAGGACACCCCGAAGGCAAGGCGCGTGTTGCTGACGCACAGGCGCGCCACCTGGTCGCGCCAGCCGTCCAGCGTGCCGCGCTGGCCGTAGATGCTCGGCGGCGGGTCCATGTCCAGCCGCACCAGCTCGCCAGCCGTCGCGCAAAGAGGGCCGCCCGGCAGGACGAAGACAGGGCTTCCGCCGGCGGGCCGATACCAGCCGGTGCGCGGCACCGTCCGCACGCGCGCCGTCGCGCGCACCGTGGCAAGGAACTGCACCAGCGCGAGGCGCGCGCCCTGCGCGGCGCTGACGAACAGCCCGCACGCGGCCAGCCGTTCGCGCACCGCCACGCCTTCACCGGCCAGCAGCCGGCGCGGCATGATCCACTCGTGCGCCGTGCCGTCGCGGTCCTGCCAGCGCAGCAGCAAGCCCCAGTCGTCGCCGTTCTCGGGACGGCTCTCGGCCGCAACCTCGAAGGTGCCGCAGATGCGAAACGGCATGTCCTTCTCGCTGGCCGGGATGCGCCACAACCCATCAGCGCGCATCTCGAAGCCGTGCGGCATCTCGAAGGCTGTCTTCACCACCGGCGCCGCACCCTGCACCGCAGCGCGGATCGCGTCGCGCCCGCCTTTCCACGCGCTTGGCGTCTTCGCGCCGCCGCTCGCGCCGTTCTTCCCGCCGCTCATGCCGGCATCCCCGCGCGCAGCGTGTCGTTGAAGTCCTTCCCGACCAGCGGACGCGCGATGCGCACGTCGCGCCCCTCGGCCGCGAAGCGGTCCGCCGCTCGCTCCAGCAGCGCCGCCGCCTTCGGGTTCTCCTCGTCGTTGTCGGCGCAGAGGATCACGCGCGAGACCGCCGCCGGCAGGACCACGCTGCCCATGTTGGCGAGCGCCACGGCCGCGATGACGCGCAGCTCGGGGCAGGCAAGCGCGACCGACAGGGCGGTTTCGATCCCCTCGGCCATCGCCACCGCCTCGCCGGCCGGCGCCTCGCGCAGCGGCTTCCCCGAGGCGCCGCGCCACAAGGGGATGAAGCCGCCGGCATAGCGGCCGAGGGTCTTCTTCGCATCGCGCAGCGGCGCCTTGCGCCACACGCCGCGACCGTCCCGCGCAAGCCAGGTGCGATGCGTGCCGACATGCTCGCCGGCGCCGTCCGTGATGGCGGCCAGCATCGCGGGCTGTGGCCGGCCAGCTTCCTGGCACCAGCACCCCGGATGGAAGCGCAGCGCGCGAGGCTGCCGCGCCAGCTCGGCCATGATGATCCCGCGTGCTGCCAGGTATTCCCCGGCGGGCGTTCCGGCAATGCGCTCCTGGCCGCTCAGGAACAGCGCCAGCGCCTTCCGGCGGCGGGCCGCATCGTCGGCACCTGGCGGCGCCTGCGCCGCCTCAGGCGCCTTCCTGGGCGCCTGCGGCGGAGTGGTCCCGTCGCCCACCCCAAGCCACCGCCGCGCCCATGCCATGGCGTTCCGCGTGCTGCCTCGGAACAGCACGGCCGCCACCAGGTCGAGGGCGTCGCCCGTTTCGCCCGTGGCGAAGTCATGCCAGACGCCCGCCTTGTCGCCGTGAAGGTGCAGCGCGAGGGATTGGCCGGGCGAACCATCCACTCCGCCGCAGCGCCAGTGCCCGCCGTCGCGGTGCCCCGCCGGTAGCAGATGCACGGCCAGCGCCGACACGTTCGCGGCCAGCATGGCAGACAGCTCGGCCGCGCGGATCGGCGCGCCGCTCATGCCGGCCTAAAGGGCGCACCGCCGCCCTCGCCTCCGCCGGGCTTGCCCTTCCGGTTCGTCAGAAGCACCGGCGGCGAGGGGAAGAACGGGAAGCCGTGCGAATCCTCCTGCGCGCCGTGGAAGCAGCGCGTGTCCGGCAGCCGCAGCCGCGCCGCAAGCGCCGCGCGCGCGGCCTCCGCGCGTCCCCGCGCCCACGCCTCGCGGTCGGGCAGTGCGACACCATCGGCTTGCAGCTGCGCAACATCCTCCATGATCGCAAGCGTGCTCTCCAACCAGCGCACCAGCTCTGCCGTATCGCGTGCGCCACGCCTGCTCATGGGCACGCCCCACCCGTCCTGCGCGCACAATTGCGGGCCATGTACGCGCAGAAGATGGCGCATGCAGATGGCGCCGGCGGCTACCAGCATCGCCCGCGATACTGGCATGCTGAGCAGCCATCGCAGGCCGTGCAGGTCGGTCGCAGCGGCCGAAGGTGCGCCGCTCACCGCGCACCCCCTCGCGCCGCGCTCGCCGGCGGCGTGAGGCGGCGAGGCAGCCGCATGCGCGCCTCGCTGGTGTTGCGCACGGTCCGGGCGGCGGCCCAAGCGTCAAGGTCCGCCACCGCGTAGGAGACGGCCCGGCCCATGGCGAGGAAGGCCGGGCCGCCGCCGGCCGTGCGCATCTTCTCCAGGGTGGACACCGAGAGGCCGAGGTATTCGGCGGCCTCGGGCGTGCGCAGCCGGCGCCCGGCCGGCCGGGAAGCGGAATCGCTCAATGTATGGCTCCATGTCTGACCAGCCGCCGGGGGCAGCCCCGTGCGGCGCCGGGAGGTCCGGCGCGGCTCAGTCAGCCATGCGGGCTATTCGAGCGGATCGCGCTTGACACTCGAATCCTCGGTCTTGCGCGCGAGGTCGCCGTGTTGCGGCGGTCCGGCTCGCGCCCCTTGCCCAGCAGCGTGAAGCCCGGCCCCTGATTGGCGAGGACGGCCGCGATCCGTCCTTCAAGCGCCAGGGCGTGCCGCTCATGCCACGGCCTGTCTGCTCGCCTGTCGGGACACTCCGCGAGCCTCGCGTCGCGCCTAGCGCGGTAGCTGTTCCACCGCTCCTGCGCTTCCTGAGGTGTGAGGCGCCCGCGCTCGGCCTTCGCCTGGTCGCGCCACCAAGCCACCGTGCCCGGCTCCACGCCCGCGATGATCGAACCGGCGTGGCGCCGCACGCCGGCAAACAGGGATGCAACGCGATTCGCGGCTTCTCGTCGGCTCAGTCCGCCGCACTGCCACGCATCCATGGCTGCGGCGGCCGTCCCGATCAGGTGCGCCGCATCAAGGTTTCGCCGGGCGGCATACGTCCGCAGCGGCGTGAGCAGCGGGTCTCCGCTGCCCCTCTGCACGTTCGCCAAGGCACTCACGACGCGGGCAAGAGGCTCGCCCGCCTCGCCCGCCCGCATGTCGCGGAACGCCTCCACCAGCGCGAGCGCACCGCTGACCGCGATGTACGCGACTTGCAGCTCCGCCGGCTCGTATGCGGGCTCGCCACGCTCGTCCAAGGCGATGCGCCCCCGCTTCCTGGCCGCGTCGGCCTGGGCCGCGAAGAACGCATGAAGGGCCCTCGTCGCGGCCTGCACAGTGGCCACCGCTCCGGCCACCAGACCGGGCAGCTCTGCCGCTTCCTGCGCTGGCCAGATGCGCGTCTGCGCGTCGCGTGCCAGCAGCTCCACGGCAAGGTTCAGGGCCTCGAAGGTGAGCGGCGCAGCTCGCCCCGGCGGCACCGCCGCGCCGATCGGCTCCGCGTCGTGCGCCTCGGGGATCTCCTCGCCGGCGCCTCCGTCTTCCTCCTCGCTCTCGGCCAGCACCGCCGCTAGCTCGTCGGCATGCGCCCGCATTGTGTCCAGCACCCCCGCGAAGGTCGGGAGAGCGTTCACCGTGCGGGGGTCGCGGGCCAGCTCCGTAAGCCGCGCCAGCCCCGCCGCGATCTGCCCCGCCCGGACCGCCGGCGTCACCAGCTCGGCGCCGTCCTCCTGCGCCTGGTCGCCTCGATCACCCATGGCGCTGAGCCTCCATCGTCGCCAGCGCGTCAAGGCCGTCGCGCAGGGTGCGCACAAGCTCGGCCGCGTAGCGCGGCTCACCGTCGCGCAGCCAACGCTCGACCAGCTCGGCCTTCGCCGCCAGCACGGACGGCGCCCGGCCCCCGATCCGGGCCACCGCCTCGTGAAGCTCGTCCGCCATGGCGTAGTAGCGGGCGGCTTCCGCCTCGGCGCGGCGGCACAGCTGCGACGTCAGGCCTTCCCGCTTGGGGTGCTCCTCCAGCTCGGCTGCCAGGCGCATCGCGTCGGCCACCGCGCCTGCGTCGCCCGCGTTCAATCTGCGCCGCATGGCTCGCAACTCGCCCTCCCATGAGCCTGGGAAGGCGACCACGGTTGCCGCCTCTGTGCTATTCGGGCCGTGGTTCGTCGTGTGCATGGTGTATCTCCACCAGCTCGGCGGGCCGGGGCGGGGGCGCTGCAATCGCCCTCGCCCCACCCGCAATGCCGGGAACCGCCCGGCTTGGATCGGGTCAGCGGCGCGCGCCAGCCGGCACGGCCGAGGTCGGGGCAGAAAGCCGCGAAGGTTGAAGGTCTCCGCGCGCCCTCGGCGTTGCCCCTGCTCGGTGCGCGTTCCGGGGGACGGGGGTAGTGGGGGTGCCGGGGGTCTTCGCCTTCGCGCCCGGCTTCGCGCTCGCCCCGTTCCGCTTCCGCTCCGCCGCCGCGATGGCCTCGGCCAGCGCCGCGCCCCATTTCTCGAGCGCGGCCTTCTGCTCGGGCCACCGCTGCGCGTGCTGATAGACGCCAAGGACGCCGCCGCGCGTGCCGCTCTGCCGGTGGTTCAGCACCGCATCCGCCACCGGTTCGGCAACGCCGCGCTCCGCCATCAGGGAGGCGAAGGACCGCCGGAAGTCGTGCCATGTCCACGCGCGGAAGCCGGCCGCCTCGCCAATCTCCGCCTTCATCCCCGTCCAGGCCGTGACTTCGTTACTGGCACGGGGCGAGGGGAAAGCGAGGCCGCTTGCCGGCTTGCCCATCGCTTTGTGCCTGGCGCGCAAGAGCGTGCGGGCAAGCGGGTGCAGCGCGATTCGGTGCGGGTCGCCGTTCTTCGTGATGGCGCCGGGCAGCGTCCAGACGCCGGCCTTGAGGTCCAAATCCTCCCATGCGAGGCGCGCGGCCTCGCCGCGCCGGACCGGCAGCGCGATCAGCAGCCGCGCCAGCTCGCCAAGCGGCGCCGGCAGCACGTCCGACGCGATCCAGAGGCGGGCGAGGTCGGGCAGCGGCACCACCCGGCGGCGCGCCGGCGGCGGCTTCGGGCGCCTGGCGCGCGGGATCGCGTCGCAAGGGTTGATTGCCAGGTGCCCCGCGTCGCGGCACCACTCCAGAAAGCGCCCGAAGGCACCGAACAGCAGCCGCGCCGTTGCCGGGCGCGCTGCCTCCAGGTGCAGCAGGCCGAGAAGGTCGGCGGGCGTGATTTCCGCGACCGGCCGCCCCTCCAGCTTCATGCGGGCGATGGCATTCCGGACGGCCGCCGCCTCGGCTGCCGCATGCTCGGCCGAGATGGCGCCCGATCCGCGCAAGCTCGGGCGACCCGGCAGCGCCTTGGCGTAGCTCTCGGCCAGCTTCTCCACCGCAGCGGCGCGCGCGGCGCGCGCGGCCTCACGCTCCGCCTCGCGTTCCTTCGATGGGTCCTTGCCCTTGTCCACCGCCGTCCGCAGCGCGCGCGCCTCCTTGCGCGCATCGTCCACGGTCATGGCCGGGAAGGTGCCGATCCGATGCCAGTGCTGGCGGCCGTCCAGGGCGCGATACTTGAACAGCCAGGTGCGCGCGCCGGTGCTCAGGGTGCGAAGGCCGAAGCCTGGCACCTCCCGATCCCACATGAGGCCGGGGGGCGAGGTCTCGGCCGCCCGGCTGGTGATGTTCGCTTCGCTGCGCTTCGGCATTGGTGCCTCCGGTTGGTTGCATATCCGGACGTGCAACCACGATGCAACCATGCAGAAGCGGCCCGGTCCAATCCGGTCCGGGGACCAGCTCGCTGGAAGTGAGGATTTTCCGTGCCTTCGGAAGCTCGGTGCGGCGCCATGCGGTCCGGTGCGGCACGCGTGGGTTGAATGGCATTCAAGAGGTCAGGGGTTCGACTCCCCTTGGCTCCACCACCCCGC
>CAYNYQ010000064.1:0-18214 GCA_964401305.1 uncultured Acetobacteraceae bacterium | reverse complement strand
AGCTGACCATCCAGGGCGGCACGCGGGAGGTGCTGCGCGGCATCATCGCGCGCGGCCTCGGGCTGCGATAGGGCAGGGGCGCGCCGGCGTCCGGCGGGCAGGGGGAACGGCCGAGATGTCCGACAGCAGCAACATCGTCGTCGAGACCACGCAGCGCATCCTGCGCGACCGCTGCACGCCGGCGCTGGTGAACGAGGCCGAGCGCGGCGAATTTCCTGCCGCGCTGTGGGAGACGCTGGAGGAAAGCGGCCTCACCCTCGCCTGGGTCCCGGACGAATTCGGCGGCGCGGGGGCGGAGATCGCCGACGGTTTCGGCGCGCTGCGCGCCGCCGGCGAGCACGCGCTGCCGCTGCCGCTCGCCGAGACCATGATGGCGGGCCTGCTCCTCGCCCGTGCCGGCATCGCCGCGCCGCCCGGGCCGATGACGGTGGCGCCCGTGCACGCCGCCGACCGCCTGGAGGTCGGCGCCGACGGCGCGCTGCAGGGCTCGGCGCGACTCGTGCCCTTCGCGCGCTGGGCGCAGCATGTCGTCGTTCCGGCGCGGCGCGGCGCGGAGGACTGCATCGCCCTCGTCGCGCTAGCTGACTGTGTCGTGAAGCCGGGGCAGGGCCTGGCCGGGGAGCCGCGCGACCAGCTGGTGCTGCACGGGGCGCGGCCGATGGAGATCGCCGCCGCGCCCGGGCTCGATGGCGATGCGCTGCAGGTGCTGGGCGCCGCGGTGCGCGCCGTGCAGATGGCCGGCGGGCTCGAGCGGGCGCTGAACATGGCGCTCGACCACGCGACGGGGCGCGTGCAGTTCGGCCGGCCGATCGGCGGCTTCCAGGCGATCCAGCATGCGCTGGCGCAGTTCGCGGGGGAATCGGCCGCCGCCGGCGCCGCGGCCGATGCGGCGGCGGAGGCGATCGCCTCGGGCGCGCCGCTGACCGCGGAGGCTGTGGTCGCCGAGGTGGCGGCCGCGAAGATCCGGGTCGGCGAGGCGGCCGGCCTCGGCTCCGCCATCGCGCACCAGGTGCATGGCGCGATGGGCTTCACCTATGAATTGTCGCTGCACCATGTCACCCGCCGCCTCTGGTCCTGGCGCGACGAGTTCGGCGGCGAGGCGGCCTGGTCGATCCGCCTCGGCGGCATCGCGGCGCGGCAGGGCGGGGATGCGCTCTGGCCCTTCGTGACCGCGGAGGCCTGAACGCCCGGGCGGGTCAGCGCAGGCTGTCGCGCGTAACCCTCGTAACCCTCCTGCACCCGCGGCGAAATCCCGCTGCGATACGCGCCATCTAGGGTCGCGGCCATGCAGCCGGGCCCGCAGCCCGTGCCGCGGGGGAGGGTTCGATGCGCCGCTTCATCCCCGTGCCGGGGGTCCTCGTGGCCACGCTCCTGATCAGTCCGGTCGTCGCCGTCCTCGGCTACGAGGGCGGGCGCATCGCCGAGTACCGGCGCGCCATCGCCGCCGCGCAACACGCCGCCGCCGCGCTCGAGGGGGCGCTCGGCGCCTGCCGCCTGCGCACCGAGGGGCCGGGCGGCGAGGCCGCGGAGCGCGACCTGCCCGACCTCACTTTGGGGTGACCGCCCGCGCCGCCGCTGCTCAGCCCCGCGTCGGCGCGATGAACTTCCACGGCGCGGTTTCCCTGGTGATGTCGGTCATCACCTCGATCAGGCAGGGCGCGTTGGCGGCCAGCGCCTCCTTCAGGGCGCCGCGCAGCCCGACCGCATCGGTCACCCGCCAGGACGGCACGCCGAAGGCCTTCGCATAGGTCTGGAAGTCGGGATTGGTCAGCTCCGACCCCGAATGCCGGCCGTCGAACATCCGTACCTGGTCGCGCAGCACGTTGCCATAGGCCTGGTTGTTGAACAGCACGGTGACGAGGTTGATGCCGAAGCGCACCGCCGTCGCCAGGTCGGCGCCGCCGAAGAGGAAGCCGCCATCGCCGGTCACCGCCACCACGGCGCGGTCCGGGCAGGCCACCTTCACGCCGAGCGCGGTGGGAAAGCCGGCGCCCAGCGTGCCCGAGAAGCCCGAGGTGATCAGCGTGCGCGGCGCGTGGAAGGGCATGCCGAACCAGGAGACGTAGCCGACCTGCGTCATCTCGTCGCAGAAGATGCCGTCCTCCGGAAGCGCCTCGCGGATCGCCTCGATGAAGGAGATCTGCGGCTGGACGGACTGGATCTCCTCGGCGACCTCGGCCTTGGCGCGGGCGATGGCGGCGGCGCGGGCGGGATCGGGGCGTGCCGCGCCGAGCTCAGCGGCCAGGGCGCGGGCGGCATCGGCGGTGTCGGCGACGATGCCGAGATCCACCGTCAGCCGCCGCATCTCCGCCGGGTCGATATCGATGCGCGCGATCTTAAGTCCCGGCGGCATGGCGCCCCAGCGCGCCGTCGGCACGTCGAGCCGCGTGCCGAAGCCGATGAGCAGGTCGGTCTCCGGCCAGAGCTTGTAGCCGGCCGGGATGGTGAGGCCGAGCGGATGCCGGTCGTCCATCACCCCCTTGCCGCCGCGGAAGGCGACCACAGGCGCGCCGGTCTTCTCGGCCAGGGCGCGGATCTCGGCCGCGGCGTGCAGCGCGCCGCCGCCGACCCAGATCATGGGCGCCCTGGCGGCGGCGAGCATGGCGGCAAGCTTGGCGATCCGCTCCGGGTCCGGCACCGGGTTCGGGTGCGGCGGCAGCGGGTCGCGCGGCGTCACCTCCGCGACCGCCGGCATCTGGTCGAGCGGCATCTCGAGCGCGACGGGGCCGCGGCGGCCGGACAGCATCTCCTGGAAAGCGCGGGCCACCTTTGTGGGGGCCTCGGTCGGGTCCTCGATCCGCTCGGCGTGCTTGAGCAGGCTGCGCAGCGTAGCGAGCTGGTCCGGCAGCTCGTGCAGCTGCCCGCGCAGCCGCCCGATCATGGCCGAGGGCACCTGGCCGGTCAGGCAGAGCACAGGCGCGTTGACGCCCCAGGCGGTGGCCAGGGCGGCGGTGGTGTTCAGCACGCCGGGGCCGGGGACGACGGAATAGACCGCCGGCCGTCCGGTGGCGCAGGCATAGCCGAGCGCCATGTAGGCGGTGGTCTGCTCGTGCCGCGCGTTGATGACGCGGATGCGGTTGGCGTTGCGCGCGAAGGCGTCGAAGAGGCCGTACATCTGCACGCCCGGCAGGCCGAAGACGGTATCGATCCCGTGGCGGAGCAGGCTGTCGACGATCGCGTCGCCCCCGGTCATGCGCGGCATGGTCTGGCTTCCCCTGGATGCGCCCGCCGTGTGCGGGGCGCCGGTGGAGAGCCTAGGCGGCGTCGGCCGCGCACGAAAGCCGCCGCTGTGCCGGCGGCAGCGCGCCGGCGTCCGGGGTGCTCGCTCTGTTGGCGAAGGTTCGCCACCACGCGGTGGCGCTCGACAAGCGCAAGGTCGAGCGTTGCCGGGCCAGGCGCCCTCGGTGGAGGGGATCGCTCCTGCGTCGTGGCAGGTCTTTGTCGCAGAGAAACGTCCGCCGATCCGGGACGGCGATGCAGACATTTCCTGGCTGGGCAGGCGCGCCGCGCCAAGGACGTCGCACAGGTGGCCGACCCCGCCCCGCGAGGCGTTCCCGGCAGATAGAGCTGAAGTTGACAGTCACGCCGGGAAATACGGTGCCATAGTCCAATGCAATTCGATACGCATCCGATATTTCCCTGCGTCGATCTGGCCCTGCCGAGCAGAATTGAGGGAGATCCTTATTTTGAAATGCCGTGAACGTTGATCGGAAAATTCCGCGATATCGCGCATGCTGCGCTGCAGCAAAAGGATCTTATTATGAACTTCCGAACGATGATGCAGAGCGGCCCGGCCAAGGCCAATGAGCTGTTCACGCGACTGGCCGATACCTCAGAAGGCGCGATCAAGACCCGGGAGAGGCTGTTCGCCGAGCTCAAGGCCGAGCTCGAGCTCCACACCAGCCTCGAGGAGCAGCACCTCTTCCCGATCCTGCGGAAGAACGCCGAGACCAGGGAACTCGTCGCCGACGCCATCCGCGACAACAAGGAGCTCCGCGCGAAGCTGACCGAGCTCGACGCGATGCCGAAGAACGACCAGGCCTTCTCCGAGAAGCTCTCCGAGCTGCAGAAGGCCTTCCGCCAGCATGCGCGCGACGAGAAGAAGGACCTCCTGCCGGCGGTGCAGCGGGCCCTGAGCGACGAGCAGGTGCAGGGCGTGACCGAGCGAATGGAAGCGGGCGTCGCGGAGGCCGAGCAGGCCAGGCAGGACGAGGCCGAGCAGCGTCGCATGAAGGCACGGCAGGAGCGGGACGAGGCCGAGTTCGTGGCCCGGCAGGCGGAACTGCGGGCACAGCAGGCCGCAGACGCGGAGCGCGAGCGGAACGCCGCCGAGCAACGCGTTCGTGCCGACGCGCAGCGGGCCACGGATGCGGCGCTCAGGCCGCTTGCGGCCGCAACCAAGGCCGCCGGAGAGGTAACCCGCCTTGCCTCCTCGGCAGCTGCGCCGGCTGCCGATGCGCGGCAACGCTCCCAGGCGCAGGCCGTGGCGCTGACGAGCATGTTCATGTGGCCCTGGATGGGGTCCATGCAGAACGCGCAGCGGACGGGCAGCGCGCCGGCGGCACGCAGCCCCTCCGGTACGGAGGAGGTCATTCCGCTGGGCGAGGAGGTGCTCGAAGTCGGCAAGCGCACCGAGAACCGCGGCACGGCGCGCATCCACCGCTTCGTCGTCGAGACGCCCGTCGAGCGCCAGGTCACCCTGATGAGCGAGAGGGTGGTCGTGGAGCGCCGCCGCCCGGTGAGCGACAAGGTCACGGGGGAGATCCTGACGGAAGTGACCGTCGAGGTCGTCGAGACCGAGGAGGTTCCGACCATCAGCAAGCGCGTGCGCCTGCGGGAGGAACTCGTCGTCCGCACCGAGCGCACGCAGCGTGTCGAGACGGTGACGGAAACGGTCCGGCGCGACGAGGTGGAGATCGAGCAGGCCGGCCGGAAGCGGGGCAACCGGCAGCCTGGCGCCGCCACCGCCGCGCACTGAGGCTGCGGAAGGGTGCCGAGGCCGGTCATCGCGGATGACCGGCCTCGTGCCGTGCTGGCGCCCGCGCGCCGATCCCCGGAAGCGCCGCCCCCGCCGCGATGCGCCCGGCAGCGCCGCGCCAGGGGGCGTCGTGGTGCAACATTGCACAGCGGGTCGCCGGCTTTGCGTGGCGCCATGGGGCTCGGGGCGCGCCATGTTTCGCCCTCCGGCCGGTCGGCCACTGCCGGCGCCGGTGGCACAGGGAAGGACAGCCGCCGTGCGCAAGCCCGATCGCCGACCTGGCGCGCTGCACCGCATCGCCCCCGCGCCGCGCCAAGCCGCGCCGTCGTGAGCCCGCCTCGCACGCTGCGCTGCCGGACGGTCGCTTCAGGGCGCTTCCGGCTCGAGAACCACATACGCGACCTGCCGCCGATCCTGCTCGACGAATCCGGCGGGATTCCAGGACCCGACCCGACGCCCCAGCCGTTGGACATGGTGCTCGCCGCGCTCGGCTCCTGCCTTGCCAGCGCGATTAGGACCCATGCAGCGGCGCAGGGGATCGTCCTCTCCGCCCTCGCCTTGGACATCGAGGCCGATCTGGCGGTGGCGCAGGCCGCCCACGCGCATCCGCCCTCGCTCGGCTTCGACGAGGTGCGCGTTGCCGTCCACATCGAATCGGACGCGTCGCATGCGGCGCTGGCCTCGCTTGTCGCCCGCGCAACGCTGCGGTCCCAGGTGGCCAGCACGCTGCATGACGGAACGCAGCTCAGCGTCGCGCTGGCGCCGTCCGTCGGATCCTAGACCACGATCCGCGAGGACTGAATCGCGGATCGTGGTCTAGCTCGTTGTTTCGTCGCGTGATTCACGCCTGCGGGCGTTACGCCCTTCGGCGATCACGCTCTAGCCCGCGCCGCAGATGCCGCGATCCTGCGGCGGGTGGAGTTCGTCGGCGCGGTCGCGGAATGCCGCGACCACCGCGTCGACCACCAGGCGGATGCGCGGCGTCCGGCGGTTGTCCTTGTGCACGGCCAGCCAGATCCCGACCGCCGCCGCCTCGGCCTCGGGCGGCTCGAGCCGCCGCAGTCGCGCGCCGGCGGCGTCGCCGCGCAGGCGGGAAAGACAGGCCATGCCCGCGCCGCGGAGCGCGCCCTGCAACTGCGCCTCCGGGCTGTCGGTCCGCAGGGCCACGGTGGCGCGCGGGGCGATCGCCGCAAGCCAGCCGTCCAGCTGCGGCACCTCGGCGCCGTCGAGGCCTGCCACCAGGCGGTGGCCCGCACAGCCGGCGCCGAAATCCGGCGTGCCGTGGCGCTCCAGATAGGCGAGGCTGGCATAGAGCCCATGGGCAAGCTGCCCGATTCGCCGCACCACCAGGTCATGGCCTTCGAAGGGCGTGAGGCGCACGGCGATGTCGGCTTCCCGCATGGCCAGGCTGAGGTGCCGCACATCGGCGACGAGCTCGAGGGCAACCTCCGGGCTGCCGGTCTGCAGCGCCGCGAAGCAAGGCACGAGGACGTGGCTGGCCAGGGTGTCCACCGCCGTCACCCGCACCCGGCCTTCGAGCCGCGCATCCCGCCCACCGACCGTCCGCTCGACCGCGAGAACCTCCGCTTCGACGCGCTCGGCCTGGGCCATGATCGCCTCCCCGGCGAGGGTCGGCCTGTAGCCTTCGGGCGTGCGATGCAGCAGCCGCGCCCCGAGCCCGCCCTCGAGCGAGGCAAGGCGGCGGCCGACCGTCGATTGCGTCACGCGCAGCTCGCGTGCCGCCGCCGACAGGCTCCGCATGCGGGCGATCGCAAGGAAGAAGCGAAGGTCGTCCCAATCGAGTAACGGCGCCGCCCAGGTCTGCCTGCCTCCCGTCCACCGGCAGGCGCAGGCACGCAACGAGGCGGCGCCGGCCCGGTTCGCTGCGCCCGTCGCGTCATGCCGAGCCGATCCCGTGCTGACGCACGCCGTGCTTCGGGCGCCGGCGCGCCTCTCGTGCTCGGCGTCGCAACAGCCCTGCGGGGAGCGCGCTGCGCCTGACCCGCGGGCCGCCCGTCGACGGCCGGCATCCGGGGCTTGGCGGGGCGGGAATCAGTCGTCCTCGCGCGGGGTGTCCGGCGTCTTCGACTCATCCGCGCCGGCGCCATTGCCGGACATCGGTTCGACCCGGTGGCTCTCGCGGATCAGGGCCAGGGCGTCGCGCAGGGTCGCTTCCCAGTTGCCGCCATTCGCCGCGTGCAGCGCCGTGACCCTCGGTGCCAGCCGTGCCACGAGCTCCGCATCCACATTGCGCATCTGCCTGTCCTTCCTGGATGTCCTGGGGGCGTCGATGAGGGGTCGCCGATGGGGCCGGGGCGCGACGGATCCCCGCCCCGGTCGCGGTTCCGTTGCGGCGAGGCGCGGGCCGCGATGCCGCCGTCCCGGCCGCCCAGCCGGCGGCCAGGCACTGCTGCGACGGGGATGCGATCCTGCCCATGCGGCAGTCGCAACGCGCCCGCCGCTTGTCCGGTCACGGCCCATATGCGCATAGCGGGTGACCGGCATTCGGCGGCGCACGGGGAGCAGGGCTTCGCGTTCAGAAGCCGAACGCCTGGCCGGCCTGCGGCCGGCGCCCCGGAGTACAGCGGACGTGACAGAGTGCGAGCCCGACCTGACGGCTCAGGCGACCGCCTGCGTGGCGGAACGACGAACCCTGGGTCGTCGGAGAGTGGGGGCCGGGCGGGCGAGCGCCGACCTCGCCACCACGACCGCGGCGCCGCGCGCCGAGCCGGCCGAAGTCCGGA
The DNA here is from genome assembly GCA_964401305.1 of uncultured Acetobacteraceae bacterium. Classification (GTDB taxonomy): domain Bacteria; phylum Pseudomonadota; class Alphaproteobacteria; order Acetobacterales; family Acetobacteraceae; genus JAIEOP01. Next base: position 10,492 of record CAYNYQ010000064.1, on the reverse strand, counting down.
GGATGGCGATCGGGCTGCCGGTGCCGCAGGCGCCCGGCATCCACGAGGAGGAGAACGGCGCCGTCCCGGTGGTGGACGTGCTGGAGAGGATGATGGTGACCGAGCGGCGGATCATCCGGCTTCGCCGCGTCGCGAGGAGCGGATCGATCGAGACCACCGTCGCCCTGCAGGAGGCGACGGCCGAGCGCCTGCGGCCGGGGCCGGGCAACGGGGCGGAGACGCCTGCACATTGCGGACCCGGCGACCACGGATGAGCTCGATGACCACGACCACCCAGGCTGCCCCCGCAGCGAGGCCAGGGGCGGTGACGCCGCCAGGCGGTGGCGCCACCGGCGACGCGAAGGACCTGCGGGACGTCGCCCTCGCCTTCCAGCGCGCAGCCTCGCGTCCCGCCCTGATGCAGATCGGCACGACGATCGTGCCGCTGGTGCTGGCGCTGATTGCGATGCATGCCGGTCTCGCGGCCGGCTGGTGGTGGGTCGTTCCGCTGCTCGCCCTGCCGGCAGCCGCGCTCACCGTGCGCACCTTCATCATCCAGCACGACTGCGGGCATGGCTCCTTCCTGCCGTCGCGCCGCGCCAACGACGCGATCGGGCGGCTCTGCAGCCTTCTCACCTTCACGCCCTACGCGCATTGGCGCCGCCAGCACGCCCAGCACCACGGGACGTGGAACGACCTCGACCGTCGCGAGGGGCGCGGGAGCGACATCTACTCCACCTGCCTCACCGTCGCGGAGTATCGCGCGCTGGGTCCCTGGGCACGGCGCTGGCAGCGCTTCGCACGGCATCCCGTCGTCGCCCTCATCCTGTTGCCGCCCATCATCTTCCTCGTCGTTTACCGCGTGCCCTTCGACAAGCCCGCGACATGGCGGAAGGAGCGGCGCAGCGTGCACCTGACCAGCGGGGCGCTGCTCGCGCTGCATGGGGGGCTCGGCCTGGCCCTCGGATTCGGGCCCGCGATGACGGTGCTGCTCGCCGTGATGGTCCCTGCGAGCATCGCCGGCGTCTGGCTGTTCTCCCTGCAGCACCACTTCGAGGGCGCGCAGTGGGCACGCCACGAGAGCTGGAGTCCGGTCGCGGCCGCGATCGGCGGAAGCTCCTTCCTGAGGCTGCCGCGCGCGCTGCAATGGGTCACCGGCAACATCGGCTACCACCACGTCCATCACCTGGCGCCGCGCATTCCCAACTACCGGCTCGAGGCGTGCCACAACGCGCACCCGGCCTTTGCGACGGCGCGCGTCCTCGGCATCCGGGACGGGATGCGGGCGTCGCGCTACGCCCTGTGGGACGAGGCGGAGGATCGGATGGTGACCTTCGCCGAGGTCGGGCGTCGCCGCCCATCCGGCCGCTGCGACGATCTGCGCCAGCAGGGCGCGGCCGTGGCAGTCCATCGGCGGCAGGATCGTGCGGAGTGGGATGCGGAGCACGCCCGGGCTGGAACGGCGCCCGCCGCGTCGCACGGCTCGGCGTCGGCACCGGGGTGAGGCCGTCAGGGCAGGGGAAGGCGCCCGGCGCCTGCCTCGTCGGCTGCGCGGGACCGGGCGCGCTCCCGCTCGGCAGTCGGTGGTCGAGGTGACAGGCGGGCCGGCCGAAAGCGCCGGCCGTCCGTCATGCAGGCGCGCGCTGCTTGCGAACCGTCAGACGGCGTCTCAATCCGCGGTGACGCCGATGGCGCGGACCAGGTCGCCCCAGCGCGCATCCTCCGCCGCGGCGCGTGCCGCGAGATCCTCGGGCGTCGAGCCGATGGCCTCGGCGCCCAGGTCGGCGAACCGTCGGACCGTGTCGGGATCCCGCGCGGCCGTCACGATGGCGTCACCCATCCGCGTGGCGATCGCCGCGGGCAGCCCCGCAGGCGCGCCGACCGCGAGCCACGACGCTGTCTCGAAGCCTGGAAGCGTGTCCGCGACCGGCGGGACCTCCGGCAGCAGGGACGAGCGCTGGGCGCTGGTCACCCCCACCGCGCGGGTGCGGCCGTCACGCACCAGGGGCAGCGCGGTGGGGAACGCGTCCACCATGATCTGGGCGCGCCCGGCCGTCAGGTCGCGCAGGGCGTCCGGGTTGCCGCGGTAATGGACCAGCTCGCAGCGTGTACCGAGGCGCTGCAGCAGCATCTCGGTCGCGAGGTGCGGAATCACGCCGGCACCCGGCGTCGCGCAGATGGGCGGCGCGGCCTGCGCGCGCATCCAGGCGCCGAGCTCGGCGATGCTCGAGACCGGCACGGACGGGTGCACCATCACGGCCGCCGGGAAGCGCGCGAACTCGCTGATGAGGGTGAAGTCGCGCAGCGGGTCGTAGGGAAGATTGCGATAGATGTGGCGGTTGACCGAAAGGTTCGCGGCGAAGAGGGTGCCGAAGGTCAGGCCGTCGGGGGCGGCGCGGGCGATTGCCGTGGCAGCCAGGTTGCCGCCCGCGCCGGGCCGGTTCTCCACCACGATGGTCTGGCGGAGCTCGGCCTCGAGCCGCCGCACCAGGATGCGCGTCAGGACGTCCGGCGCACCGCCCGGCGGGAAGCCGACCAGCCAGCGCAGCGGCCGATCGGGCCAGGACGCAGCCCTGGCGGAGGACGCCGCGGCCGGGGCCAGCACGGCGGGACAGGCAAGGATCGCGCGGCGGGTGAACATCGGGGGAAATCCAGGTGATCGGCGGGTGCCTTCCGCACGACCCTATACCGGGCAAAAGAGCGAGCGCAACGCGCGGGTCCGCCAGCGGCCCGCCCGATGCGCCGGACGAGCCGCCCTCGGGCGCCTTGCATCCGGCGCGTGCGCCCTGATCCGTTGAGATCGGCCGGGACACATCCGATACTCTGCGCGGGCCGGGACGTGTCGCCGCGAGCTCCGGCGGCCAGCCCTGAAGGAGACGCGATGCACACGAGACGCGAACACGCGGCGGGCCTCCTCGGTCTTCTTGCAGGCCTGGCGGCGCCGTACGCACCGGCCGGTGCGCAGCCTGCCGCCAGCCTCGAGATGAGCCGGGCGGACATCGCCGTCAGGAACAAGCTCAACGCGTGGACGCTGGGGCTGGCCGCCGGCCTGCTCGAAGGGGCGCCGATCCGCTTCGCCGCCGAGATCGCCCGCGTCGTCGACGACCGCGATTCGCTGCACGTCCTGCCGATCGTGACGCGCGGGCCGACGGAGAACGTCGAGGCGCTGCTCTATCTGCGCGGCGTCGACATGGCCATCATCAACGCCGATGCGCTCGAGCAGTTCCGCACCAGCGTGCCGAACATCCATCAGCGCATCGCCTACATCCTCAACCTCTTTCCCTCCGAGCTGCACATCCTGGTGCGTCCGGAAATCCGCTCGCTCGCCGACCTGCGGGGGAAGAAGGTCAACTTCAACACGCCCGGCACGGCCGCGGCCTATTCCGGACCGCTGATCTTCGACCGGCTGCGGCTCGACGTGGACCGCATGTTCATCCCGCATCCGGTTGCGATCGAGCAGATGCGCCGCGGGGAGGGAGAGATGGCCGCGGTCGTGTTCATCACCTCGAAGCCGGTCGATGCGTTCACGCGGGGGCGCTGGGATCCCGGCTTCAAGTTCCTGCCGGTCGACATCCTCGATGGCGATTTCCTGAGCCTCTATCTGCCCTCGGCCCTGACCTCTCGGGAGTATCCGCAGTTGATCCCCGAAGGCCAGACCGTCCCGACGATCGCGGTGCCCACCATCCTCGCGGCCTACGACTGGCCGCCGGCTTCGGATCGCTACAAGCGCCTCGTGCGCTTCGTGGACCACCTGTTCGGTCGCATCGACCGCTTCCAGGCAGCGGGTTTCCATCCCGCCTGGCGCGAGGTGAACATCGCCGCGGGTGTGCCCGGAATGCGGCGATTCGGCCCGGCGCAGGCATGGATCGACCGCGCCCGTCGCCCCGAAGACGCCCCGGGGGGCGCACCACGGCGATAGGCCCACCGGCCAACGGCCAATGCGGTCGCGCGGTGCGGACGTGCCAGCGCCCGACGCGATGGGCCAGGTGCAGATGCGGGGCGAGGCCCTCCGGCGCGGGATGCGCCTGGGCGTCGTTCCGGTGGCGTCCCCGAGAGGATTCGAACCTCCGGCCCCGGGATTAGGAATCCCGTGCTCTATCCTGCTGAGCTACGGGGACGTACCGCGGCGGCCATAGCATGCCGGCGGCGCGGCTTGAAGCGCCCCTGCCTTTCCGGGCGCCGAAGCAACCACGGGGCTCGCGGCTGGTTCCTGCCGCAACAGCGCAGGAATCCGCCCATGGCAAGCTCCGTCCAGGACATCTACGTCACCGCCCTCCGCAACGCCCATGCCCTGGAGGCCCAGGCGATCCAGATCCTCAGCCGCCAGGCCGAGCGGCTGGAGAACTACCCTGCCATGCTCGACCGGCTGCGCCAGCACATCGAGGAATCGCGCAACCAGTCGGCCAGGCTCGAGCAGATCCTCGACCGGCTCGGCACAAGCCACTCGGCCATCAAGGACGCGATGACCGGCTTCATGGGCAACATGGCGGCCATGGCGCACGTCGTCACGCAGGACGAGGTCATCAAGAACACCTTCGCGAACTACGCCTTCGAGCACTACGAGATCGCCGCCTACAAGGCGCTGCTCGAGGTCGCCGACGCCGCTGGCGATAGCCAGGCACCGGCGCTGCTGCGCCAGAGCCTGGAGGAGGAGCAGCGCATGGCGCAGTGGATCGACCAGCACCTGCCCGAGACGATGCGCACCTACATGCGGCTCGAAACATCCGGGCAGACCTCCGGCGTCTAGTGTCCGGCCCGCGAGGCTCGTGGGTCCGCCGCTGGGCGGCGAGGATTGGTGGGCCACGGAAGGCGATGGCTCAGGGACGATCCCGGCGGGACGTTCCGTGCGGGGCAGGGGATCGGACGGGGGGCACCTGTCCGGCACCGCTCGTCCGCGGGATCGGCGGCGGCCGATCTGCCCCGCGCGTCGGAAGGCACGCGCCGGACGACCCGGGCAGGCCGGCCCTGCCATCCGTCAGGCTTCCGGCGCGCCCTTGTCCCGCGCGGCGAGCAGGCGGGCCATCCGGTCGAAGTCGACGATGCCGAGCGTCTCGGCCCGGCGTTCGCCCGCAATTCCGGCCGCGGCCAGCAACGCCTCCGCCTCGCCAAGGCCTCGCAGCGCACCGCGCAGCATCTTGCGCCGCTGGCCGAAGGCCGCGGCCGTCAGCCGCTCCATCGCCGCGAACAGCACCGGGCCCGGCGCCTCGGCATGCGGAACGAAGCCGACCACCGCCGACCAGACCTTGGGCGGCGGGCTGAAGGCGCCCGGCGGTAGCCGCAGCAGCAGGTCGCAGCGCGCGCGCCACTGCGCGAGCACGGAAAGCCTGCCATAGGCCTCGGTATCCGGCGCGGCGCAGATGCGCTCCGCCACCTCCTGCTGGAACATCAGCGTCATGCCCTCGAGCGCCGCGGCGCCGCGCAGCCAGCGCACCAGCAGCGGCGTCGCCACGTTGTAGGGCAGGTTGGCCACGATGCGCCGCGGCGGCTCCGGCAGCAGCGCGGCCGGGTCGAGGCGCAGCGCATCGCCCTCTACAACCCGCAGCCGCGCCGGGTGCGCCGCGGCCAGCTCCGCCAGCGCCGCGACCGCCCGCCGGTCGAGCTCGACCGCGGTGACCGAGGCAGCCCCCGTGTCCAGCAGCGCCCGCGTCAGCCCGCCGGGTCCGGGCCCGACCTCCAGCACGTGCCGCCCGGAAAGATCGCCGCCGAGGCGCGCGATGCGCGCGCAGAGCGCCTCGTCCAGGAGGAAGTGCTGGCCGAGCGATTTTCGCGCATCCAGCCCGTGCCGCGCGATCGTCTCCCGCAGCGACGGCAGCCGCGGCGGCGCGGCGGTCAGCTCCGCATCTCGATCTGGGCGCGGCGGCGCAGGTCGCGCTGCAGCTGGCGCGAGAGATTCTCGATGCGGTCGCGCAGGATCTGCTGCTTCGCCTGCTCGGGCGTCAGCTCCGCCAGGTTCCGCTGCTCGCGCGTGCAGACCATCATCACGATGATGCCCTCGGGCGTGATCACCGGCTGCGAGGCGCGGCCCGGCGAAAGCCCGGCGAGCAGGGCGCGCAGCGGCGGCGGGTTCACCGTCTCGAGCCGGACCTGGCCAGGATCGGCGGGGCGGTCGTTGCCGGCGCCGGTGGTGCGGGCCGCCTGCTCGATCGCCTCGCAGCTGCGGGCCGAGGCGGAGAGGCGCTGCGCGCGGTCCAGGGCGTCGCGCTGCTGCGGCGTCGGGTTCTCGGGGTCGAGCGCCGCGGCGAAGGGGAAGAAGGCCTGGCGCAGGTTGATGAGCGTGGCGATCTCACGCCCCGTCTCGCGGCGCTGCCGGAGCGTGACGATCTGGAAGCCGCCCGGCACGCGGATCGCGTTGCTCACGGCGCCGGGCGGCATGCGCTCGAGCACGTCGGCGACCTGCGGGTCCACTTCCTCGCGGCGGGTCCAGCCGAGGTCGCCGCCCTGCAGGGCCGATTGCGCCTGGCTGAACTGCGTGGCGACCATGGGGAAGGGCACGCCACGACGCAGCTGCCCGATCACCTCCTCGACGAAGCGGCGGGTCTCGGCCTCGTTGCGCGGGTCGTCGAGCGGGATGAAGACCTCGGAGACGAGGTACTCGGGCTGGCCGATGCGGGCGCGGGCGTTGCGGATCGCCTCGGCCACTGCCTCCGCCGAGGGTTCCGCCTCCGGGCCGAGCTGGATGCGCAGCAGCCGTGCCCAGCCGATCTGGGTGCGGATCTGGTCGTAGAGCACGCGCGGCTGGATCCCGACCCGGTCGAGCTGGAGGCGCAGCGCGCCGGCCGGCAGGCCGTTGCGGGATTCCACCTCGCGCACCGCCTCGGCCACGTCGCGGTCGGTGACCGGGATGCCGCGCCGCTGCACCTCCTGGATCCGCAGCCGCTCATCCACCAGCAGGCGCGTCAGCTGCGCGGCCAGGCGGTTCAGCATCTCCTCCGGCAGGGAGAGGCCGGCGTTCAGGGCGAAGAGGCGCGCGCGGTTGACGACATCGGCGCGGCTGACGACGTCGCTGTTGACCACCGCGACGATCCGGTTGCCGCCGGGCAGCGTGGCGACCGGGGCATTCGCAGCGGCGGGCTCGGCACGGGGCTGTGCCCCGGCGGGAGCGGCGGCCGGCACCGTGGCGGCCAGGGCGAGGCCGACGAGAACGCCGAGACGCCTGGCGGCGGTTCTGGGCGTCGCGGCATGTGGCTCGGACAGGGCGCCAGGCAGGGCGGGCCGGGCGCCGGGCGACTGGCGTGACATGGCGGAGCATTAACCCCCTGACCTGGGGTGGGCTAGAGCCTTTTCCGGCGCAGCCGCTCCCGTGCCGCGGCGCTTGCTTCGTGGCGGCGGGCGGCCAACGCACCGTCGGTCCGGGGGTCGCGACGAGCTGCCCGCGGGCCGGCGCCTTCCGCGGCGTCGCAGCCCATGCGGCAGGCGGTCCGCCGGTTTTTTGCCGGACGTGGCCGCGGCCCGCAGCCCCGCACCGGGTGCGAGCCCGGGCCGGCATGTCAACCCACCGGGCGTGACCGTATTGAGCCTGCGCAAGCCGACGGCCGTCAGCAAATGGTAGGAACAGGGCGCCCGGTTGCGAAGAGACCGAACCGATGATTCCGTCATGTTCCGTACCCATTACTCTCACTAGCGAGAGTTCGATTTACGCCTCCCAGGCGGGTATGGGCCGGGTCGCAGGCACCGGCGACGATCGCCGGCGCCGCGGAGCCGCGGCATGAGCCACGGCCCGGGGGCGCCGGCTGGCATGGGCGAGGCGGCGCGCCCCTGGCACGCGCAACCGGTCGATGCCGTGCTGGCGGTGCTCGGCACCACGGCGAAGGGGCTCGCCGCGGCGGAGGCGGCCGAGCGGTTGCGCGGCGAAGGACCGAACCGCCTGCCGCAGGCTCGCCGGCGCGGACCGCTGCTGCGCTTCGTGGTGCAGTTCAACAACCTGCTCATCTACGTGCTGCTCGCCGCGGCGGCGCTGTCCTTCGGGCTCGGCCATGCCGTCGATGCGCTGGTCATCCTCGGCGTCGTGCTGATCAATGCCCTCGTCGGCTTCGTGCAGGAGGGCCGCGCCGAGCGCGCGCTGGAGGCCATCCGCGGCATGATCGACCAGCGCGCCTCGGTGCTGCGGGACGGCCACCGCATCAGCATCCCCGCCGCTGATCTGGTCCACGGCGACGTGGTCGTGGTCGAGGCGGGAGACCGGGTGCCGGCCGACCTGCGCCTGCTCCGCGCGCGCACCCTGCGGATGGACGAGGCGATCCTCACCGGCGAATCCGTGCCTGTCGACAAGTCGGCCGATCCCGTGGCCCTCGACGCGGCGCTTGGCGACCGCCGCTCCATGGCCTTCTCCGGTGCCTTCGTCGCCGCGGGACAGGGGCTCGGCGTCGTCACGGCCACCGGCGCGCGCACGGAGCTCGGCCGGATCAGCGAGATGCTCGGCACGGTCGAGGTGCTGCGCACGCCGCTGCTGGCGCAGATGGACCGCTTCGCGCGCCAGGTGACGCTCGTCGTGCTCGGCATCTCGGCGGTCGCCCTGGTGTTCGCCATCACGGCGCGCGGCTACGCCGTGGCCGAGGCCTTCATGGCCATGGTCGGCCTGGCGGTCGCGGCGATCCCGGAAGGGCTGCCGGCGGTGCTGACCATCACGCTGGCGATCGGCGTGCAGCGCATGGCCGCGCGCAACGCCATCATCCGCCGGCTGCCGGCGGTGGAGACGCTGGGCTCCGTCTCCGTGATCTGCTCCGACAAGACCGGCACCCTGACGCGCAACGAGATGACGGCGCGCGCGGTGGTGACGGCGGGTGCCGGCTTCGTGGCGGAGGGCACGGGCTACGCCCCGCACGGGGCGATCGTGCAGGAGGGCGCCGGGCAGGACCCGGCCGGGCATCCTGCGCTTGCCGAGCTGCTGCGCTGCGCCGTCCTCTGCAACGATTCCGATCTGCGCGAGACGGACGGCGGCAGCTGGCGCGTCGAGGGCGACCCGATGGAGGGGGCCCTGGTCGCGCTGGCGCGGAAGGCCGGCATCGAGCCGGAGCTGCTGCGCCGCTGCTGGCCGCGGACGGACGAGATCCCCTTCGACGCCCGGCACCGCTTCATGGCGACGCTGCACCACGACGGCCGCGGCGGGCTGATCGCGATCAAGGGCGCGCCGGAGCGGGTCATCGAGATGTGCGCGATGGAGCGGCACGAGGCGGGCGAGCGGCCGATCGACGCGGCCTCCTGGCAGGCGGCGGCGGAGCGGCTCGCGGCCGAGGGCCAGCGGGTGCTGGGCTTCGCCGCGCGCGTGCCGGCGCCGGGCCAGGGCGCGCTCGGATTCGCCGATGTCGAGGGCGGGGCGACGATGCTCGGGCTGATCGGCCTGATCGACCCGCCGCGCGAGGAGGCGGTCGCGGCGGTCGCCGAGTGCCGGGACGCCGGCATCCGGGTCGTGATGATCACCGGCGACCATGCGGTGACCGCGCGTGCCATCGGCCGGCAGCTCGGCCTCGCGCCGGATCCGGCGGTCCGCACGGGACGGGAGCTCGATGCGCTGGACGAGGCCGGGCTGCGCCGCACGATCACGGAGACGGCGGTCTTTGCCCGCACCACGCCGGAGCACAAGCTGCGCCTCGTCAGCGCCTTCCAGGCCGAGGGCCTGACCGTCGCCATGACCGGCGACGGGGTGAACGATGCGCCGGCCCTCAAGCGCGCCGATGTCGGCGTGGCAATGGGCATCAAGGGCACGGAAGTCTCGAAGGAGGCGGCCGAGATGGTGCTGGCGGACGACAATTTCGCCTCCATCGTCACCGCGGTGCGCGAGGGGCGCACGGTCTACGACAACCTCCGCAAGGTGATCGGCTGGACGCTGCCCACCAATGGCGGCGAGGCGCTGACCATCCTGGTCGCGCTCGGGTTCGGCTGGACCATGCCGATCACACCGGTGCAGATCCTCTGGGTGAACATGGTCACGGCGGTCGCGCTCGGCCTCACCCTCGCCTTCGAGCCGCCGGAGCCAGGCAGCATGTGCCGACCGCCGCGGCGGCGGGACGAGCCGATCCTCTCGCCCGCGCTGGCCTGGCGCATCCTCTTCGTCTCGATCCTCTTCGTCATCGGCACCTTCGGCGCCTTCTTCTGGTCGCAGCAGCGCGGCGTGCCGCTGGAGGCCTCACGCACCCTGGTGGTGAACACGCTGGTGGCGCTGGAGATCTTCTACCTGTTCAGCGTGCGCTTCGTGCACGGGCCCGCGCTTACCTGGCGGGGAATGCTGGGCACCCGCGCGGTGCTGATCGGCGTCGGCCTGACGGTGCTGGCGCAGCTTGCCTTCACCTACCTGCCGCCGCTGCAGGCCGCCTTCGGCACGCTGCCGCTCTCGCCGCTCGAGCTCGCGGTGGCGGTCGGCATCGGCGCGGCGTTGCTGCTGGCGGTGGAAGCCGAAAAGCGCCTGCGCGGCGGGGCGGGCTGACGGAGGGTGCGGTCGAGCGGAGCGAGACCGCACCGGCTCACTTCTCCATGGCGGCCAGAGCCCCGGCGGGCTCGACGCCCGGGCCGCTGATGA
>CAYNYQ010000063.1:8155-18228 GCA_964401305.1 uncultured Acetobacteraceae bacterium | reverse complement strand
CGCGCGCCTGCACCCGGCGGGGTTTCATGCCGTGGTCAACGGCAGCCGGGGTATGGTTCAACTCGGACATGGGTCCGCCCGCGACGCCCCGGCGCAGGGCAGCCACAGCGAAGCCGACAGGGATAGGACAAGCGGCATGGGCCTCTCCATCACCGACGGCGACCGCACATCGATCCGCGAGCCGGGCAATCCATGGGGCCCGGATGGATGGCCGCGCGGCCTGAAGCAGCGGCCGGAGACGGTCCTCGGCACCGAGCTTCAGGACGTCCTCGCCGCCACCTGGATCGCCGGCGGCGGCGATGGGCTGGGCTCGCCGGATGGCGCCAGCGGCGTCGCCGGTTTCAACAATCGCAGCGTCGGCGTGCCGTTCCGGCAGTACAGGGATTGGACGGCGGGTGGCGAGGGCGGGGCGCCCGCAGGCGTTCCAGGCACGGGCGGCGCGGCACGGGTGGTCTTCGCAGACAGCAGCTTCGCCCTCGGCGGCGCTGGCGGCGGCGAGCGTGACTCGGTCACCCTGCAGGGTGAGGCGCAGGGTGGTGCCGGCGGTCAGGGCGGCATGGGCGGCGCCGGCGGCAACACGGCCGCCGATTCGGTTACGACCCGCAACGCCCTGCCTGGCTACAGCGACACGCCGGTCGAGGTGCGCAGCACCTTCGGGGGCCTTCCCGCCAAAGGGGGCACAGGCGGTCAGGGCGGCAAGGCCACCGCCCTCGGCACCGACCTCATCCTGGCCGAGGGCGACCTCGCGCTCGCCCTCCGCCTCCACGCCCGGGGCGGCGCGGGCGGCGAGGGCGGCGACGGCGGTCGCGGCGGCAATGGCGATCTCGCCGGGGGGCGTCCGGGAGCGGCGGGTGGGGCCGGCGGCGAGGGCGGCGATGCCTTCCTCAAGCTCGCCGGCCTGACCGCGCTCGGCATCACCGGCCTCGACCTCGTCCTCGACCTGGCGGCGACGGGCGGCGCCGGGGGCGACGGCGGGGCCGGCGGGCATGGCGGCGAGGGCGCCTTCTCCGACATCGCCCTGACCCGGACGATCATCAACGAATTCGCCGTCGTGACCGCCTCCACCACCGAGACGCAGGTGGTGATCGGCGCCGGCGGCGCGGGTGGCCAGGGCGGCCAGGGCGGCGATGCGCGCGCCGTGCTCGCCGGCCTCGATCTCCGCCTCGGCGATGCGGCCGATTCCGTTGCCATCCGCATCGCCGTCACCGCCGGCGCGGGCGGCCAGGGGGGCGAAGGCGCGCCGCCGGTCGAGGCCGGCCCCGTGACGCTCGGCGACGGCACCCCCTTCGTCGAGACCCGCACCTATGCCGAGACCCTCGGCGGCGCCGATGGCGCGGCGGGCAGCGACGGCCGGGGCGCGCTGCGCGTCGTCGACAACGATATCCTGCTCGGCGGCGGCGACGACGCCCTGGTGCTCGACCTCCGCCGCGGGCCCGGGGTCGGGCTGGCCTTCGAGGGCAACCGCTTCGACGGCGGCGACGGCGTGGACGCCATCGCCGTCACCGCGGAACGCAAGCCGATCATCTTCGATCTTGTCGCGCAGCGCCTGGTCATCGCCGGGCGCGACGGCGCCGAACTGGCAGGCTTCGAGGTGATCACGGGCGGCGCGGGCAACGACCGGTTCCTGGTCGGCGCCGCGCCGGTCACGCTCACCGGCGGCGGCGGCGCCGATACCTTCGACCTCGGCGCGGGCCCCGCCACCGCCACGGTGACGGATTTCGACGGCGCCGGCGGCGACCGCCTCCGCGTTGCGGGCCAGGATGCCGTTGCGCTGGTCGCCGCCGCGCGCGACACGGCGGAGGGCGTCGCCATCGAGCTCGGCGCGGTGTCCCTCCTGCTGTTCGGGCTGACGACGGCCGGGCTGGAGGAAAGCTGGTTCCTCGCCTAGCTTGCCGCGCGCGACGTCCGAAAGTCCCGCCGCGAACGGAACGGATCGCCGGACCACGCCCGACACGCGCTGCGGGTGCGACCACGACATCGGTAGGCGTTGCGGGGGCGACCCTGCCGCGCCACGGGGCCACACGCGCGCGCATGATCCGCCGACACGGCGCGACTCGCGCAACGCGGCCGCGGCTGCGCTTCCGTCGGCCGCGATGGCGCACTAGCCTCGGGGCGATGAGGACCTTCCACGACCCCGGGCATGCCCGGCACGCCCCGCGCTTCTTCCTGCTTCGCGGCGAGATCCATTCCAACTTCGAGGTGCCCGCCCGCGCCGCTGCGCTGGAGGCGGCGCTGCACCGCATGGGCCTGCCGCCCGCAGCCGCGCCGGCCGCGACCCGTGCCGCGCTCGAGACGCTGCACCGGCCCGACTACCTCGACTTCCTCGCCCGCGTGATGGACGAATGGGCCGCGCTGCCGAGCAAGGGGCCGGAGGCGGTGCCGAACATGCACGCCACCGCGGATGCGCTCGCCAATGGTGCGCGCCGGCCCGACGGCATCGTCGGCCAGGTCGCCTGGTACACCGCCGACAATGCCTGCCCCATCGGCCCCGGCACCTGGGAGGCCGCCATCGGCGCCGCCGGCGTCGCGCTGGCGGCCGCGGCGGAGGCGGCTTCGGGCCGCAGCGCCTATGCGCTCTGTCGCCCACCGGGCCATCATGCCTATGCCGCGCGCGCCGGCGGGCATTGCTACATCAACAACGCCGCCCTCGCTGCCGAATCGCTGCGCCGCGCCGGCGCGCCGCGGGTCGCGGTGATCGACATCGACAGCCACCATGGCAACGGCACGCAGGGAATGTTCTGGGACCGTGGCGACGTGCTCACCGTCTCCGTGCATGGCGACCCGAACCGCTACTACCCCTTCTTCACCGGCCATGCCGAGGAGACCGGCGCCGGCGCCGGCGAGGGATGCAACCTGAACCTGCCGCTGGCCTTCGGCACCGGCGACGAGGGGTGGCTCGCGGCCGTCGCGCAGGGCATCGAGGCGGCGCGGCGCTTCGGCGCCGAGGCGCTGGTCGTCTCGCTCGGTTTCGATGCCAGCAAGGACGAGCCGCTGAACGCGCTCTCCGTCACCGAGGAGGGCTTCGCCCGCGCCGGCGCGCTGCTCGGCGCGATGCGGCTGCCCGCGGCGATCGTGCAGGAGGGCGGCTACAATGTCGGGGTGATCGGCACGCTGCTCGAGCGCTTCCTGGCCGGCTGGGGCGACCGGTGATGGATGCGGCGGCGATCCACGCCGCGACCCTCACCCTCGATACGCATGTCGACATCAAGTGGCCGGATCCGCCGGACTGGCTCGGCGAGACGCCGCAGCGCGTCGACTTCCCGAAGATGCTGCGCGGCGGGCTGCGCGCGGCGGTCTTCATCGCCTATGTCCCGCAGGGCGAGCGGCTCTGGCCCGGCTATGCCCTGGCGGCCGAGCGCGCCGAGGCCATGCTGCACCATATCCGCCGGCGCGCGGACGGCGCGGCGCGGCGCTTCTGCGCGACGCCGGACGAGCTCGAGGCCTGCTTCGCCGCCGGCGCCACCGCGGTGCTCTCGGCGGTGGAGAACGGCTATGCCATGGGCCGCGACCTCTCCGCGCCGCGGCGCTGGCGGGCGCTCGGCGCGCACTACCTCACGCTGACCCATAACGGCCACAACGACATCGCCGACAGCGCCATCCCGATCAAGAAGCTGGCCGATGCCGAGGCCGAGCATGGCGGGCTCTCCGCCTTCGGCCGCCAGGCCATCGCCGCGCTGAACGCGGCGGGGATGCTGATCGATGTCAGCCATGTCTCGAAGGCCGGGATGATGCAGGCGGCCGAGGTCTCGCGCAGCCCGGTGGTCGCCACCCACACCGCCTGCCGCGCGCTCTGCAACCATCCGCGCGGCATCGACGACGAGCAGCTCGACATGATCCGCGAGGTCGGCGGGCTGGCGCAGATCACCGCGCTCGACGCCTTCCTCAAGAGCGTGCCGCAGGGCGAGAAGAACGACGCCTCGGTCGAGGACATGGCGCGGCATGTCGACCATGCCGTGGGGCGCATCGGCATCGAGCATGTCGGCCTCTCCTCGGATTTCGACGGCGGCGGCGGCATCGCGGGGTGGAAGGACGCGTCGCAGTCGGCGGGGCTGACCGCGGCGCTGGTCGCGCGCGGCTATGACGCGAAGGCGATCGGGCTGCTGTGGTCGGGGAACTATCTGCGCGTGTGGCGGCGGGCCTTGGCGATTGCAGAGGGCACCGGACGGTAATCGGGCCACCGGTTCGATCGCCCGCCAGCAAACGAGTCTTCGATGTCATCGCATCAACGCGACGGCCGCGAAGGCAAGAGCGATCGTCACCTCGACGATCACCACGACGAGAAGAAAACCAGTCGGCCCCGACTCTTGTCTGGAATGCGTCGCGCCCTGTGACCACGGATTGCTCATGGTTGAACGCGCCTCGGAGTCGGCGGGACGCTCGAACGAGCGCAGAATGGCCCACACCAGGATCACCAGCACCGCCGCGCAGGCGATGGTTGCCAGCGCGAAGGCAATCATGACCGCTGCCACGTAAGGGCCCCCCTTGCCCCTCGCGCGCCTCGCCGTGCGCGTCCCGGGAATATGCGCACCCATATTGCGGCTGCGTAAGGTATCGCCCGACCGGGTCGGCTCTGGCAAGTCTCCCGCAGCGTGAGCCCGGTCTCGCGCTGTGTTGCCCCGGGCGAGAGGCTGGCATGGCCTACAACAGCGTTGGGCTGGTCTCGAGGCGGCCCAGCTTTGGCGTGAGGCAATGCGCGCTCCCCGCCGCGGGGGTGAGCCTTGTATTGTTGCGGTATTGGACCAAAAATGCGTACATGACGATCGCGCGCGTCGCCACCTTCGCCTTCGCCGGCATCGAGCCCCTGCCGGTCGAGGTGCAGGTGCAGATCGCCCCCGGACTGCCCGCCTTCCTCGTCGTCGGCCTGCCGGACAAGGCCGTGGCCGAGAGCAAGGAGAGGGTGCGCGCGGCGCTCACCGGCCTCGGCCTCTCGCTGCCGCCGAAGCGCGTCCTGGTGAACCTCGCGCCGGCCGACATCGCCAAGGAGGGCTCGCATTTCGACCTGCCGATCGCGCTGGCCGTGCTCGCCGCCATGGAGATCGTGCCGCGCGAGGAGGTCGCCGGCCATGCCGCGCTCGGCGAGCTGTCGCTCGACGGCGCGATCCAGCCCGTGGCGGGGGTGCTGCCGGCCGCGCTCGGCGCCTCGGCGCGCGACCTCGGCCTGATCTGCCCGGCGGCGCAGGGCGCCGAGGCCGCCTGGGCCGGCCGCGTCGAGGTGCTGGCCGCGCCCGACCTGCTGGCGCTGCTGAACCATTTCCGCGGCACCCAGGTGCTGGCGCCGCCCGCGCCGCCGCGCACCGAACCCGCCGCCATGGCGTGGCGCGGCCCCTGCCTCTCCGAGGTGAAGGGGCACGAAAGCGCCAAGCGCGCGCTGGAGATCGCCGCGGCCGGCGGGCACAACCTGCTGATGGTCGGGCCGCCGGGCTCGGGCAAGTCCATGCTGGCCCAGCGCCTGCCCGGCCTGCTGCCCGACCTGACCCCGGCCGAGGCGCTCGAGGTCAGCATGGTGCATTCCGTCGCCGGCATGCTCGAGGGCGGGCGGCTGGTGATGCGCCCGCCCTTCCGCGACCCGCACCATTCCGCCAGCCAGGCGGCGCTGATCGGCGGCGGCAACCGCGCCAGGCCCGGCGAGATCAGCCTCTCGCACAATGGCGTGCTCTTCCTCGACGAATGGCCGGAATTCCCCCGCCACGCGCTGGAGGCGCTACGCCAGCCGATGGAGACCGGGCGCGCCACCATCAGCCGCGCCAACCACCGCGTCACCTACCCCGCGCGCTTCCAGTGCATCGCCGCGATGAATCCCTGCCGCTGCGGATATCTCGGCGAGGGTGCGGCGCGCGAATGCACGCGCGCGCCGCGCTGCGGCGAGGACTACCAGGCGCGGCTCTCCGGCCCGCTGCTCGACCGCATGGACCTGACGATCGAGGTGCAGCCGGTGCCGCCGGCCGAGCTCTCCCGTGCCCCGGCGGGCGAGCCGAGCACGCTCGTCGCCGCCCGCGTGCAGGCCGCTCGCGACTGCCAGCGTGCCCGCTACGGCGCCGAGGGCCCGCGCTGCAACGCCGCCGCCGAGGGCGCTGTGCTGGACCGCACGCTGCTGCTCGAGGCCGCGGCGCGCGCCCTGGCCGAGCAGGCCGCGGAACGGCTGCGGCTGTCCGCGCGGGGCTTCACCCGCACCTTGCGCGTGGCGCGCACCATTGCCGACCTCGCCGCCAGCGCCGCGGTGCAGCGCGCGCATGTCGCCGAGGCGCTGGCCTTCCGCCACCGCGGCGCGGCGCGGTAGTCCTGGCCGGGTCCCTGGGCGCGGCGCGGTGGTCCCGGCCGGGCGCCCGGGCGCGGCCCCGGGTTACGGCGCCGCCGCCCGGATCGAAGCCCCCTGCCTGGAGCGTTGGATGCGGGAGAGTCGGATGCCGCGCCTGATCCTCGCCTTGCTTGCCCTGCTGCTGCTCGCCGCCCCCGCGGCGGCGGAGACGCTGGCGCGACGGCAGATGGTCGCCGCCTCGCACCCGCTGGCGGCCGAGGCGGGCCTGGCCATGCTGCGCCGCGGCGGCAGCGCAGTGGATGCCGCGATCGCCGTGCAGGCCATGCTGACCCTGGTCGAGCCGCAATCCTCCGGCATCGGCGGCGGCGCCTTCCTGCTGCACTGGGATGCGGCGGCGCGGCGCCTCTCGGCGATGGACGGGCGGGAGACGGCGCCCGCCGCGGCCACCCCGGCGCTGCTGCTGCGCAACGGCCGCCCCCTGCCCTTCTTCGAGGCGGCAACGGGCGGGCGCGCCGTCGGCGTGCCAGGGGTGATGCACATGCTGGCGCTTGCGCATGCCGAGCACGGCGCGCTGCACTGGGCCGAGCTCTTCGCCCCGGCCATCGAGGCCGCCGAGCAGGGCTTCGAGGTCTCGCCGCGCCTGGCTGCCGCCATCGCCGCGCAGGCCCAGCGGCTGCGCGCCGATCGCGGCGGCGCCGGCGCGCTCTTCTTCCTTGCCGATGGCAGCCCGGTTCCCGCCGGGCACCGGCTGCGCAACCCGGCGCTGGCCGCGACCCTCAGCGACATTGCCGTGGCGGGGCCGAAGGCGCTGCATGCCGGCCCGATCGCGGAGGCCATCGTCGGCGCCGTGCGCGGGCATGCCAATCCGGGCGCGATGACGCTCGGCGATCTCGCGGGCTATGCGCCGGTGCGGCGCGACCCGCTCTGCGCGCCGCACCGCGCCGTGCTGGTCTGCGGCTTTCCCCCGCCCTCCTCCGGTGGCGTCGCGGTGCTGCAGATCCTCGGCCTGCTGCAGCACCAGGACCTCGCCGCGCTGGATCCGCGCGGGCTCGACCACGCGCACCTGCTGGCCGAGGCCGGGCGCCTCGCCTTCGCCGACCGCAACCGCTACCTGGCCGATCCGGGCTTCGTCCGGGTGCCGGCGGCCGGGCTGCTCGATCCCGTCTACCTCTCCATCCGCGCGCAGCTGATCGACCGCGACCGGGCGCTGACGGCGCCGCTCCGCCCCGGCAATCCGCGCTGGGCGGGCGCCGCGCCGCTGCCGCGTGGCCCCGAGGCCTGGGCCTCGGAGGCGCCGCAGCCCGAGGATGGCACGGCCCACCTCTCCATCGCCGATGCCAGGGGCAACGTGCTGGCGATGACGACCACCATCGAGACCGGCTTCGGCGCGGCGCTGCTGGTCGGCGGCTTCCTGCTGAACAACCAGCTCACCGACTTCTCCTTCCTGCCCGAGCGCGACGGCCGCCCCGTCGCCAACCGCGTGGAGCCGGGCAAGCGGCCGCGTTCCTCCATGGCGCCGACCATCGTCTTCGACCGCGCCGGCGAGCCGGTGCTGGCGCTGGGCTCGGCCGGGGGCGAGCGGATCATCGGCCATGTGGCGCAGACGCTGGTGGCGATCATCGACCACGGGCTGGGCCCGGCCGAGGCGCTCGGCCTGCCGCGCGTCGCCGGGCTGCACGAGACGGCGGAGCTCGAGGCCGGCACCGCGGCGGCGACGGTGCTGGCCGTTCCGCTCGAGGCGCGCGGCTTCCCGGTCGCGGTGCGGCCCAACGCCTCCGGGCTGCAGGCGATCGTGATCCAGCGCCCGGCGGCCGGGGAGCGCCTGCTGCGCGGCGCCGCCGACCCGCGGCGCGAGGGGGTGGTGCTCGGCGACTGAAGGGGGGCAGGGCGCGACGCGGCCGCGCACCCATGGCACGTTCCGCCCGCATGCTGCGTTGCTGCGCCCGGAGCCCTCAGAGGAGACCGCCGATGCACCGACCCGCCACCCCGATCCGCCGCCTCGCCGCCGCCGCGCTGCTGCTGCTGCTCGCGCCCGCCCTGCCCGCCGCGGCGCAGGAGATCGAGGAGATCGGCCATGTGAACACCGCGCTGACCAATCTCGGGCTGACGCGCAGCCATCGCGTGGTGGTCGAGCGCTTCGACGACCCGAAGGTGCAGGGCGTCAGCTGCTGGATCACCCAGGCGCGCACCGGCGGCCTCTCGGGCATGGTCGGCATCGCCGAGGATCCGGCGCGCTTCGCCCTCGCCTGCGCCGCCACGGGGCCGGTGCGCGTCGCCGACAACGCCCGGCGCGGCGAGCGTGGCGAGCGGGTCTACGAAAGCGCGACCAGCCTCTTCTTCAAGGAGACGCGCGTGCACCGCTTCATCGACGAGCCGCGCGGCACGGTGGTCTACCTCGCCTGGTCGACCAGGCTGGTCGAGGGCTCGCCCTTCAACGCGGTGGCCGTGGTGCCGATCCGGTAGAGCGTGATCGCCGAAGGGCGTACGCCCGCAGGCGTGAATCACGCGAAGAAGACAAGGCCCGAGACCGCGATCCGCGATCGCGCGCTCGCGGATCGTGGTCGAGCGGCGATGGCGCTGCGGCGCCGGCCTATTCCGCCGCCAGCCGCGCCGGCCCGCGCAGCCCCGCCGCCTCGAGCGCGGCGGCGATGCGGGCGAGCTCGGCCGGCTCGAGCTTCTTCAGGGGCGGCCGCACCGCGGCATTAGGGATGCGGCCCAGCATGACCAGCGCCTCCTTCATGCGGTTGTGCATGTCGAAGAAGGGCTCGGCGTAGAAGACCTCGGCGGTCGGGCGGATGCGGGCGTTGATTGCCTGCGCCGCCGCCATGTCGCGCCGCTGCACCGCCTCGAACAGCGCCACCTGGAGATCCGCGATCACGCTGCCCGAGCCCGAGAGCAGGCCGGCCGCGCCGGTGACGAGGGATTGGAACAGCCAGGCGCTGTGCGTGCTCAGCACGTTGATCGGCTTCGCGTGGCCCTGCAGCGCCACGACCTGGCGCTCGGCCAGGGCGGGCTCGCCGCACCAGTCCTTGATGGCGCGGAAGCTCGGCACCTCGTCCGCCAGGCCGAGCAGCGTCGGCAGCGGGTAGGTCAGGCCGGAGGCCAGCGGATACTGGAACAGGATCAGCGGCAGGTCGGTGGCGGCGGCGATGTGGCGTACATGGTCGGCGGCGCAGTCGGGGTGCGTCGCGTTGCCGCGCGCCAGCACGTTGGTCGGGAAGACCAGCAGCGCCGAGGCGCCGCCGGCATGCGCCTGCTTCGCCAGCTTCACCGCCTGGTGCGTGCCGTCGGCATAGATGCCGGCGATGACCGGCACGCGCCCGCCGACCTCCTCCAGCGTGATGGCCAGCACGGCCTTCTGCTCCTCGGCATCGCAGGTCGCGACCTCCGAGGCATGGGCGTTGGTGGTGATGGCGGTGATGCCCCGCACCGCGGCGAGGTCGCGCAGATGCGACCGGTAGGACCGCTCGTCCACCGAGAGGTCGTCGTGGAAGGGCAGCAGCGCGGCGGGGATGACGCCGTGCGGCACGTAGTGCGGGAATGCTGCGGCCATGATCCCTCTCCTTGCCTACCTGGCGGGCCGATTCAGACCTTCGGGCCTGGCGGCCCTGCGGTCATCGGGCCGCCTTGCTTCCTTGGCGGGCCGATTCAGACCTTCGGGCCTGGCGGCCCTGCGGTCATCGGGCTGCCTTGCTTCCTTCGCGTGCCGATCCGGACCTTCGGGCCATGCGGCCCTGCGGTCATCGGGCCGCCTACCCCAGCGTCCGGTCCCGCTTCGCGCCCATGCCGCGCATGAAGCGGTCGCGGATCTGCGGCG
>CAYNYQ010000063.1:1172-8055 GCA_964401305.1 uncultured Acetobacteraceae bacterium | reverse complement strand
GTCCGGTCCCGCTTCGCGCCCATGCCGCGCATGAAGCGGTCGCGGATCTGCGGCGGGTCGCGCTCGGTCTGCCGCTCGGGCGGGCTGTCGTCCAGCTTGAGGCCGATCACGTGCGGTCCGTCCTCGGCCAGGCAGAGATCGACCAGCCGGTCGAGATCCGCCTCGTCCGCCGCCCAGGTGGCGCGCGGCAGGCCGCAGGCGCGGGCGACGGCGACGAGGTCCGTCCCCGACTGCTCGGCCGGCGTCGGCTGGCCGCCGGTGATCTGGAAGGTGCCGTTGTCGAGCAGCAGGATCGCCAGGTTGCGCGGCGCCTGCGCCGCCACGGTCGAGAGGCAGCCGAGCTGCATCAGCAGCGAGCCATCGCCCTCCAGCACGAAGACGCGCCGGTCGGGCTGCGCCAGCGCGACGCCGAGCCCGATCGGGATGGCGAGGCCCATGCTGCCCAGCATGTAGAAGTTCCGCGCCCGGTGCCCGGCGGCCCAGAGGTCGAAATTGGCGTGGCCGATGCCGCCGATCACGGCCGGCGCCTCGCCGATGCGCGCGACGAGGCGCTTGGCGACGCCGGCGCGCGCCATGCGCGTGAGGTTGTGCGCGGAGTTCACGGTGCTGCTCATGCGCGCGCCACCGCCTTGCCGCCGGTGAGCAGCGGCGAGAGGATCAGCGCCGCCGGCGCCTGGGTCATGAAGGCCTGGCGGATGGTGCGGTCGACGATGAACGCGCATTCGTCGAGGCGCGAGACCGTGTGGTGCTCCATCCCCAGGCTGTCCAGGATCGGGCGCATGGTGCGGCAGACCATGGCCTGGCCCATGTTGAACTCGCCGAGCGTGCCGCGTTCGCTGATCATCAGCAGCGCCGGGATCTGGAAGGCGGAGGGCAGCGAGGCGAGCACGTTGGGCAGCGTCGCGAAGCCGCTGGTCTGCATCAGGCAGATGCCGCGCATCCCCGCCATCCAGGCGCCGCAGAGGATGCCCACCGCCTCCTCCTCCCGCGCCGTCGGGAAGCAGGTGAAGAAGGGGTCGGCATGGCAGCCGGCGATGAGCGGCTTCAGCACGTTGTCGGGGACATAGGGAACGAGGCGGATGTCGTTCGCCCGGAACACCTCCAGCACGATCTCGTGCCAGGCGCGCGTCTCGGCCATGCCTGCTCAGCCCACCGTGATGCCGGCCTGCTGGATCACGTCGCGCCAGAGCGGCACCTCGCGCGCGATGCGGGCGCGCAGCTCCTCCGGCCCAGGGGTCGGGTTGGCCGGCATGCCGCCCTTGCGGAAGCGCTCCTGCACGTCGGGGCGCTTCAGCGCCTCCGTCACGGCGCCCGTGAGTTTCGCCATCACCGGCGCCGGCACGCCGGCGGTCGCGAAGAGGGCGAGGAAGGTCTCGGATTCCGCGCCCTGGATGCCGACCTCGGCGACGCTCGGCAGGTCCGGCCAGTCGGCCTGGCGGCCCTCCCCCGTATGCGCCAGCGGGCGGAGCTGGCCGTTGCGCAGCTGCCCCTCGACCGAGCCCTGGTGCGCGACGAGGTAGTCCACCTGCGCCGCCACCGCGGCCTGCACGGCAGGCCCGGCGCCGGTGTAGCCGATGTGCTGCACCTTGATGCCGCTGCGGATGCGGATGATCTCGCCGGCCAGATGCGGCGTGGTGCCGCTGCCCGGGCTCGCCCAGTTCAGCTTGTCGGGATTGGCCCGGGCGTGGTCGAGCAGGTCGCGCAGCGAGGCGAAGCGGCTGGCCGCCGGCACCGCCAGCACGTTGGGCGAGGCGCTGAGGGTCGAGACCGGCAGGAAGTCCTTGAAGGGGTCGTAGGGCGCGTTGCGGTAGAGGCTCGGGTTGACGACATAGGCCGAGGAGGTGCCGAGCAGCGTGTAGCCGTCGGGCTGCGCCCGCGCCGCCGCGCCGATGCCGATATTGCCGCCGGCGCCGCCGCGGTTCTCCACCACCACCGGCCGGCCCAGGATCTCCTGCAGAGCCGGGGCGATCAGCCGCACGGCGATGTCGGTCGAGCCGCCGGGCGCGAAGGAGACGATGACGGTGATGGTCCGCTCCGGCCAGGCGCCCTGGGACCGGGCAACCGCGGGCAGGAAAGGCAGCGCGGCGGCGCCGGCGAGGATGGAGCGGCGGCCCGGCCGCGCGGTCTCAGGGGTGCTCACGGTTCCTCCTTGGCGCGGGTCTCTCCGGCCCGTCATCGGTCCTGTCGCGGCGCGGCGGCCACAACCCTACAGCAAGCGCGGCGCCGGCGAGAGGGGGCGCCCCGTCCCGCTCAGGCCGCCGCCTTCGTCTCCTCGGGCGGGTAGTTCAGCTCCACCGCGACGCCGTCCGGGTCGTGCAGGAACAACTGCGTCTGCCGGTCGCGCGGGATCACCCGCTCCTCGAAGGCGATGCCGTGCCGCTGCAGCCGCGCGCGCATCTCCTCGAGCCCGGTGCAGGAGAAGGCGATGTGGTCGAGCAGCCCCGTAGGGCCGGCCGCACGCTCCTGCGGATGGGTGTCGTCGCTGCGCGGGCCGATCAGGTGCACCGTCGGCTGGCCGCCGCAGTAGAGCCAGTAGCCCGGGAAGTTGAGCGGCGGGCGGTAGCCGTTCTCGAGGCCCAGCACGGTCTCGTAGAAGCTGCGCGTCCGCTCGAGGTCGGCGGGGCGGATGGTGTAGTGGTTCAGCGCGTTGAGGCCCATGGTCTCCTCCCGGGGGGCGATGGTCAGAGGAAGCGTGCGGCCGGCGCCAGGCCCAGCATGTGCTGGCCGCAATGCTCGAGATGCTGGCTGCGTCCCTGCACCTGCTGGGCGGAGGCGTGGATGTCGCGCATCCGCCGCTCGAAGGGCTGGTCCTCGAAGATCGCGGTGGCGCCGGCCTCGTGATAGACCCACTCGGCCACCTCTTTGGCGCGGTGGATCGCCGAGGTGGTGGCGAGGCGGATATCCACCCGGTCCTCGGGCGTGAGCACGCCGCTGCGCTCGACGCGCTCGCGGCTTTCCTCCAGCACCTCGAGCAGGAAGGCGCGGGCGGAGCGCAGCTTGGCCTCGGCCTGGGCGACGCCGGACTGGATCACCTCCGACTCGCGCAAAAGGCGCGTGGTCGCCGCCGGCGTCTTGGTCATCGCCATCGCCTTGAAGGCGTCGAGCTGGCCGCGCGCGAGCCCCATGGAGACCGCGGCGAAGGCCGAGGCATAGGCGTTCGTCGTCGTGAAGCGGTAGAGCGGGCCGCCGGCGCGCCGCTCCTCCTCGCGGTCGCGGCGCACGGCGTATTCGCCCGGCACGAAGAGCTCCCGCACCGCATAGGTGTCCGAGCCCGTGCCGCGCAGGCCGACCACGTTCCAGCCGCCGGGATCGATCGCCACCTGGTCCTTGCGGACCATCATGGTCCATTCGACCTGGGTGCCGTCGGCGTCGCGGCGCAGGCTGCCGTCGGGCTCCTGCACGCGGCAATGCCCGCCGACCCAGGTGGCGTGGCGAATGCCGCTGGCGAAGCGCCACTGCCCGGTGACGCGGAAGCCGCCCGGCACCACCTCGGCGAGGCCATTGCCCCAGCCCCAGGCGACGACGGCGCGCGGATCCTTGCCCCAGATCTCCCAGGCGATGTCGGGGTCCATGTAGGCGGCGGCCATGGAACAGCCGGAGGCCTGGCCCAGGCACCAGGCGGTGGAGCCGTCGGCGGCGGCGATGATCTCCTGCATGCGGACGAAGGTGGCGAGGTCGACCTCCTCGCCGTTGCAGGAGCGCGGCAGCAGGGTGCGGAAGAGGGCGGCGCCGTGCAGCGCGTCCAGCACCTCCGGGGCGAGGCGGGACCCCGCCTCGGTGCGCGGCGCGGCGGCGGCGATGATGGGGGCGACGGCGCGGGCGCGGGCGACGGGGTCGGTGCCGCGGCGGGCCTCGGCGCACTCGGAGCGGTCGGCGGGCGCCCCGGCCCCGGTGCGGCGTTCATCGACCCGGCCGGCCGCGGCGCCCCGCGCAGCGGCCTGCGGCGCAGCGGGCGCGGTGGCGGGTTGGAGCGCTGCGCTCATGGGATGTTTCCTCTCCGGGCCAGAAATCGGTCGCCCGACCAAATCTCGACAGCGGCCGCTGGCCATGTCAAGCGTTGCCGACGAGGGGACGGCGAGCGTGAGCGAAACGAACGCGATGGCGGTGCTGGCGGATGCGTGCGACGCGAAGGGGGGCGAGGGGGACGTTCCCGCCGCGGGCGGCAGCGTGCGCGACCGCATCCTCGACCAGGCCCAGGCGCTCTTCGCCGAGGGCGGCTTCGCCGGCACCTCGACCCGCGCCATCGCCCAGGCCGCGGGCGTGAACCTGGCGCAACTGCACTACTATTTCGGCGCCAAGCGGGATCTCTACAAGGCGGCCTACCTGCGCGGCGCAGCGCGCGTCACCGACGCCCGCAGCCGCGCGCTGGCCCAGGCGCAGGCCGAGCACCCGGATGGCGAGATCCCGCTCGAGCGCCTGGTGCGTGCCTTCGTCGAGCCCTTCATGCTCAACACCGCGACGCCCGAGGGGCGCGCCACCATGGCCATGCACGCCCGTCTGCACACCGAGCCCGAGGACATCGGCCGGGAGGTGCTGAGCCAGGTCTACGACGAGACCACCCTCGCCTATACCGAGGCGTTCCGCCGTGCGCTGCCGCACCTCTCCTTCGAGACCGCCTGCTGGCGGCTCTACTTCATGATGGGCGCCTACCGCTACACGCTGATGCGCACGGGCCGGCTGGAGGCGATGTCGGGCGGGCTCTGCGATTCCGGCGACTTCCCCCGCGCGGTCGAGGAGATCGTGCCCTTCCTCGCCGCCGGGCTGCGCGCGCCGGCACCCTGAGGGGCCGGCGGCCGGGCGCCCGCCCCCGCCCGGGGCCGCGAGACTTTCAGGCGAACTGGGGCGCCTCGCGCGGTTCCTTCGCCAGGCGCTCGAAGAGCGCGCGGAAGGCGTCGGCGCCGGCCTCCCGCACCGCGCCGGCCGCCACCTCCTCGCGGCTCCACATCCAGGATCGCGGCGGGTCGTCGCGCATGTCCCAATCGGGGAAGAGCCGCGACGTCGCGTCCGCGCACAGGACCAGTTCGACATCGATGTGCCGCTCGTCGTCCAGGATGCGGGCGAAGGTGCGGGTCACCTGCTCGCGCGGGCCCTCCAGCAACTGGACGTAGAGGTCGGAGCGGCACAGCAGCGCGCCGGTGATGCCGCGCCGCCGGTTGTGCTTGCGGCCGACCCCGAGGATGTCGTCGAGGGTGGCGGCGTCGAAGCCGAAGGGACGCGAGTAGTAGATCAACTGGACAAGGCGCATGCAGCGCAACCTCCCTGGTGGCGGGGAGGCACGGTGGTGGCGGCCTTCCCCTGGCGATGGGTGCGGATCATGCCCCCAGCAGCCTGCCCGCGGGGGCATGATGCACGGAAGGGGGCGCCGCGTCCCGCTCGATTCGCAGCCGCACCGGGCGCCGGATACGCCCGCGCCCGGCCGGGGCGCCGGGCGCCGGCCCGCGGCGTGGGGTCGCCTTGCCGGCGCCCGCCCCGCATGGAAGGCTCGCGCCGCGGCAGCGGGGATCGGGGGCGCATGGCCTGGCGCGTCGGCGTGGATACGGGCGGGACCTTCACCGACATCTGCCTCTTCGAGGATGCGACGGGCCGCGTCGAGGTCTGGAAGATCCCCTCGACGCCCGCCGATCCCTCCGGCGCCATCGCCGACGGGGTCGCCGAGGGCCTGGCGCGGCTCGGCGCCGGACCGGCGGCGATCGGCTATTTCGGCCACGGCACCACGGTGGCGACCAACGCGCTGATCCAGCACCGCGGCGTGAAGACGGGCCTGATCACCACGCAGGGCTTCCGCGACCTGCTCGAGATCGGCCGGCAGAAGCGGCCCGACCTCTACGACCTGCAGGTGGAGAAGCCGCCGGTGCTGGTCACGCGCGACCTGCGGCTCGAGGTGCCGGAACGCGTACGCCACGACGGCAGCGTCGAGACGCCGCTCGACGAGGCCGCGCTGCGCGCCGCCGCGCGCCGCCTGCGCGAGGCCGAGGTCGCCGCGGTCGCGGTCTGCTTCCTCTACAGCTTCCTCCGCCCCGCGCATGAGCAGGCGGCGCGCCGCATCCTGGAGGAGGAGATCCCCGGCGCCTTCCTGACGATGAGCCACGAGGCCGCGCCCGAGTTCCGCGAGTTCGAGCGGCTCTCGACCGCCGTCGTGAACGGCTATCTCGGGCCCGTGATGCAGGCCTATATCCGGCGCCTGGCGGAGCGGCTCGGCGCGCTCGGCGTGCCGGTGCCGCCGCAGCTGACGCAGTCGAATGGCGGCGTGATCGGCGTGGAGGCGGCGGCGCGGCTGCCGGTGCGGCTCGTGCTCTCGGGGCCCGCCTCGGGCGTCGTCGGCGCGCGGGAAATCGGGCTGGCCGCGGGCTTCCCCGACCTGCTCACCTTCGACATGGGCGGCACCAGCACCGATGTCGCGCTGCTGCAGGGCGCCCGCGCCGTGACGCGGCCCGAGGCGGTGGTGCATGGCTACCCCATCAAGGCGCCGATGCTCGACATCCACACGGTGGGCGCCGGTGGCGGCTCCATTGCCTTCGTCGATGCAGGGGACCTGCTGAAGGTGGGGCCGCGCAGCGCCGGGGCCGATCCCGGCCCGGTCTGCTACGGCCGCGGCAATGCCGAGCCGACCGTCACCGACGCCAACGTGGTGCTCGGCTTCCTGCCGCCGGATGCGCTGCTCGGCGGCCGCATGCCGATCCGCCGCGACCTGGCCGAGGCCGCCATCGCGCGGCTCGGTGCGCGGCTCGGCATGGCGCCGATGGCGACGGCGCAGGGCATCCTCTCGATCGTGACGGCGAACATGGCCAAGGCGCTGCGCGTGATCAGCGTGCAGCGTGGCCATGATGCGCGCGACTACGCGCTGATGGCCTTCGGCGGCGCCGGCCCGCTGCATGCCTGCCGC
>CAYNYQ010000063.1:0-1072 GCA_964401305.1 uncultured Acetobacteraceae bacterium | reverse complement strand
GAGGCGCTGATCGCCGGCCTCGCCGCGGGCTTCGCGGCGGCGCACCAGGAGCGCTACGGCTTCCTCGCCGAGGAGGAGCCGGTGCAGGTCGTCACACTGCGGCTGGAGGCGACGGGCGCAATCGAGAAGCCGCCGCTCCGGCCCGAGGCGCCGCAGCCCGCGGTCGAGCACGACGCCGCGGCCGCGCGCGCCGGCACGCGCGAGGCCTGGCTCGATGGCGGCGCCGTGGCCGTCCCGCTCTTCGACCGCGCGCGCCTCGCCCATGGCCACCGCATCGCGGGCCCGGCCATCATCGAGCAGATGGACAGCACCACCCTGCTGCTGCCCGGCTGGTCCGCGCGCGTGGACGGGATGGGCAACCTGGTGCTGGAGCGGGACGCGGCGCCATGACCGCGCCCGACCCCGTCACCGTCGAGGTGATCGGCGCCGCCCTCGCCTCCATCGTCGAGGAGATGGGCGAGGCGCTGGTGCGTGCCTCCTTCTCGACCAACATCAAGGAACGGCGCGACTGCTCCACCGCGCTCTTCGACCGGGCGGGCCGCACCCTCTGTCAGGCCGAGCACATCCCGATCCATCTCGGCAGCTTCCTCGACCTGGTGCCGGAGATCCTGAAGCGCCACGACCCGCAGGAGATGCGCCCCGGCGACGTCTTCATCGGCAACGACGCCTATGCCGGCGGCGGCACCCACCTGCCCGACATCGTCCTCGCCGAGCCGGTCTTCGTCCCAGGGGAGAATGGTCCCGCCATCGCCATGTGGTGCGTGAACCTCGCCCACCACGCCGATTTCGCCGACCGCGGCAATGCGCACATCTTCCAGGAGGGGCTGCGCATCCCGCCCATCCGTCTTTACCGCGCCGGCGAGCCCGACCGGGACGTGCTCGACCTGATCCTGCTGAACTGCCAGGTGCCGCGGGAGCGCCTCTCGGACCTGCGGGCGCAGATGGCGGCGAACCGGCTCGGCGTCGGGCGCGTGCAGGCGCTCTGCGCGCGCCACGGCACGGCGGTGGTGCTCGCCGCGGGGGCCGCGCTGATGGACTATGCCGAGCGCCGCATGCGCGCCGGCATCGCCGC
>CAYNYQ010000062.1:0-18353 GCA_964401305.1 uncultured Acetobacteraceae bacterium | reverse complement strand
AAGCGCGACCAGCCCGCCCACCGGGCTGATCGGCGTGGCGCGGGCGCGGATGATGCCGCGGTCGACGAAGGCCGGCGCCGCGTCGATGCGCTCGGCCAGCGTCCGCCCGTAGAGGTCGATGCAGTCGAGGTGCAGCAGGTCGCGCAGCTCCCGCAGCAGCGCCGCCATGCCGCCGGCGGCGTGGAAATCCTCCATGTAGCCCTCGCCGGTGGGCTTGAGGTCCACCAGCACCGGCGTCTCCTCGGAGAGGCGATCGAGCCAGCGGAGGTCCATCTCGATGCCCGCGCGCCCGGCGATGGCGGCGAGATGCACCACCGCATTGGTCGAGCCGCCGATCGAGAGCAGCACCCGCATGGCGTTCTCGATGCTCGCGCGGGTCAGCAGCTGCGAGGGCTTCACCGGGTGCTCGATCAGGTGCACGGCGAGGAAGCCGGCCTCCTCGGCGATCCGCAGGCGGTCGGCGTGCACGGCGGGCGCGCTGGCCGCGGCCAGGGGCATGAAGCCGAGCACGGCGGCGATGCAGGCCATGGTGCTGGCCGTGCCCATCACGCCGCAGGTGCCGGCGCTGGTGGCCAGCTTCTCCTCGACCTGGCTGATCGTCTCGGCCGAGACCTCGCCGGCGCGGTAGCGTGCCCAGTAGCGGCGGCAATCGGTGCAGGCGGCCAGCCGCTCGCCCTCGAAGCGCTGCGCCAGCATCGGGCCGGTGACCAGCATCACCGAAGGGATGTCGGCGCTCGCCGCGGCCATCAGCTGGGCCGGCACGGTCTTGTCGCAGCCGCCGACCAGCACGACGGAATCCATGGGCTGGGCCGAGAGCATCGCCTCGGTGTCGAGCGCCATCAGGTTGCGGTAGTGCATCGAGCAGGGGTTGAGCGAGGGCTCGCAGAGGCTGACGGTGGGAAAGGCCAGCGGCAGCCCGCCGGCGGCCAGCACCCCCCGCTTCACCGCCTCGATCAGCTCCGGCACGGTGCGGTGGCAGTTGTTGTAGTCGCTGGCCGTGTCGGCGATGCCCACCACCGGCTTCTGCAGCATGGTCCGCGAATAGCCCATCGACGCGGCGAAGCTGCGCCGGAGATAGAGGGCGAATTCACGGTCGCCGTAGTTGGAGGAGCGATTGGCGAGGCCGCGCTTCGGGGCGTTGGTCATCGGGGGGCGTTCCCTTCCGCCCCGCGCGGCCCCGCGCCCCGGGCTCAGCCCGGGGGACGATGGCAGACGACGCAGAGCTTGTGTCCGTCGAGGTCGCGCGCATAGGCGCCGTAGTAGTCCGCATGGTAGTGCGGCCGGAGCCCCGGTCCACCCTCGTCGCGCCCGCCGGCGCCGAGGATGGCGGCATGCACCGCATCGACCGTGCCGCGGTCGGCGGCCTCGAAGGCGATGGTCGTGCCGTTGCCCACGCCGGCGGCGCCGCCATCGAGCGGGCGCAGCACCCAGAATTGCGGCGTCGTCTCCGGCGCCGCGGCATAGCCGGCATAGCCCTTGCCGATATCGCTCTCCTGCCGCCTGAGGCCGAGGGGCGCGAGCACGGCGTCGTAGAAGGCGATGGCGCGGGCGATGTCGTTCGTGCCGAGGGTGACGTGGCTGAACATGGCGGGTTCTCCGAGGCTGGGGTGACCTCCCCAGCCTGCCATCCCCGGGCTTGATCCGTCCTGCGAAGCTGGGCGGCCTCAGCTCGGCTCCAGCCCGGCGCGCTGCATCAGCGTCTTGTGCAGCGCGAGCTCGCGCCCGATCCGGGCCAGCACCGCCTCGCGCCCCATGGTCGCCGGCGCCAGGCCCTGCGTCGCCATGAATTCCCGCACCTTCGGGTCGGCGAAATGCGCGGTCAGCGCCTCGAGGATGCGGGCCTGGATCGGCTCGGGCGTGCCGGGCGGCGCCTGCACGCCGTACCAGCCCGTGTAGATGAAGTCGTCGAAGCCCTGCTCCGCGAAGGTCGGCACATCGGGCAGGGGCACGGGCCGGGTGGCGGTCGGCACCGCAAGGCCGCGCAGCCGTCCGCCCTCCAGATGCCCCTTGCACGCGGCGAGGAGGGCGAACATGCAGTCCGTGCGGCCGGCGATGGTGTCCGTCATCGCGGGCGGGGAGCCGTTGTAGGGCACGTGCAGCATGTCCATGCCGGCGCGCCCCATCAGGTCGAGCATCGGCAGGTGCGCCGTGGTGCCGACGCCCCAGGTGGCGAAGGAGAGGGCGCCCGGCTTCGCCTTCGCCGCGGCGATCAGCTCCGGCAGGCTCTTCCAGCGCGGATTGGCGACGAGCAGCGAAAGCGTCTCGCAGACCATCGTCACATGCGCGAAATCCGCCAGCGGATCATAGCCCGGGTTGCGGAAGGCCAGCGGGGTCAGGGTGAAGGTGGCGATGGTGCCGAGCAGCAGCGTGTGGCCGTCGGGCCGGGCGCGGGCCACCTGGCGCGCGGCGAGGCTGGTGGAGGCGCCGGGCTTGTGGTCCATCACGAAGGTGCCGCCCAGGCGTTCCTGCAGCCCCTGGGTCACCAGCCGCCCGACCACGTCCGAGGCGCCGCCGGGCGCATAGGGGATGACCACCGCCACCGTCTGCCCGCCCGGCCAGGCGGCCTGGGCGAGGGCAGGGCGGCAGGGCGGCGCGGCGAGCAGGCCGGCGCCGGCGCCGGCGAGCAGGGCGCGGCGGCCGGGCCGCGGGGCGGTGGTATCGGTCATGGCGGTCCTTTCCGAAGAGCCGTGCAGCCTGCCCCGGCCGTGGCACGGGCTCAACCCGCCCTGTGGTATCATGCTACCACAATCCCAAAACCCTGGTTTCGCTTGACCTTCCCTGCCATGGCCGCCATAAGCCGCCGCCTGACCGTCGCCGCATGTGCGGCGCCCTGACCTGGGACCGATCCGACCGACCATGCTGCAGACGCAGACCCGATCGCTGAAGCCGGCCGAGGTGCAGAAGACCTGGGTGGTGATCAATGCCGAGGGGCTCGTCCTCGGCCGCCTCGCCTCCCTCGTCGCCATGCGCCTGCGCGGCAAGCACAAGCCGCAGTTCACGCCGCACGTGGACTGCGGCGACCATGTCGTCATCGTCAACGCCGCCAAGGTGCGCCTGACCGGCAACAAGGCCGAGCAGGACAGCTTCCACTGGCACACCGGCTACCCGGGCGGCATCAAGGGCCGCACCTTCCGCGAGCGGCTCGAGGGCCGCTACCCGGAGCGGGTGATCGAGAAGGCGGTGGAGCGCATGATCACCCGCGGCCCGCTCGGCCGCCAGCAGATGCGCAACCTCCATGTCTATGCCGGGGCCGAGCATCCGCATGACGGGCAGAAGCCCGTGGCGCTGGACGTCGCCGCCCTGAACCGCAAGAACGTCGCCTCCGGCGGCGCCCAGAAGGCCAGCTGAAGCCGATGAGCGAGCAGCAGACCACCACCACCGGCACCCTCGCCGACCTCAAGTCGCTGGTGCAGGGCACGCCCGCCGCCGGGACCGACTCCGATGCGGCGCCGCGCACGCCCAAGCGCGATGCGCTCGGCCGGTCCTACGCCACGGGTCGCCGCAAGGACGCCGTGGCGCGCGTCTGGGTCAAGCCGGGCAAGGGCCAGATCCTCATCAACGAGAAGCCGGCGGCGCGGTACTTCGCCCGCCCCGTGCTGCGCATGCTGATCACCCAGCCCTTCCTGGTCGCCGACCGCTACCAGCAGTTCGACGTGATCTGCACCGTCACCGGCGGGGGCCTCTCCGGCCAGGCCGGCGCCGTGCGCCACGGCATCAGCCGCGCGCTCACCAACTACGAGCCCGACCTGCGCGCCATCCTGAAGAAGGCCGGCTTCCTCACGCGCGACCCGCGCGTGGTCGAGCGCAAGAAGTACGGCAAGGCCAAGGCCCGACGTTCCTTCCAGTTCAGCAAGCGCTAGCCGGCAGCGGACACCGGCCAGCGCCGGCCGCAAGGCTGTCATCCGATCGTGCTTCCCTGGGGGGGGCGGGTCCGCAAGGGTCCGCCCCCCTTGCTTTTCCGGCCGCGTCATGCGGCCATCACCCGCCCAGAGGAGGGCCAGACCATGGCGAAGGGTTCGATGCCTTCGGTGTTCATCGACGGCGAGGCCGGCACCACCGGCCTGCAGATCCGCGACCGCCTGCGCCTCCTGCCGCATATCGCCATGCGCTCCATCGACCCGGCCCGCCGCAAGGACCCGGAGGCGCGGCGCGCCATGATGGCCGAGGTCGACCTGGTCGTGCTCTGCCTGCCCGACGACGCGGCGAAGGAGAGCGCAGCACTGGCCGCCGGCCTCGGCGACGCCGCCCCGAAGCTGCTGGACGCCAGCACGGCGCACCGCGTGCACCCGGACTGGGCCTATGGCCTGCCCGAGCTCTCGCCCGAGCAGCCGGGGCGGATCGCCGCCGCGCAGCGGGTGGCCAATCCGGGCTGCTACCCCACCGGCGCCATCCTGCTGCTGCGCCCGCTGGTCGATGCCGGGCTGATGCCGCCCGACTTCCCGGTGACGGTGAACGCCGTCTCGGGCTTCTCCGGCGGCGGCAACGCGATGATCGCGGCCTACGAGGCGCGGACGGCGCCGGATTTCGAGCTCTACGGCCTCGGGCTCGAGCACAAGCACGTGGCCGAGCTGCAGCACTATACGGGGCTCACCCGGCGGCCGATCTTCGTCCCCTCGGTCGGCGATTTCCGCCAGGGCATGATCGACAGCATCCCGCTGCACCTCGACCTGCTGCCCGGCGCGCCCTCGCCGGAGGAGATCGAGGCGGTGCTCTCCAGGCGCTACGCCGGCAGCGACTATGTGCGGGTGGTCGGCGCCGAGGCGAAGCTGGAGCCGCAGGCGCTGAACAACACCAACCTGGTCGAGCTCCGCGTGCACGGCAACGCCGCGCGCGGCCATGCCGTGCTGACCGCCCGCTACGACAACCTCGGCAAGGGCGCCTCGGGCGCGGCGGTGCAGAACATCGGGCTGATGCTCGGCGTCGCGGTCGAGACGCGGCTGCCGGCGGCGGCGGAGTGACGCGCATGGATGGCCATGCGACGCCCAGGGTCGCCCCGCCGCTCTACGCCTTCGAGGGCAAGGTGCCCGTGCTCCACCCCAGCGTCTTCGTCGCGCCCACGGCCGCCGTCATCGGCGACGTGACGGCGGGGGAGGGGTCGAACATCTGGTACCACTGCGTGCTGCGCGGCGACACGAACTTCATCCGCATCGGCGCGCGCTGCAATATCCAGGACGGCACCATCGTCCACGTGAACCGCGGCGCCGAGGCGACCATCCTCGGCGACGACGTCACCGTGGGCCATGCCGCCATCATCCATGCCTGCACGCTGGAGACCCGCGCCTTCGTCGGCATGGGCGCCACCGTGCT
Source organism: uncultured Acetobacteraceae bacterium (assembly GCA_964401305.1). Taxonomy (GTDB): domain Bacteria; phylum Pseudomonadota; class Alphaproteobacteria; order Acetobacterales; family Acetobacteraceae; genus JAIEOP01. The sequence goes on along the minus strand of CAYNYQ010000062.1, from coordinate 13,046 downwards.
GGACGGGGCGGTGATCGAGGAGGGGGGCGTGCTCGCCGCCGGCTCGGTGCTGCCGCCGGGCAAGCGCATCGGGCGGATGGAGCTCTGGATGGGCAACCCGGCCAAGCTCGTCGCGGTGCTGACCGAGGAACGCCGCGCCGGCTTCGACCGCACCGCGACCCACTATGTGGAGCTCGCGGGGCGGCACCGGGCGAGCCTCGCCGGCGGCTGAGGGCGGGCGGCCCGCACAGGCGGGCGGGGGGGCTGGCACGCGGCATGCATGGCCGGGCGCGCCGGCCTAATCACGGGCCGGCCCAGTGCCCGGGACCCGCCATGCGCCGCCTCGCCGCCCACCGCCTGGCCGGGCTCTGCCTTGCCGCGCTCTGCCTTGCCGCGCTGCCCACGGCGCTGCGCGCCCAGGCCTGGCCGACCCGGCCCATCACCCTGGTCGTCGCCTTCGCCCCCGGCGGCCCGAGCGACACCACCGGCCGCGTCATGGCGGAGGCGATGGGCGCGCGCCTCGGCCAGCGCATCCTGGTGGAGAACGTCTCCGGCGCCGGCAGCACCATCGGCTCGGCCCGCGTCGCCCGCGCCGCGCCGGATGGCTACACCCTGCTGCTGAACCACCTGGCCCTGCCCGGCGGCGCCGCGCTCTACGCCGACCTGCCCTACGACACCGCCACCGCCTTCGCGCCGATCGGGCTGATCAACTACGGCCCGCTGGTGCTGATCGGCCGGCGCGACCTGCCGGCGGCCGATACCGCGGCGGCGCTCGCCTGGATGAAGGCGCAGGGCGAGAAGCTGAACATGGGGCATTCCGGCATCGGCTCGGCCGTGCATCTCTGCAGCCTGATGATCCAGCACCGGCTCGGCGTGCCCTTCAACGACATCGGCTATCGCGGCAGCGCGCCCGCCCTGCAGGACATGCTGGCCGGGCGCGTCGACATGATCTGCGACCTTTCGACCACCGCGCTGGCGCAGGTGCGGGCCGGCAATGCGCGCCCCTACGCCGTGACGACGCGCCAGCGCCTGGCCGCCCTGCCGGAGGTGCCGACGCTGGCCGAGGCCGGCTTCCCTGGCTTCGAGCTGCTGCTGTGGAACGCGATCTACGCGCCCGCCGGCACGCCGCGCCCCGTCATCGAGACGCTGGCCACCGCGCTGCGCGAGAGCCTGGCCGACCCCTCCCTGCGCCGGCGCCTGGCCGAGTTCGGCACCGAGGTCTTCCCCGTCGAGGAGCAGACGCCCGAGGCCGCCAATGCCCGTCTGCAGGCCGAGATCGTGGCGATCCGCGACACCGTGCGCGCCATGGGCGTGCCGCCGCAGCGCTGATAGGCTGGTCCCGGGGGGAGAGACCGCAACCATGACCGTGCCAGCTGGGGAGCGGAGACCGCAGCCATGACCGCGCCACGCGGCTACCACGACATCGGCGGCGAGCCGGCCGGGCCGGTCGAGAAGCGGGAGGAGGTGCCCGCCGACTGGGCAATCCTGGCCGAGGCGCTGCGCAACGCCATGCACCGCCGGCACGGCAACATCGCGCTCGACGAGCTGCGCCGCACCTTCGAGACCATGGGCGAGGCGCTCTATGCCCATCTCGGCTTCTACGAGCGGCGTACCGAGGCGCTGGCCCGCATGCTGGAGGAGAAGGGCGTGCTGACCCGGGCCGAGATCGAGGCGCGGATGGAGGCGATCGCCGGGGCCCGCGGCCAGGTCGTGGACCATGCCGCCCGCGTCGTCGGGAGCGCACCGCGATGAGCCAGGTGAGGGCCGGGAGCACGCCGTCTTGCGCCGTGCACGGGGCCGGGAGCGCACCGCGATGAGCCGCCGGCAGCGCGAGGGGAGCCGCGCATGAGCACCGGCCCGCGCTTCGCGGTGGGGCAGCGCGTGCGCATCCTCGATCTCGGCAAGCCCGGCCATGTGCGCATCCCGCACTACGTGCGCGGTCGGGTGGCGGAGGTCGAGCGCTATTGCGGCGCCTTCCGCAACCCGGAGGACCTCGCCTATGGCCGCGCGGACGGTCCGCGCATCGACCTCTACCGGGTGCGCATCCCGCAGGGGGCGCTCTGGCCCGACTACCGCGGCGGGCCGGAGGACGATCTCGAGATCGAGGTCTACGACCACTGGCTGGCCGCGGCGGAGCAGGGCGCGCCATGCTGATCTGCGAGGGCGAGGCGGGGGGCGACTACTACGCCCTGATGACCGAGGCGCTGCACCGGCTGCTGCTGGAGCGCGGCGCGCTCCTCCCCGAGGATGTCGACCGGCTGATCGCCGAGCTGGCCGCGCCGAGCGAGGGCTGGGGGGCGCGCGTGGTCGCGCGCGCCTGGTGCGACCCGGACTTCAAGGCGCGGCTGCTGCTGGACGGGCGCGCCGGCTGCGCCGAGCTCGGCTACGCGGTGAAGGAGGCGCAGCTCGTCGTGCTGGAGAACACGCCGGCGCTGCACAACCTCGTGGTCTGCACCCTCTGCTCCTGCTACCCGCGCTCCCTGCTCGGCCAGCCGCCCTGGTGGTATGTCAGCAAGGCCTACCGCGCCCGGGCGGTGCGGGAGCCGCGGGCCGTCCTGGCGGAGCTCGGGTATCCGCTGCCGGCGGCGGTGCAGGTGCGCGTGCACGACAGCAATGCCGACCTGCGCTACCTGGTGCTGCCGCTCCGCCCCGCGGGGACGGAGGGCTGGGACGAGGCGGCGCTGGCCGCCTGCGTCGGGCGCGACGCCCTGGTGGGGGCCGCGCCGGCGCGCATCCCGCCCGCGGCCTGATCAGCGAGGCCACGTCAGGCCGTGCGCGCCCGCCGCAGCGCCGCCCCACCGGGCAGCCTCCCCCAGAGCCAGTGCAGCAGCGGCCAGGCGAACATCGCCGTGCCCAGCGCCATGATCGAGCCGACCAGCCAGTTCGAGAAGAACACGCCGAGGCTGCCCTCGCTGATCAGCAGCGACTGGCGGAAGGCCTCCTCCGTCCGGTCGCCAAGCACCAGGGCGAGGACCAGCGGCGCCAGCGGGTAGTCGAGCTTCTTCAGCACGTAGCCGACCACGCCGAAGGCCAGCATCAGCACGATGTCGAACTCGGCGTTGGAGACGGTGAAGGCGCCGATGGCGCAGACCACGAGGATCAGCGAGGCGATCACCGCGAAGGGCACGCGCAGGATGGCGGCGAACCAGGGCACCGCCACCAGCACGACGATCAGCCCGGCGACGTTGCCGAGATACATCGAGGCGATCAGGCCCCAGACGAAGTCCTTCTGCTCGACGAAGAGCATCGGGCCCGGCTGCAGCCCCCACATGATCAGCCCGCCGAGCAGCACCGCCGCGGTGGGCGAGCCCGGCACGCCGAGCGTCAGCATGGGCAGCAGCGCCGAGGTGCCGGCGGCATGCGCCGCGGTCTCCGGCGCCAGCACGCCCTCGATCCGCCCCTTGCCGAACTCCGCGCCGTGCTTCGACATGCGCCGCGCGACGCCGTAGCTCATGAAGGAGGCCGGGGTGGCGCCGGCCGGGGTGATGCCCATCCAGCAGCCGATCAGCGCCGAGCGGATGGCGATGAACCAGTGCCGCGGCAGCATCGCCCAGGTGCGCAACACCACCTTCATGTCGATCCTCGCCTTCTGCCCCCGGAAGCGCAGCCCGTCCTCGATCGAGCACAGGATCTCGCTGATGCCGAACAGACCGATGACGGCGACGAGGAAGTCGAAGCCGCGGATCAGCTCGACGGACCCGAAGGTCAGGCGGAGCTGGCCGGTCATCTTGTCCATGCCCACGGTGGCCAGCAGGAAGCCGAGCATCATCGCCGACAGCGCCTTGAGCGGCGAGCCGCGCGACAGGCCGACGAAGCAGGCGAAGGAGAGGAACATGACGGCGAAGAATTCGGGCGGGCCGAACTGCAGCGCGAAGCCGGCGATCACCGGCGCGATGAAGGTGATCAGCACGATCGCCACGAAGGCGCCGAAGAAGCTGGCGGTGAAGGCCGCGGTCAGCGCCTCCCCCGCCTTGCCCTGCTGCGCCATCGGGTAGCCGTCGAAGGTGGTGGCGACCGACCAGGGCTCGCCCGGGATGTTGAAGAGGATGGAGGTGATCGCGCCGCCGAACAGCGCCCCCCAGTAGATGCAGGAGAGCATGATGATGGCCGAGACCGGCGGCATGGCGAAGGTGAGCGGCAACAGGATGGCGATGCCGTTGGCGCCGCCAAGCCCCGGCAGCACGCCGATGAGCACGCCCAGCACGATGCCCACCAGCATCAGCAGCAGGTTCTCCGGCTGCAGGGCGACCGCGAAGCCCTGCATCAGCAGGCCGATCTCTTCCATCTCACGCGACTCCGCGGGGGCGTTTCAGAAGCCGAGCCAGGTCTCGACCGGGCCCTTCGGGAGGGCGACGAGGAACCAGATCTCGAAGACGACGAAGGCGATCACGGCGGTGGCGAGGCCGACCGCTGCGCCGCGCGGCCAGGCGAAGCCGCCGAGCCGCGTCATGAACCAGGCGACGAGGGCCGCCGAGGCGAGGTAGATGCCCGCGAAGGGAATGGCCGCGACATAGGCCGCGGTCGGCAGCAGCACGGTGGCGACGCTGCGCAGCTGCGCCCAGGTGGCGAAGCGCGGCCCGTCCCCGCCGGCCGCCTCGGCGCGGGCCCGGGCGCGCGCCACCTGGGCGAGGTTGCCCAGGCTGGCCAGCACCATGATCAGCCCGATCCAGAACGGGAAATATCCCGATTGCGGCCCGTCCGCGTCCCAGGATGCGCCGATGCGGCGGCTGTCCCAGATGGCGACGGCGCCGATCGCCACGATCAGCAGCGAGGTGGCGATCTCCACCGTCGCCATGCCCGGGCCGCGCGCGGCGGCCGGCGCCTCGGTCTCCTGCATGCCCGCCGTCCCGGGTTCAGCGCGCGGCGGCCAGGAAGCCGGCTTCCTGCATGAGGGTCTTGTGGCGGGTCTCCTCGCGCTCCAGCCAGCGGGTGAAGGCCTCGCCGTTCAGGCTCGAGGTGTTGAAGGCGCCCTGCTGCATCAGCTCCTCCCACTCCGGCGTGCGGCGTACCCGCGCGAGGAGCGAGTTGTAGAAGGCGACCTGCTCGGGCTTCACGCCGGGCGGCATGAAGATGCCGCGCAGCATCAGGTAGTCGACGTCGAGACCCTGCGACCTGCAGGTCGGGATGTCCGACCAGGCCATCGTCGCGGTCATCTTCTCGGTGTAGGGCAGGGAATGCTCGTCGAAGACGCAGAGCGGGCGCAGCGCGCCGGACCGCCAGTGCGTGACCGCCTCGATCGGGTTGTTGACGGTGGCGCTGATGTGGTTGCCGACCAGCTGCACCGCCACGGCGCCGCCGCCGCGGAACGGCACGTAGGTCATCTCCGCCCCCGTCGCCTTGGCGATCGCCGCGAAGATGATCTGGTCCTCTTGCTTCGAGCCCGTGCCGCCGACCTTCAGCTTCTCCTTCTTCGCCGCGGCGATGAAGTCGGCCACGCTCTTCCAGGGGCTGTCGGCATTCACCCACAGCACGAACTCGTCGAGCGCCATCATCGTCACCGGCGTCAGGTCGCGCCAGTTGAACGGCACCCCGGTCGCCAGCGGCGTGGTGAACAGGTTCGAGAGGGTGATGATCAGCATATGCGGGTTGCCGCGGGCGCCCTTGGCCTCGAGGAAGCCCTCGGCGCCGGCGCCGCCGGCCTTGTTCACCACGACGATCGGCTGGCGCATCATCTCGTGCTTGGCGACGATGCCCTGGATGACCCGCGCCATCTGGTCGGCGCCGCCGCCGGTGCCGGCGGGCACGATGAACTGCACGGGGCGCTGCGGCTCCCACTCCGCCGCCCGGGCGGGGCGGAGGCCGGCGAGGGCGAGCGCCGGCAGGGCGAGCAGCGCGGTGCGGCGGCGGAGGCGAGGCGTCATGGCGGCATCTCCCGGCAGGGGCGCTTAGGGCGGCTTCGCCGTCGTGCTGCAATGCAACGGCGCCGAAGGAGGGTGGCGGATGGAGATGAAATCCCGGTAAAGCAACGAAAACCGTGTAAATCCTGACGCCGTTCCGATGGCGCCGGCGGCCGCCGCTGCTTGCCCGGGACGGGCGGCTGCGTCAGAGGAGGCGCGGATCGACCCGCCGCCGCCGCCGCCGCGCCCGGCGCCACGACAAGGATCGCGCGCATGAACGTCGCCCTGGACGCCGCCACCGCGAGCACGATCACCGGCCTTCTGGCGGCCGGGCCCGACGAGCGCCCCGCCCTCCGCGCGACGGAGGGCCGCCCGCCGCTCTCCTATGCCGCGCTGCGCGGCCTGGCCGGACAGACCATCGCGGCGCTCAACGGCATCGGCATCGGCCGCGGCGACCGCGTGGCGATCGTGCTGCCGAACGGACCGGAGATGGCGGCCGCCTTCGTCGCCATCGCCGCTGGCGCGACCACCGCGCCGCTGAACCCGGCCTACAAGGCCGAGGAGTTCGAGTTCTATCTCACCGACCTCCGGGCGAAGGCGCTGGTGATCCAACGCGGCATGGAGAGCCCGGCCCGCGAGGTGGCGGCCAGGCTCGGCGTGCCGCTGCTGGAACTGGTCCCCGGCGAGGCCGCCGGCGCCTTCACGCTCGAGGGCGGCGCGCCGGGGGCGGCGGCGAAGCCCGGCATGGCGGAGGCCGACGATGTCGCGCTGGTGCTGCACACCTCCGGCACCACCGCGCGGCCGAAGATCGTGCCGCTGACCCACGGCAATGTCTGCGCCTCCGCCGCCAGCATCGCCGGGACGCTGGCGCTGACGCCGGCCGATGCCTGCCTCAACGTCATGCCGCTGTTCCATATCCACGGGCTGATCGCGGCGACGCTCGCCTCGCTGCATGCCGGCAGCGCGGTGATCTGCACGCCGGGCTTCAACGCGCTGCGCTTCTTCGGCTGGCTCGATGCGGAGCGCCCCACCTGGTACACGGCGGTGCCGACCATGCACCAGGCGATCCTGGCGCGCGCCGAGCGCAACCGCGAGATCATCGCCCGCGCGCCGCTGCGTTTCCTGCGCTCCTCCTCGGCCAGCCTTCCCGCGCAGGCGATGAAGGACCTCGCCACCGCCTTCGGCGCTCCGGTGATCGAGGCCTACGGCATGACCGAGGCGAGCCACCAGATGTGCTCCAACCCGCTGCCGCCGCGGCCGCAGAAGCCGGGCCTCGTGGGCCTGCCGGCGGGGCCGGAGGTCGCCATCATGGACGACGACGGCAGCATCCTGCCCCGGGGCGCGATCGGCGAGGTGGTGATCCGCGGCCCCAGCGTGACCAGGGGCTACGAGGCGAACCCCGAGGCCAATGCCAAGGCCTTCACGAATGGCTGGTTCCGCACCGGCGACCAGGGGATGTTTGACGAGGATGGCTACCTGCTGCTCACCGGCCGCCTCAAGGAACTCATCAAGCGCGGCGGCGAGCAGGTCTCCCCGCTCGAGGTCGACGGCGTGCTCTCCGAGCACCCGGCGGTGGCGCAGGCGCTGACCTTCTCCATCCCGCATCCGATGCTGGGCGAGGAGGTCGGCGCCGCGGTGGTGCTGCGCGACGGCATGGCGGTGACGGAGCGCGAGCTGCGCGACTTCGCGGCGAAGCAGCTCGCCGACTTCAAGGTGCCGCGGAAGATCGTCTTCCTGCCGGAAATCCCGAAGGGCGCCACGGGCAAGCTGATGCGCATCGGCCTGGCCGAGAAGCTCGGCGTCACGGCCTGATCCGGTCGCGGAGCGCCGCAGCGGAGCGAGGAGCGCAGCGTGAATCGGATCGGCAACACATGAAGCTCTGCATCTTCGGCGCCGGCGCGATCGGCGGGCTGATGGCGGCGAAGCTCGCGGAAAAGGGCGACGTCGAGGTCACGCTGATCGCGCGCGGGCCGCACCTTGCCGCCATGCAGGCCAAGGGCCTGACGCTGGTCAGCGAGGGCCGGACCACGACCATCCCCGTCCGCGCCGTCGCCACCGCCGAGGAGGCCGGGCCGCAGGACTATGTCCTCGTCACGCTGAAGGCGCATTCGCTGCCCGGCGCGGCGCGGCAGATGCAGCCGCTGCTCGGGCCCGGCACCGCCATCGTCTCGGCGGTGAACGGCATCCCCTGGTGGTACTTCCACGGGCTCGGCGGGCCGCATGAGGGGCGGCGGGTCGAGAGCGTCGATCCGGGCGGCGTCGTCTCCGCCCTGCTGCCGCCCGGGCGCGCCATCGGCTGCATCGTCTACCCAGCGGCCGAGGTGCCCGAGCCCGGCGTGATCGAGCACACCTATGGCGACCGCTTCACGCTGGGCGAGCCGGACGGCAGCCGCAGCGAACGCGTCTCGGCGCTCGCCGCCGCCCTCGTCGCCGCCGGCTTCAAGGCGCCGGTTCGCCCCAGGATCCGCGACGAGCTCTGGGTCAAGCTCTGGGGCAACATGGCGTTCAACCCGCTCTCGGCGCTGACCACGGCGACGCTCGACGTCATCACCGGCGAGGCGGAGCTGCGCGCGGTCTGCCGGCAGATGATGCTGGAGGGCCAGGCGGTCGCCGAGGCACTCGGCGTGCGCTTCGCCATCGATGTCGACAAGCGCATCGCCGGCGGCGCCGAGGTCGGCGCGCACAAGACCTCCATGCTGCAGGACCTCGAGCGCGGCCGGCCGATGGAGATCGACGCGCTGCTCGGCAGCGTCGTCGAGCTCGCCGAGCTCACCGGCCAGCCGGCGCCGACCTGCCGCACCGTGCTGGCACTGCTGCGCACGCGCGCCCGGCTGGCCGGGTGCTATGATGCGCCGGCCGCCGCCGCCACGGGCTGACGCCCGGCCGCCGGTTGTGGATGGCGCCGCCCGGCGCCATGTCCCTGCTGGAGACCCCGCCGCCATGTCCCGCGCCCCGGCCGCCTGCCTGATGCTGCTGCTCGGCGCCTGTGCCGCGCCGGCGCCGCCGCCCTCGGCGCTGCTGCCGGCCGACGCGGTGGAGGGGGTCGGCGACCCGGCGCGCGCCGCGATCCTCGGCAGCGCCTATGCCTTCGCCGCCCCGTCGCACCTGGCCGGCCGGCCGGCCGAGGCCGCGCGCGCCCTCGCGCAGGTCGAGTACCTGGCAGCGGAGATCCCATCCGGGCCGCGCTGGGTCGAATGGTCGCCGCTGGTCGGCGCCGAGTTGCAGCTGGCGCGGGCCGAGCTGCGCACGGCGCTCGGCGTTCCCGTCGCCGCCTCGCCGCAGCACGTCGTCGATGCCTTCTACGCGGCGGCGCGGGCGCTGCAGCGCGGCGACGTCGCGGCAGCGGAGCTCGTCCTGCACGCCATGCCGCTTGCGGGCGAGAGCCCGGTGCGACGGCTTGGCGGCCTGCCGGCGCTGCCGCGCACCCGCCTGGCGACCGCGCTCGCGCAGCAGGAGATGGTCCGGGTCGACCAGGACAGCCGCCTCGGCGGCGTCGGCAGCAACGACGGGGGCAAGGACTGATACCCGCCGGGCCCGGCCGGCGAAGTTGGCCCGGGCCTGCCGCAACGAGGAGAACGCCAATGCCGCCTCTGACGACGCGCCTCGGCGCCGCCGCCCTCCTGGCCCTTCTGGCCGGCTGCGCCGCCACCCCGCCACCGCCGCCGCAGCCGCGGATCACCCTGCCGTCCGACGCCGTGCAGGGCGCGGGCGACCCGGTGCGGGCGGCGCTCGCCATCGGCGCCGACGCCTTCGCCGCGCCGCGGCGCCTCGCCGGCCAGCCGGCGCTGGCGGCGCAGGCCGTGGCGGACATGGAGTACCTCGCCGCCATCCTGCCCAACGATCCGCGCTTCGTGGACCAGAGCTCGACGCTTCGGCCGCAGCTCACCGCGGCCCGGGCCGAGTGGCGCGAGGCCCTCGGCATCGATCCCGCCGCGCCGGTGCAGGTGGTGATTGACCAGCTCTACGCCGCCTCCCGCGCGCTCGCGGCGAGCCAGCCGGATGCAGCGACGGCCGCGCTGTCGGGGCCGGCCTTCACCCGCGGCGGCCCGGCGACCCTGGCGGTGCTGGCGAACCTGCCGCCGCTGCGGCGGACCAATGCGGCGGCGGTCACCGCCTCCTCGCTGCTGATCCGCGACGGGGGTTCGCGCACGGGCCGCTTCTGATGCGCCCCGTCCGGGCGGCCGCGGTGGCCGCCTGCCTCGCCCTCGTGGCGGCGGCCTGTGCCGAGCTCCGGCAGCCGCCGCCCCCGCCGCCGCCGGCGGGCCTGGTCGGCCTGAGCCAGGATCCGCTGGGAACGGCGCTCGCGGCCGCCACCGCGGCCTTCGCCGACCGCGGCATCGCCCTGGCCGGCCAGCCGGCCGCCGCGGCCGAGGCCGTGGCGAACCTCGAATACGTGGCCGCGACGCTGCCGGCCGATCCGCGCTACCGGCGCTTGGCCGGCGGGCCGGGGCGCGACCTCGCGCTGGCGCGGGAGGAGGTGCGCGATGCGCTCGGGGTGGATCCGGATGCGCCGGCCGATGCGGTGATCCGCTCCCTGCTCGCCGCCGCCGCGGCGCTGCGCGTGGGCGATTCGGCGGCCGCGGCGCGGGCGCTGCCGGCGCCGCCCTTCCGCCCGGGCGGGGCGGCCTCGGTGGCGCGGCTCGGCACGCTCGGCCCGCTGCCCCAGGCCATGGTCGCCACCTCGGTCGCAACCCAGGGCGTCGCCTGGCTGGACGCCGCGGGCGGGCCGGGCGGCGGGGCGCAGTGGCAGGAGACGAATATCGGGCTCGGCTCGGTCACCACCCGCTTCGGCGGCGCCGGCACGGGGGGGCAATGAGCCCCGCCGCCTCAGTCCGTCGCCATCACCTTCACGTAGCTGCCGGGCGCGTCCTCCAGCGCCGGCAGCGCGCCCGCGCCGGGCTGGCGCGCCGGCACCTTCTCGGCGCCGCCGGCCTGCGCGACGATCCAGCGATGCCAGTCCGGCCACCAGGAGCCGGCGAGCTCCGTCGCGCCGCGGAACCAGTCCTCCGGGTCGGGCGGCAGGCTCTCGTTCACCCAGTGGCTGTACTTGCCGCTCTCGGGCGGGTTCACCACGCCGGCGATGTGGCCCGATGCCGCCAGGACGAAGCGCACCGGGCCGCCGAGCACCTGGGTCGCGCGATAGGTGCTCTTCCAGGGCGCGATGTGGTCCTCGCGGGTCGAGATGAAGTAGGCCGGCGTCTTGATCTTCCTCAGGTCGATCTTCACCCCCAGCAGCTCGATCCCGCCCGGCTTCACCAGGTCGTTCTGCTGGTACATGCGGCGCAGGTAGAAGCTGTGCATGCGCGCCGGCATGCGGGTGCTGTCGTCGTTCCAGTAGAGCAGGTCGAAGGGGAAGGGCTCCTGCCCGAGCAGGTAGTTGTTCACCACGAAGGACCAGATCAGGTCGTTGGCGCGCAGCATGTTGAAGGTGGTCGCCATCTCGGCGCCCTCGAGGAAGCCGCGCTTCTGCATCCTGTCCTCGAGCGCGCGCAGCTGCTCCTCGTCGATGAAGACGCCGAGCTCCCCGGCTTCCTCGAAGTCGGTCATGGTGACGAAGAAGGTGGCGGAGCGGATGCGCGTGTCCTTCTTCGCCGCCATGTGCGCCAAGGTCGTCGCGAGTAGCGTGCCGCCGAGGCAGTAGCCGATGGCGTTCACCTGCTTCTCGCCGGTGGCCTTCTCGATGGCGTCGAGCGCGTCGTAGACGCCCTCGCGCATGTAGTCGTCGAAGCCCTTCTCGGCCAGGCGCTCGTCCGGGTTCACCCACGACACCACGAAGACCGTATGGCCCTGGTCCACCGCCCAGCGCACGAAGGAGTTCCGCGGCCGGAGGTCGAGGATGTAGAACTTGTTGATCCAGGGCGGGAAGATCACCAGCGGCCGCTTCAGCGCCGTCTCCGTCGTCGGCGCGTACTGGATCAGCTGCATCAGGTCGTTCTGGTAGACCACCTTGCCCGGCGTGACGGCGATGTTCTCGCCGACGCGGAACTTGCTGTCGTCCGTCATGCGGATGCGCAGCTTGCCGCGCCCGCGCTCGAGGTCGGCCAGCAGGTGCGAGAGGCCCTTGAGCAGGTTCTCGCCGCCGGTCTCGGCGGTCTTGCGCAGCACCTCCGGGTTGGTCATCAGGAAGTTCGAGGGGCTCATCGCGTCGACGAACTGGCGCGTGTAGAAATCCACCTTCTGCGCCGTCTTGGCGTCCAGCCCCTCGACCCCGCCGACCACGTTCTGGAAGTAGCGCGCCGAGAGCAGGTAGGACTGGCGGATGAAGTCGAAGACCTCGTTCTCGCGCCAGGCGTCGTCCTTGAAGCGGCGGTCGCGCGGGTCCTCGGCGATCACCGGCGGGGTCGGCTCGCCCAGCATGCGCCGCGCGGTGTTCTGCCAGAGCGTCAGGTAGTCCTGCCAGAAGCCGAGCTGCGCCTGGACGATGCGCGCCGGGTCGGTCATCAGCCGCGTCGTCATCTCGAGGAAGGCGCCGCCGACGTTCAGCGGGTCGAGCCCGCCGCCGCCCTGCTCGGACTGGCGCTTGAGGAATTCCGTGACGATGCGCTGGCCGCGCTCGGCGACCTCGGCCATGGTCCGGGTGACCAGGCCGGGATCGGGCAGGCGGAACTGCTGGCGGGGATCGGGCGGCGTCTGGTCGGCCATGCGGTGCTCGGTCTCCCCACGCTGCCGCGCGGTCTTCTGCCTGGGCTTCGCCGTCACGTCGGGATACGCGGCGGAGCGACGTCACTTCGCCGCGGCCCGGGATCCCGTATCGCCCGTCTATCCCTTATCGTCCGTCGCGTGAACCGCGTTCCGCCCCGCGGCCGCAAGGCGCACCGTTTCCCCGCGCGGCCTTCCGGGGTAACCCTTGGCCGGCAGCGATGGCCGCAGGGGCCGGTGCAGGGGCCGATGCAGGGGACGCGCCCGGACGACGGCGTGGCGGCAGTGCGACAGCAGCGTAGAGACAGAGCCAGGGCCTATCAAGCCGCCGCCACTGTCCTGGCCGCCAGCCTCGGCGGCTGCGAGGTGCCGAAGGAGGTCAACCCGGTGCACATCTACCGGGAGGTCTCCGGCATCAACGACGCCGCGCGCGCGCCGCTGCCGGGGCTCGACCAGCCCTTTCCCAACCTGGCCGTGGTGCCGCCGCGCCCCGAGCGGCCGCCGCTCGAGGCGCGGGAGGCGGTCTCGGCCGCCCTGGCCGCCGACCGCGCCGCCTCGCGCGAGCCGCTGGCGCCGGGCGCCACGGGCACC
>CAYNYQ010000061.1:0-18354 GCA_964401305.1 uncultured Acetobacteraceae bacterium | reverse complement strand
GGCAGTCGGCGAGCTTGCCGGGCAGGGTCGAGATGTCGAGCGCGTTCTTCCGCCCCACCTTCTCGCGCGCGAGCTGCGCGGCCTTGCGCGCCGCGGCGGCGAGCACGACCTGCTCGAGGACGATCTTCGCTTCCTTCGGATGCGTCTCGAACCAGTGGGAGAGGGCGTCGGCGACGGCCATCTGCACCACCGGCTGCACCTCGGAGCTGACCAGCTTGTCCTTGGTCTGGCTGCTGAACTTCGGGTCCGGCACCTTGACCGACAGCACCGCCGTCAGCCCCTCGCGCATGTCGTCGCCGATCAGCTCGACCTTCTCCTTCTTGGCGAGCTCCTCGGCGTACTTCATCACGATGCGGGTCAGCGCCTGGCGGAAGCCGGCCTGGTGGGTGCCGCCGTCGCGCTGCGGGATGTTGTTGGTGAAGCAGAGCGCCACCTCGCGCGGCGAGTTGTTCCACCACATCGCCAGTTCCACGCGGATGCCGATGTCGGTGTCCTTGCTGACCAGCGAGACCGGCGGGCGGAACAGCGGCTCCTTGCCCTGGTCAAGCCACTCGACGAAGGCGACGAGGCCGCCGCGGAACTGGAAGAACACCTCCTGCGCCGGGACGTGGCGGTCGTCCTTGAGGTTGATGGCAAGGCCAGAGTTGAGGAAGGCCAGCTCGCGCAGCCGGCGCTCCAGCACGGCGAAGTCGTACTCGACCTTGGTGAAGGTGCCGGAGGAGGGCTTGAAGGTCACCTCGGTGCCGGCGCGTTCCTCCGAGGGGCCGACCACCTTCAGCGGCTGCACCGTCTCGCCGTGCTCGAAGCGGATGAAGTGCTCCCGGCCCTCGCGCCAGATCTTCACCTCCATCCATTCGGACAGCGCGTTGACCACCGCCGCGCCCACGCCGTGCAGCCCGCCCGAGACCTTGTAGGAGTTCTGGTTGAACTTGCCGCCCGCATGCAGCCGGGTCAGCACCACCTCGGCCGCCGAGATCCCCTCCTCGGCGTGGATGTCGGTCGGGATGCCGCGCCCGTCGTCGCGCACCGTGACCGAGCCGTCGCCGTTCAGCGTCACCTCGACCCGCGTGGCGAAGCCGGCCTGCGCCTCGTCCACCGCGTTGTCGATGATCTCGAACGCCATGTGGTGCAGGCCGGAGCCGTCATCGGTGTCGCCGATGTACATGCCCGGCCGCTTGCGCACCGCCTCGAGGCCGCGGAGGACGGTGATGGAGGCGCTGTTGTAGTCGGAGGCCTGGCCGTTGCCGCCCTGCTCGGGGGGATCGGATTCGGCGCGCGCGGCGGCGTCGCTCATGCCGGCGACAGCTCCTTCGGAAGTCTCGGGGACGAGCCTATCATATAGGGATTCCCGGCCTTCAGGGCACGGGTAAATCGGCATCCGGAACGAGCAATCCGGGCGCCGCGCGGAAGCCCTGGGCGCGGCCGCGCAGGGGGGCGAAGATCGCCGCCTCCGTCCCGGTCAGGAAGGCCTGGGCGCCGAGCGCGGCCAGCGCCGCGAACAGCGCCTCCCGCCGCGCCGCATCGAGGTGCGCCGCCACCTCGTCGAGCAGCAGGATGGGGGCGAAGCCGCGCGCCGCGCCGATCAGCGCCGCATGCCCCAGCACCACCGCGACCAGCAGCGCCTTCTGCTCCCCGGTGGAGCAGAGCGCGGCCGGCAGGTCCTTCGGCGCATGGGTAAAGAGCAGGTCCGCCCGGTGCGGGCCCGAGAGCGTCGCCCCCGCCGCGGAGTCGCGCCCCCGGGCGGCCGCCCAGCCGGCGCGCAGCTCCTCCTCCACCGCCAGCGCCGGGCTGGCGCCGAGCGCGGCCGAGACCGGGCAGGCGAGGTCGAGCCGCGCCGCCGGAAAGGCCCCGGTGACGCGCGCGGCGAGCAGCTCGGCATTCAGCCGCGCAACGAGGCCACGCCGCGCCGCCGCCGCGGCCACGCCGTGCCGCGCCATCGCGTCCTCGAGCCCGGCGAGCCAGGCCGGATCCGCCCGCGCCCCCTCCCGCCGCTCGCGCACCAGCAGGCGGTTGCGCTGGACCATGGCATTCTCGTAGGCGCCGACCTCGCGGGCGTGGTGCGGCTCCAGCGCCCAGACCAGGCGGTCGAGGAAGCGGCGCCGCTCGCTGGCCGCGTCCTGGAACAGCCGGTCCATCTGCGGGGTCAGCCAGACCAGCGCGACGCGGTCCGCCAGCTCCGCCCGGCTGCGCAGCGGCGCGCCATCGAGCCGCAGCGCCCGGCGGTCCAGCGCCCCGTCCTCGGGCGTGCCGGTGCCGATGTCGAAGGCGCCCCAGGGCCCCTCGAAGCGGCCGGAGGCGGCCCAGGGACGGGTCGCGCCATCCGGCTGCCGCCGGGCGAGCTCGGCCGGGCGGGCGCCGCGCAGCCCGCGGCCGGGGCCGAGCAGGCTGATCGCCTCCAGCAGGTTGGTCTTGCCCGCGCCGTTCTCGCCGGTGACGACGACGAGCGGGGCACCGAAGGCGGCGGTCAGTGCCGGCCAGCTGCGCAGGTCGCGCAGCATCAGGCGGGCGAGGCGCAGCGGCGCGGTGCCGATGTCCGGACGCGGCGTCCCGGCGCCGGGCAGCGCGGCCGCGCTTGCCGGCGCCTCCTCCGATGCGTCCGTGGCCGCAGGCGCCTCGCCCGGGGCGGCGGGCGTGGTCAGCCCTCCTCGTCGCGCTCGGACTCGACCTCGATCGCCTCGTCGATGCCCTCGGCCTCGTCCTCGAGCTCCTCGGCGTCCTCGATGGTCTCGTCGGCCTCGACGTCCTCGAGCTCCACCTCCTCGCCCTCGACCTCCGCCACGACGGGGCGCTTCTTCAGCTTCTCCTCCGCCACGGCGCTGCCGCCGGGGCGGCGCAGGCGCGGCTGTTCGGCCGGCTGCTCCGTGCCGCACTTGGGGCAGATCGCGGGGGCGCGGGTGAGGTCGTAGAACTTCGTGCCACAGGCGACGCAGACGCGCTTGAGGCCCAGTTCGGGCTTGGCCATGGTGGGAATGCCTCGGAACATCTGACCCGCCCGCCGCAGGGGTGACGTGGCGGCCGCGGCGGGCGGGGAAAATCGTGAACCGCGCGATTGCCACGGGCCGGCGGGGCATGTCAAACGCCGACCCCGCCATGGCCCATGACCCCGATGCCGCCCCGCGGCCGCTCCGCGCCGCCCGTCCCGCCGGGCCGCTCTCCGGCCGCTTCGGCGTGCCGGGGGACAAGTCGATCAGCCATCGCGCCCTGATGTTCGGCGCGCTCGCGGTCGGCACCACCGAGATCGCCGGTCTGCTCGAGGGCGAGGACGTGCTGCGCACCGCCGCCGCCATGCGGGCCCTCGGCGCCACGGTGGAGCGGCTGGGCGAAGGCGCCTGGCGCGTCGCCGGCCGCGGCGTGGGCGGCCTCGCCGAGCCCGCCGACGTGCTGGACATGGGCAATTCCGGCACCGCCGCGCGCCTGCTCTGCGGCCTGCTGGCCGGGCACCCGCTCTTCGCCGTGATGACCGGCGACGCCTCGCTGCGCCGCCGGCCGATGCTGCGGGTGACCGGGCCGCTCTCGGCCACGGGGGCCAGCTTCTGGACGCGCGAGGGCGGGCGGCTGCCGCTGGCGGTGCAGGGCGCGCGGCACCCGCTGCCGCTCGACTACCGCCTGCCCGTGGCCTCCGCCCAGGTGAAGAGCGCCTGCCTGCTGGCCGGGCTCTGCGCCCCGGGCACGACGCGGGTGGTCGAGCCCGAGCGCACCCGCGACCACACGGAGAACATGCTGCGTCACTTCGGCGCGACCGTGCGGGTGGCGGACACCGCCGAGGGCCGGGTGATCGAGCTGGACGGCCAGCCGGAGCTCGCCGCGGCGCCGATCGTGGTGCCGGGCGATCCCTCCTCGGCCGCCTTCCTGCTGGTGGCGGCGCTGCTGGTGCCGGGCTCGCGCGTCGTGGTGGCCAATGTGGGGCTGAACCCGCTGCGGACCGGTCTCTTCGCCACGCTGCGCGAGATGGGCGCGCGGCTGACGGTGGAGAACGCCCGCACCGAGGGCGGCGAGCCGGTGGGCGACATCGTCGCCGAACACGGGCCGCTCGCGGGGGTGGAGGTGCCGCCCGGCCGCGCGCCCTCGATGATCGACGAATACCCGATCCTGGCGGTCGCCGCCGCGGCGGCGCGGGGGACGACGCGCATGCGCGGCCTGGCGGAGCTGCGGGTGAAGGAGAGCGACCGCCTCGCCGCCACCGCCGCGCTGCTCGCGGTGAACGGCGCCCGGGTGGCGGTCGAGGGCGACGACCTGGTGGTGGAGGGCCTGGGCGAGGCCGCCGCGATCCCCGGCGGCGGCCTGGTGGCGACGCATATGGACCACCGCATCGCCATGAGCGCGCTGGTCATGGGCCTCGGCGCCCGCGCCGCCGTGGCGGTGGACGACGCCGCCTTCATCGAGACCAGCTTCCCGGGCTTCGCCGCGCTGCTGAACCAGGCCGCCGGCGGCCAGCCGATCGGGCCGGCGTGACCCCGCCCCTCGTCATCGCCGTGGACGGGCCGGCGGCGGCCGGGAAGGGCACGCTCGCCCGCCGCCTCGCCGCGGCGCTGGGGCTGCCCTATCTCGATACCGGCCTGCTCTACCGCGCCGTCGGCCGGCGCGTGCTGGACCGCGGCGGCGACCCGCGCGACCCGGCGGTGGCGGAGGCCGAGGCCCGGGCGCTGCGGCCCGCCGACCTCGAGCGCGGCGACCTGCGCGGGCCGGAGGCCGACCGGGCCTCCTCCGCCGTCGCCGCCATCCCCGGGGTGCGGGCGGCGCTGCTGGAGTTCCAGCGCGGCTTCGGCCGGGCACGGGGCGCGGTGCTGGACGGGCGGGACATCGGCACGGTGGTCTTCCCCGAGGCCCAGGTGAAGCTCTTCGTCACGGCGAGCCTGGCGGCGCGCGCCGAGCGGCGCTGGAAGGAACTCACCGGCAAGGGCGTCGCGGTCGAGCGCGCGCAGGTGGAGGCCGACCTTGGCGCCCGCGACGCGCAGGATGCCGGGCGCAGCGTGGCGCCGCTGAAGCCGGCGCCGGACGCGCTGGCCTTCGACACCACCACGCTCGGCGTCGAGGCGGCCTTCGAGACGGCGATGGCCCTGGTGCGCCAGCGGCTCGGCGGCGCGGCGTAGCGCCAACGACCGCGCCGCCGTGGCGGCGGGGCGCGGCGCCCGCTCCTCGCGCGCGGGCGTCGAATCCGGACCGGCGACGGCGGCTTTCCCCTTGACGCCCCGCCCCCACGGGGCTTACGGGTCGGCCGGCCGCGCCACCCAGGGGGAAGGCGCGGTGTTCGTGCTTTCGCGCATCCCGCTCGCCTGGCGGGCGGGTGCGAAGCGGGACCGGCCCCGGGCGGGCCGCCATGCCGCCCAAACCAGCAGGGTCGCAGCGCCGGATTGGGGAAGGCGCGGGACCAAGCCGTGCCCGCGGGCGCGCCGGGAGGGGTCTTCGGACCTTCGTCCAGGCACCCGCCGCGGGGGCGCACACGCCATGGCCCGCTGCCGCGGGCCGTCCGCAGGAACAGAACCCTACATGGCATCCGCCACAGCCTTCGCTTCGCACGACACCGAGGATTTCGCCGCCCTTCTCGACGCCACGCTCGGCCCCGATACCGGCTTCGCCGGCTCGGTCGTCACCGGGAAGGTCGTCCGGGTCGACGACGACTTCGCCGTCGTGGACGTGGGCCTCAAGAGCGAGGGGCGCGTGCCCCTCAAGGAATTCGCCCCGCCGGGGCAGAAGCCGGAAGTCAAGCCCGGCGACGTCATCGAGCTCTTCGTCGAGCGCTACGAGGACAAGGACGGCTCGATCGTCCTCTCCCGCGAGAAGGCGCGCCGCGAGGAGGCCTGGACCAACCTCGAGAAGGCCTTCCAGGCGCAGCAGCGCGTGAACGGCGTGATCTTCGGCCGCGTCAAGGGCGGCTTCACCGTCGACCTCGGCGGCGCGGTCGCGTTCCTGCCGGGCAGCCAGGTGGACATCCGCCCGGTGCGCGACGTGCAGCCGCTGATGGGCAGCCCGCAGCCCTTCCAGATCCTCAAGATGGACCGCGCCCGCGGCAACATCGTCGTCTCCCGCCGCGCCGTGCTGGAGGAGACCCGGGCCGAGCAGCGCGCCGAGCTGGTCCAGGGCCTGAAGGAAGGCATGGTGCTCGACGGCGTGGTGAAGAACATCACCGACTACGGCGCCTTCGTCGATCTCGGCGGCGTCGACGGCCTGCTGCACGTGACCGACATCGCCTGGCGGCGCATCAACCACCCCTCCGAGGCGCTGACCATCGGCCAGCCGGTGAAGGTGCAGGTGATCCGCTTCAACCCGGACACCCAGCGCATCTCGCTCGGCATGAAGCAGCTGATGGCCGATCCCTGGGACGGCGTCGCGCTGAAGTACCCGGTCAACGCCAAGTTCAGCGGCCGCGTCACCAACATCACCGACTACGGCGCCTTCGTGGAGCTCGAGCCGGGGGTCGAGGGCCTGGTCCATGTCTCCGAGATGAGCTGGACCAAGAAGAACGCGCATCCGGGCAAGATCGTCGCCACCTCCCAGGAGGTCGACGTGATGATCCTGGACGTGGACGAGCCCAAGCGCCGCATCTCGCTGGGCCTGAAGCAGGCGCAGGGCAACCCCTGGGACGTCTTCCTGGCCAACCACCCGCCGGGCAGCGTGATCGAGGGCGAGATCCGCAACATCACCGAGTTCGGCCTGTTCGTCGGCGTCGGTCCGGATCTCGACGGCATGGTCCACATGTCCGACCTCTCCTGGGACGAGCCCGGCGAGGCGGCGATCCAGGCCTACCAGAAGGGCGCCATGGTCAAGGCCAAGGTGCTCGACGTCGATGTCGAGAAGGAGCGCATCTCGCTCGGCATCAAGCAGCTGCAGGCCGACCCGGCCGCCGAGGTGCTCGACAAGGTCCGCAAGGGCGACGTCGTCACCTGCATCGTCACCCAGGTGCAGTCGAACGGCATCGAGGTGAAGGTGGACGACGTGCTGACCGGCTTCATCCGCCGCGCCGAGCTCGCGCGCGACCGCGGCGACCAGCGCCCCGAGCGCTTCGCCATCGGCGAGAAGGTGGATGCGAAGGTCATCGCCGTCGATCGCGCCGCCCGCCGCCTCTCCCTCACCATCAAGGGCAAGGAGGTCGAGGAAGAGCGCGAGGCGATGAAGGAGTACGGCTCGGCCGACAGCGGCGCCTCGCTCGGCGACATCCTCGGCGCGGCGATCCGCCGCCGGCGCGAGATGGCCGGCGAGGAATAGGCCGCGCGGCCGGTCTG
Organism: uncultured Acetobacteraceae bacterium; assembly: GCA_964401305.1. Classification (GTDB taxonomy): domain Bacteria; phylum Pseudomonadota; class Alphaproteobacteria; order Acetobacterales; family Acetobacteraceae; genus JAIEOP01. Next base: position 11,134 of record CAYNYQ010000061.1, on the reverse strand, counting down.
GAAGGACCATCGGGGCCGGGTGCCGCTGGGCGCCCGGCCCTTTCCTTGTGCACATCGCGTCCCGGCCGGTCGGGCGGGCGGCGCCCGGGCCCGTGGCGCCGGAGGGACGCCCAGGCGAAAGCCCGATCCACGCCATGCGGTCGACGGAGGGGGTGACGGCGGCGCGCATCCGCCATGGTCGCCTGGCCTTCCGCCTGCAACGCGTGGCGGCCTCGCTCCGCTATCGACGGAACGCCTCCGATCAGCCGACTGCCGGGGAGGACCCTTCCTGGCAGCGACATCCCAGGGTGCCGCATGCCCGATACCTCCCGCACCGCGCCCGGCCTCGCCACGAACGCCGCGCCGGCGCCGCTGCCCCGCATGCCGCCCCCGATGCCTTGGGCGCTGCTCGCCGCGGCGTGCCTGGCGATGTTCGCCGCTTCCTCCTCGGGCAGCGCGCGGGCGCCCTTCCTCATCGACATGGCGCGCGACCTCTCCACCAGCATCGCCATGGTGGCCAACCTGATGGCCAGCACCTCCGTCATGTGGGGCATCGCATCGCTGGTTGCCGGCGCCTGGTCGGACCGGCTGGGGCGGCGGCCCTTCCTGGTCGTGGGCCCGATTGGCCTGGCCTGCTGCATGCTGGGGGTCGCGGCCTCCCCGGGCTTCTGGGGCGTGGCCTTCTGGGCGACCGTCGCGGGCGGCTTCGCCGGCAGCTTCACCGGCGTGGTCATGGCCGAGGCCTCGGCCCGCACCGTCGACCGCCAGCGCGGCCGGGCGCTGGGCTGGGTGATGGCCGGGCAGTCGCTCACGCTGCTCATCGGCGTGCCGATGGCGGCCTGGATCGGGTCCTTCGTCGGCTGGCGCGGCGTGAACGTGGTGCTGGCGGGGCTGGCCTTGTCGGCGGCGCTGGCGCTCCTCCTCACCACCCTGCGGCCGGCGCCGGATGCGGGCGCGGCGCGGCGCGGGCCAGGGGGCGGGCGCGGGGGCGGGCCAGGGGGCGGAGAAGGCCGCGAGGCGCGGCGGGGCGGCACGCTCGCGGCGCTCACCGGGCCGGTGGTGCGGCTGCTCTCCATGGGCGTCGCGGAGCGGATCTGCTTCGGCCTCGCCGCGGTCTACTTCGCCACCTTCCTGCAGACCACCTACGGGCTCTCGCTGGCCGGCGTGGCGCTGCCGCTGGCGGTCTTCGCGCTCGGCAACATTGCCGGGACCATCGCCGGCGGGCAGCTGGCGGACCGCCTGCCGGACCGGCTGCGCACCTTCGCCGTCGCCATGTTCGCCTCCGCCGCGGCGGCGCTGGTGCTGTTTCTCTGGACGCCGCACCTGCCGGGCACGGTCGCGCTCGGCTTCCTCTACGTCTTCCTCAACGCGCTGGCGCGGCCCTCGCTGATGGCCGCGCTCGCCAACGTGCCGGACGAGGTGCGGGGCACGGTGCTCGGGCTGAACGTCACCTCGGCCAGCATCGGCTGGCTCGGCGCGGCCGCGCTCGGCGGCTGGGTGATGGCGGGCTTCGGCTTCGCCGCCTTCGGGCCGCTGGCCGGGGGCGTGGCGGTGGCGGCCGGGCTGCTGGCGGTGGTGGGGCGCCGCTGAGGGCGCGCTACATCCGCTTGCCCGTCGTCCAGCCGCCATCCACCGCCAGCACGCTGCCGGTGACGAAGCCGTTCTCCTCCGCCGCCAGGAACAGGATGGCGCGCGCCACCTCCTCCGCCTCGCCCCAACGGCCGAGCGCGTGGATGCCGCGGATCGTCTCGGTCATCGCGGGGTCCTGGAAGTAGCGCTCGGTCAGCGCGGTGCGGATCACGCCGGGGGCGACCGCGTTCACGCGGATGCCGACCTCCCCCAGTTCCAGCGCCATCTGCTTGGTCAGCCCGACCACGCCATGCTTCGAGGCGACATAGGCGGCGCGCTGCGGCGCGGCCATCAGCCCGAGCGTCGAGGCCAGGTTGACGATCCGCCCCGGCCGCCCCGCCGCCACCAGGCGCCGCGCGAAGGCCTGGCTCGGCAGGAAGGTGCCGGAGAGGTTGACCGCGATCACCCTCTGCCACTCCTCGAAGCCGAGTTCGAGCACCGGGGCGATCTCCCGGATGCCGGCCGAGTTCACCAGCACGTCGAGCCGGCCGAGCGCGGTCTCGGCCGCGGCGACGAAGCGGGCGGCGGAGGCCGGGTCGGCAACGTCCACCGCGACGGGGTGCGCCTCGCCGCCGGCGGCGCGGATCTCGGCGGCGACGGCGCCGGCGCGCTCGGCATCGAGGTCGCCGACGGCCAGCCGCGCCCCCTCGCGCGCCGCGGCCAGGCAGACCGCGCGCCCGATCCCGCTGCCGCCGCCGGTGACGAGCACCGCCTGGTCCTGGAAGCGCATCCTCTCCTCCCTGTTCCGTGTCGTGGCGGGGAGCCTAGGGCGGATCCGGCGCCCGCGTGAACGGCCGCGCGCTTCCTGACCGCCGTGCATCACTTCCGCCCTGAAGTGCATGGGCCGGCTGCCGGTGGCTCGCCGCCGCGGCGATGGGGCACGGGCACGTCAGCACGAAGGGTTTGCGCCCGCGGGCCCGGCCCACTAGGCACGCGGCAAGGCCGGGCGGCAGGCAGCGCCGCCGCACCGGCAAGTGCCGGGAGCACGATGAGACGAGAATTCGCGAACCGCCGGCCGGCATGCCGACGTGCGGCCGGGCCCGCGCGGCCCGTGCCCGCGCCGGGCGCCGGCCATCCTGTCCGATCCATCGCCGGCGCTGCCCGCGCCCGGCGCCGCTGACCGGAGGTCCCGATGCTCGCCCGGCTGGTCGAGGCGGCGCTTCGCCGCAGGCTTCTCGCGCTGCTCTTCGCCCTCGCCCTCGCCGCCTGGGGCGCCTATGCGTACCAGCGGCTGCCGATCGACGCCTTCCCCGACGTCTCGCCGACCCAGGTGCTGGTCGCCCTGCGCGCGCCCGGCCTGACGCCCGAGGAGATCGAGGCGCGGGTGACCGTGCCGGTGGAGCAGGCGGTGAAGGGCACGCCGCGCCTCGTGCAGATGCGCTCGACGACGCGCTACTCGACCACGCTCATCACCTTCGAATTCGCCGAGGGCACCGACGTCTACTGGGCGCGCGTGCAGGTCGCCGAGCGGCTGGCCCAGGCCGAGGACCAGTTCCCGCGCGGCGTCGTCGGCGGCCTGGCACCCCTGGTGACGCCGCTCGGCGAGATGCTGATGCTCACCATCGAGGGCGGCGGCCTCGACCCGCAGCAGAAGCGCCACCTGGTCGACTGGGTGATCAGGCCCGCGTTGCGCGGCCTGCCCGGCGTCGCCGACGTGAACACGCTCGGCGGCTTCGTGCGCACCTACGAGATCATGCCCGATCCGGGCGCCCTGGCGGCGCGCGGCATCAGCGTCACGGCCTTGCTCGCGGCGCTCGAGGAGAACATCGCCAATGACGGCGCCGGCCGCGTCCACGACGGCGAGGAGGCGCTGCTGGTGCGCACCGTGGCGCGCGTCGCCGATCTCGACGACATCCGCCAGATCGTCGTGCAGGCCTCGCCCGGCGGCATCGTGAGGGTGCAGGACGTCGCCGAGGTGCGCTTCGGCGCCCTGGCGCGCAACGGCGTCGTCGCCGCGAACGGCGTGGGCGAGGGCGTCTGGGCGACGGTGCTCGGCCTGCGCGGGGCGAATGCGCGGACCGTGGTCGACGGCGTGAAGGCGAGGCTCGAGGAGATCCGCCCGCTGCTGCCGCCGGGCGCCGAGGTGGTGATCTTCTACGACCGCAGCGCGCTGATCGAGGCGGCGGTCTGGACGGTGCAGAAGGTGCTGCTCGAGGCCGTGGCGCTCGTCGCGGTGCTGCTGGTGCTGTTCCTCGGCAACCTGCGCGCGGCGCTGGTGGTGGCGCTCGCGCTGCCGCTGGCGGTGCTGGCCACCTTCGGCGTGATGTGGAGCTGGGGGCTCTCGGCCAACATCATGTCGCTGGGCGGGCTGGCGATCGCCATCGGCCTGCTCGTCGACTGCGCGGTGGTGGTGGTGGAGAACACCGCGCACCGCATCGCCGCGCACCCGGTGGCGGCCGATCTCCGCACCCGGGTGCGGCTGGCCGGCGAGGCGACGCGCGAGGTGATGGTGCCGCTGATCTCGGGCGTGATCATCATCGTCACCGTGTTCCTGCCGCTGCTGTCGCTGCAGGGGCTGGAGGGCCGGCTGTTCGGCCCCGTGGCGCTGACCATCGCCTTCTCGCTGCTGGTGGCGCTCGGGCTCTCGCTGCTGGTCGTGCCCTCGCTCTGTGCGCTGCTGCTGCGCGGCGGCGGCACGGCGGCCGGCGCGCATCCGCCCGAGCCCTGGCTGGTCCGCCGCCTGCGCGCCGCCTACGACCCGCTGCTGGAGCACGCGATGGCCCGCCCGCGCATCGTCGTGGTGCTGGCGCTGCTCGGGCTCGTCGCCGCCGGCGCCGCCTATGGCCGGATCGGCGCCATCTTCATCCCGAGCATGGACGAGGGGTCGCCGGTCCTCACCATCCGCAAATTCCCGACCGTCGGCGTGGCCGAGACCGCCGCCATCGACCTGCACCTGCAGCGCGAGATCATGGGCCGGGTGCCGGAGGTGGTGGCGATCCGCGCGCGCAGCGGCGCGGACGAGCTCGGCATCGACCCGGTCGGGCTGAACGACACCGACATGTTCCTCACCCTCGCGCCGCGCGACGCCTGGCGCGGCCCCGACATGGCCTGGCTGCTGGACGAGATCCGCGAGGTGCTGGACGGCTTCCCCGGCATCTCCTACGCGCTGAGCCAGCCGATCGAGCTGCGCGTGCAGGAGATGATCATCGGCGCGCGCGGCGATGTCGTGGTGAAGGCCTTCGGCGCCGATCTCGGGGAGCTGAACCGCATCGCCTCCGCGATCGAGGCCGTGCTGCGCCGCCTCCCCGGGGCGAGCGAGGTCTTCGCGCTGCGCAACGAGGGCATGAAGTACCTGACCGTGCGCGTCGACCGCAAGGCGATCGGCCGCGCCGGGCTGAACGCGGCGGAGGTGCAGCGCGCGCTGCGCGTCTGGGTGGACGGCGTGACGGTCGGCACGGTGCTGGAGGGCGAGGTGCGGGTGCCGCTCGTCGTCCGCGGCGCGCCGGAGTTCCGCCGCTCGCCCGCCGATCTCGCCCGGGTGCAGCTGGTCCTGCCGGGCGGCGGCACGATGCTGGTCTCGCAGGTGGTCGAGGTCGTCGAGGAGGACGGGCCGATCCAGGTGGTGCGCGAGCAGTCGCGGCGCTTCGCCACGGTGCAGGCGAATGTCCGCGGGCGCGACCTCGTCGGCTTCGTCGCCGAGGCGCAGGCGGCCGTCGCGCGGGAGGTGCCGCTGCCCGCCGGCTACCGGCTGGAATGGGGCGGGCAGTTCGAGAACCAGCAGCGCGCCTCGGCCCGGCTCGCCGTGGTGGTGCCGCTGGCGCTCGGGCTGATCTTCCTGCTGCTCTACCTGACCTTCGGCTCGGCGCGGCAGGCGCTGCTGGTCTTCTGCAACGTGCCCTTCGCCGCGATCGGCGGCGTGATCGCCCTCTGGCTCTCGGGCGAGTTCCTCTCGGTGCCTGCCTCGGTCGGCTTCATCGCGCTGATCGGCATCGCCGTGCTGAACGGCGTCGTGCTGATCAGCTACATCAACCGCCTGATCCTCGAGCAGGGCCTCGCGCCGCGCGAGGCGGTGATCGAGGGCGCGCGGCGGCGCATGACGCCGGTGACGCTGACCGCGACGATCGCCGCCTTCGGCCTCGTGCCCTTCCTCTTCGCCGAGGGGCCGGGCTCGGAAATCCAGCGGCCGCTCGCCGTGGTGGTGATCGGCGGGCTGGTGACGGCGACGGTGCTGACGCTGGTGCTGCTGCCGATCCTCTACGACCGGCTCGCCTTCCCGCGCGGCGGGGCGCGGCGGGAGGAGGAGGAGGCGGCCGCCGCCGCCGCGCGGACCGGGGCGGAGGTCGGCTGAACGGCCGGTACCCTACCGGAAATCCCGGCTCCGCCCGAGGTTCGGCCGCGCCGAGCCCGGGTCCGGCCGGCGCACCTCGTCGGCATGGCCGAGCACCCGCTCGGCCCAGGCCCCGGCTTCGGTCCCGTCCTCGGCCAGGTGCAGCCGGTCCAGCAGCGCGGTGCGGTCGAGCAGGCGGCGGGCGATCAGGTGCAGGATCGGCACCTCGGCGTCGCGCTCCTCGCGCTCCACCCGCCCCTCCACCACCAGCAGCCGGGCGGCGACCAGGGCGGCGCGGTCGCGCTGGCCGACCTGCGGGTAGACCACGATATTGGCCTCGCCGTGCTCGTCCTCGACGGTGACGAAGACGATGCCCTTGGCCGTGCCCGGCCGCTGGCGCATCAGCACGAGGCCGGGCAGGCGGATCCACCCCCCCGGCCGGGCCGCCTGCAGCCGGCGCGTGTCGCCAAGGCCGAGCCGGTCGAATTCCGGCCGCAGCAGCGCCATCGGGTGCGGGCCGAGCGTCAGCCCGGTCGCCAGGTAGTCCTGCACCGCCGCCTCGCCGGCGCGCTCGGGCGGCAGATCCAGGGCGGGCTCGGCGAAGAGCGAGGGCTCGTGCGGCGGCACCCGCAGCAGGGGCGGCGTGTCCCGGCTGCGCCGCTCCACCGCCATCGCCGCCCAGAGCGCCTGGCGGCGGCCGGCGCCGAGGCTGGCGCCCATCCCTGCGCAGGCATCCGCCGCGGCCAGCGCCTCCACCGCCCGGCGGCCGATGCCGGCGCGCCGCACCATCTCGTCGAGGCTGGCGAAGGGCGAGCCGTTGCCCGCCCGCCGCGCCTTGGCCACCGCCTGACCCTCCTCGGCCGGCAGCCCCGCCACCATGCGCAGGCCGAGCCGCAGCGCCAGCCTCTCGGCGCCCTTCGGCGCGGGCCCCTCCGCGCCCTCCGGCGCGGGCTCGAGCGTGCAGTCCCATTCGCTCTCGTTCACGTCGACCGGGCGGACCGGCACGCCGTGCTCGCGCGCGTCGCGCACGATCTGCGCCGGGGCGTAGAAGCCCATCGGCTGGCTGTTCAGCAGCGCCGCGGCGAAGGCGGCGGGGTGGTGGCACTTCAGCCAGGCCGAGGCATAGGCGAGATAGGCGAAGGAGGCGGCGTGGCTCTCCGGAAAGCCGTAGGAGCCGAAGCCCTCGATCTGGCTGAACACGCGCTCGGCGAGGTCCCGGGCATAGCCGCGCCGCACCATGCCGCCGACCAGCCGCGCGCGCCAGGCGGCGACGCCGCCGGTCTGCTTGAAGGTGGCCATGGACTTGCGCAGCTGGTCGGCCTCCTCGGCCGTGAAGCCGGCGGCGACGATGGCGACGCGCATCGCCTGCTCCTGGAAGAGCGGCACGCCGAGGGTCTTGCCCAGCACCCGCTCCAGCTCGTCCGGCGGGCCGTGCTCGGGCGCGGGGCGCGGGTAGGTCACCTCCTCCCGCCCCCAGCGGCGGCGGAGATAGGGGTGCACCATGTCGCCCTGGATCGGGCCGGGGCGGATGATCGCCACCTGCACGACGAGGTCGTAGAAGCGCGTCGGGCGCAGCCGCGGCAGCATGTTCATCTGCGCCCGGCTCTCCACCTGGAAGACGCCGAGGCTGTCGGCGCGGCGCAGCATGGCGAAGGTCGCCGCGTCGTCGCGCGGCAGCGAGGCGAGGCCGAGGTCGATCCGCCGGTGCCGCCGCAGCAGGTCGAAGCAGCGGCGCAGACAGGACAGCATGCCGAGCGCGAGCACGTCGACCTTCATCATGCCGAGTGCGGCGACATCGTCCTTGTCCCATTCCAGCACGGTGCGCCCGGCCATGGCGGCGTTGGAGACGATGGCGGTCTCGATCAGCGGGCCGCGGGTGATGACGAAGCCGCCGACATGGGTGGCGAGGTGGCGCGGGAAATCCTGGATCTCCTCGGCCAGCTCGAGCGCCAGGGCGAGGCGCCCATCGCCGGGGTCGAGCCCCGCCGAGGCGGCGATCGCGCGCAGGTCGCGCTCCGGCCCCGCACCCCAGGTGAGCTTCGCCAGGCGGCCGGTGATGTCCTCCGAGAGGCCGAGCGCCTTGCCCACCTCGCGGATCGCCGAGCGGGCGCGGTAGCGGATCACCGTGCCGATGATGGCGGCGCGGTGCCGCCCGTAGCGCTCGTAGATGAACTGGATCACCTCCTCGCGCCGCTCGTGCTCGAAGTCGACATCGATGTCGGGCGGCTCGTTGCGCGAGGCGGAGACGAAGCGCTCGAACAGCAGGTCGTGCTTCTCGGGATCGACCGCGGTGATGCCGAGCACGTAGCAGACGGCCGAATTCGCCGCCGAGCCGCGGCCCTGGCAGAGGATGCCCTGGCCGCGGGCGTGGCGGACGATCTCGTCGATGGTCAGGAAGTAGGGCGCATAGCCGAGCTGCGCGATCAGCCCGAGCTCATGCGCCAGGCGCGCCTCGATGCCGTGCGGCGCGCCCTCCGGCCAGCGCGCGGCGACGGCCTCGGCGACGCGGGCCTCCAGCGTCTCCTGCGCGGTGCGGCCGGGCTCGAGGATCTCCAGCGGATACTCGAAGCGGAGCTGGTCGAGCGAGAAGCCGGAGGCGGCCTCGAGCACGCGGAGCGTGTTGGCGAGCGCGGCGGGATGGCGGGCGAAGAGGCGCGCCATCTCCGCCGGCGATTTCAGCCGGCGCTCGGCATTCGGCTCGGCGGCGTAGCCGAGCGCATCGACCGTGGTGCGCAGGCGGATCGCGGTGAGCAGATCGGCCAGGCGCTGGCGCGCGGCGTGGTGGTAGCGCGGGTCGCCGGTGGCGAGCAGCCCGGCCCCGGCCTCCTCCGCCAGCGCCGCCAGCAGATCGAGCCGCTGGGCATCGCGGCCGCGCAGCAGGCAGGCGGCCGCGAGCAGCGGCGGCAGGGCAAGCCCGCGCCCGGCCAGCGCCGCGGCATCGGCGCGGAAGCGCTGGGCGAAGCCCTGGTCCGGCAGGCCCGGGGGCGGCACGGCGGCGAGCACCAGCCCCTCGGCCGCGTCCAGCAGGTCGTCGCGGCCGATGCGGCACTCGCCCTTGGGCGCGGCCAGCCGCCCGCGCGAGAGCAGGGCGGCAAGGCGGCCATAGGCGGCGCGGTCGGTCGGCCAGGCCAGCCATTCGGCGCCGTCCTCGAGGCGGAGGCGACAGCCGACGACGAAGCGCAGCCCCGCCTGCTTCGCCGCGACATGGGCGCGCACCACGCCGGCGAAGGCGTTGACGTCGCAGAGGCCGAGCCCGGCCAGGCCCAGCGCGCGGGCCGTCTCCACCAGCTCCTCCGGATGCGAGGCGCCGTCGAGGAAGCTGAAATTGGAGCGCGCGCCGAGCTCGGCGAAGGCCATGGCCGGGTCAGGAGGCCCCGTGCGGCGGCCGCGGCGGGCGGCGCATCACGACGAGGTTGGCGCGATCGAGATGCGTGGCGAGCTGCTCGGCGAGCGCGGCGACGGCGATGTCCCAGGCGCTGCCGCGGCGCGGCCGGCCGCGCTCGTCGAAGCGAAGCGCATAGGCAAGCGCCGAGGCGACGTCCGCCGGATCGGCCGGGACGAGGACCTCGGCCGGGGGGGAGGCGGGGTCGGGCGCGCGCTGGGGGCGGGGCGGGAGCTCGGGGTCGGGCATGGGCGGAGACTGCCCCGGTGGATCGAACAAAGCAAGAACAACCCGCCCCTCCGCAGGCCGGGTGATCAGACCTGGGCTGCACCGCCCCCGGCATCCTCCTCCTCGGCGAGGCGCGCCGCGAGGTCCAGGATGACCCGGCGCGTCGCCCTGAGGATCGCGTCCGAGCGCGGCGTGCCGGCGAAGACCCGCGACAGCGCGACCGCCCCGACCATGGCGCTCCACGCCGCCATCGCCGCCTGGTCGGCCGCCGGCCCGCCGCCCATCGCCGCGGCCATGCGCGCGAAGCTGACCTCCAGCCGGGCGGCCATGATGTCGCGCACCGCCTGGTCCTCCGCCCGGCCGACATCGGCCGCGAGCGCCGCGATGGCGCAGCCGCCGCCCGGATCGTCGCGGTGCGCCGGGCTCAGGTAGCGGTTGACGATGGACTTCACGCTGCCCCGCGCGGCCTCGGCCTGCGTGGCCGAGGCGGCGGCGAAGCTTGCCTCCCCGCTGGCCAGCGCCCGGTCCAGCGCCGCGGCGATCAGCGCCGCGCGGGACGGGAAGTGGCCGTAGAACCCGCCATGGGTGAGGTTCGCCGCCTTCATCAGCTGGCCGATGCTGACGCTCTCCAGCCCGCCCTCGCGGATCTGCTGCGCCGCGGCGGCCAGGATCCGCTCCCGGCTCTGCGCCTTCTCCACCTGTGAGTGCCCCACGCGCGCCCGTGCTCCCGCTTCACGACTTGACGGTCAGTATGATGGTCATCATGCTGAACGGATCGCGGCGACCCTACCATGCCGATGCGCGGCGCCGACAGGCCGCCCCGCCGACGCCGGTCGCCGCGCGATCGAGACAGGGAGGGACGGATGAGCGGCGAGAAGCCCGGATGCGTGCGCAGCGAGCGCCACGGCAGGATCCTCAAGGTCGTCATCGACAACCCCGCCAAGCGCAACGCCTTCAGCCCGGAGATGCGGCTCGAGCTTTCGGAGGCGCTGACCGAGCTCGACCGCGACGAGGATCTCTGGGTCGGCGTGCTCTGCGCCGAGGGCGACCACTTCACCGCCGGGCTCGACATGCCGAAATTCTTCGGCCCGAACGCGACCGCCAGGCCGCTGCCCGAGGGCAACATCGACCCCTTCGGCCTCGCCAGCCGCTGCCGCAAGCCGATCGTCACGGCGGTGCAGGGGATCACCTACACCATCGGCATCGAGATGATGCTGGCCGGCGACATCGTCGTGGCCGCGGAGACGACGCGCTTCTGCCAGATGGAATCGAAGCGCGGCATCGCACCGCTCGGCGGCGCGCATTTCCGCTACATCACCCGCGCCGGGTGGGGCAACGCGATGTACCACCTCTTCCTCTGCGACGAGTTCTCCGCCGCCGAGGCCTACCGGATCGGGCTGGTGCAGGAGGTGGTGCCTGCCGGCCAGCAGACCGCCCGCGCCATGGAACTCGCCGCGATCATCGCCCGCAACGCCCCGCTCGGCATCCAGGTCACGAAGGAGGCCGGGCGCCGCTTCATCGAGGCGGGCGAGCAGGCGGCCATCGCCGTCGTGCCGGAGATCCGCGCGCGGGTGCTCGGCACGGAGGACGCGAAGGAGGGCATCCGCTCCTTCGTCGAGCGCCGCGAGGCCGTCTTCACCGGGCGCTAG
>CAYNYQ010000060.1:0-18364 GCA_964401305.1 uncultured Acetobacteraceae bacterium | reverse complement strand
GCGCGACCTGCCGGTGCTGCAGGGCACGATCCTGGTGCTGGCGATGTTCTTCGTCGCGCTGAACCTGATCGTCGACCTGATGCAGACCGCGCTCGATCCCAGGATCAAGCGGGCATGACCGCGCGAATCCTCGACGGGGCCTGGAGGGGAACAGAGACATGAGCGTCACCACCACCCCCACCGCGGCGGAAGCCGAACTCGCCGTCCAGGCCCGCCAGGCCGCGGCGACGTCGGAGGGCTACTGGGCCGGCGTCTGGAAGCGGGTGCGGCGGGATCCCGTCACCATCGTCTGCGCCGCGATCCTGCTGCTGATGCTGCTGGCGATGATCTTCGCGCCGCTGATCGCGCCGCACGATCCCTACCAGGGCAGCATGATCCGCCGCCTCAAGCCGATCGGGACGGAGAATTACCCGCTGGGTACGGACGAGCTCGGCCGCGACATCCTGACCCGGCTGCTCTACGGCGGGCGCCTCTCCTGGTTCATGGGCATCACGCCGGTGGCGCTCGCCTTCGTCATCGGCACCTTCTTCGGCGTGCTGGCGGGCTATGTCGGCGGCGGGACGAACATGATCATCATGCGCGTCACCGACGTCTTCTACGCGTTTCCCTCGGTGCTGCTGGCGGTGGCGATCTCGGGCGCGCTCGGCGCCGGCATCGAGAACGCGATCCTGGCGCTGACGCTGGTCTTCATCCCGCAGATCATCCGCGTCGCCGAGAGCGTCACCCAGGGCGTGCGCAACCTCGACTTCGTGGATGCCGCGCGGGCCTCGGGCGCCGGCGGCTTCACCATCGTCCGGGTGCATGTGCTGGGCAATGTGCTGGGGCCGATCTTCGTCTACGCCACCAGCCTGATCTCGGTCTCGATGATCATCGCCTCCGGCCTCAGCTTCCTCGGCCTCGGCACCAAGCCGCCGGAGCCGGAATGGGGCCTGATGCTCAACACGCTGCGCACGGCGATCTACGTGCAGCCCTGGGTGGCGGTGCTGCCCGGCGTCTGCATCTTTCTCACCTCGATCTGCTTCAACCTGCTCTCCGACGGGCTCCGGCAGGCGATGGATGTGAAGGGCTGATCCCGCACTTCGCGGGATCGGCTTTGGCGAAGCGCGAGGGGCTGCCCGCGCCACTTTGCGCGGGCAGCTTTAGGGAAGCGCGAGGGGGGCTCCCCCTCGCCACCCACCTGTCCTCCCACCGGCCCGCCCCGGTCGTTACCCCCCTGGACACCCGCCCCCCTGCCGCGCGAAACCTGCCGTAACCAGGGAGGACCGCCGCGTGACGGACGCCACCGCCACCAATGCCGCCCGCGCCATCCGCGACACCATCGGCGATGCGCTGCGCCGCGCCGCCGCGCGCTACCGCGACCGCGAGGCGCTACGCTTCGGCCCCCGCGCCTGGTCCTTCCGCGAGCTCGACCGCGCGGCGGACCGCGTGGCGCGCGGGCTGCTGGCCCTCGGCCTGGTGCGCGGGGACCGGGTGGTCGCCTTCGGCCGTAATTCGGATGGCTACCTGCTGCTCTGGCTCGGCTGCGTCCGCGCCGGGCTGGTCCATGTCCCGGCCAACTACGCCCTGACCGCCGGCGAGCTCGGCTACATCCTGGCGCAATCCGGCGCCCGGGCGCTGTTCCACCAGCCCGCCCTGGCCGAGGTCGCCGATGCCGCGGCCGCCGGGCATCCCGCCGCCCTGCTGCGCGGTACCATCGATGCCGCCGCCCCGGCGCCGCTGGTGCCGGACGTGCTCGCCGCCGCGCAGGATCCGCGCTGGGATGCCGGCCCCGCCCCGGACGAGGGGCTGGCCGAGACCGACATCGCCCAGATCATCTACACCTCGGGCACCACGGGCGCGCCGAAGGGCGCGGTGATGACCCATCGCGCCTACCTGGCGGAATACATGGGCGTGGTGCAGGCGCTGGACTTCGCCGAGGCCGACCGCTCGCTCGCCGCGCTGCCGCTCTACCACACGGCGCAGATGCACGTCTTCGTCATGCCGCACCTCATGGTCGGCGCGCACACGCTGCTGATCGAGGCGCCGGTGCCCGAGACCGTGCTCGCCCTGATCGAGCGCGAGCGCATCACCAGCTTCTTCGCGCCGCCCACGGTCTGGATCACGCTGCTGCGGCACGCGGAGTTCGGCCGGCGCGATCTTTCCTCCCTGCGCCGCCTCTACTACGGCGCCGCCATCATGCCCGTGCCGGTGATGCAGGAGCTGCAGCAGCGCCTCCCCGGCGCGCTGCTCTACAACTGCTACGGCCAGAGCGAGATCGCCCCGCTGGCCACCGTGCTGCGGCCGGAGGAGCATGCGGCCCGCCCGGCCTCGGTCGGGCGGCCTGTCCTGACCGTGCAGACCCGCATCGTCGACGAGGCGATGCAGGACGTCCCGCCCGGCGAGCGCGGCGAGATCGTCCACCGCTCGGCCCAGCTGATGACCGAATACTGGGGCAAGCCGGAGGAGACCGCCGAGGCCTTCCGCGGCGGCTGGTTCCACTCCGGCGACGTCGGCACGATGGATGCCGAGGGCTACATCACCATCGTCGACCGCACCAAGGACGTGATCAACACCGGCGGCGTGCTGGTGGCGAGCCGCGAGGTGGAGGACGCGATCCTGACCCACCCCGCGGTCTCGGAATGCGCCGTCATCGGCCTGCCCGACCCGCGCTGGGTGGAGGCGGTCGCCGCCGTGGTGGTGCTGCGCCCCGGCCAGGAGGCGGGCGAGGAGGCGCTGATCGCCCATGCGCGCCAGACGCTGGCGCCCTTCAAGCTGCCCAAGCGCGTGATCTTCGCCGAGGCGCTGCCGCGCAACACCGCCGGCAAGCTGCTGAAGCGCGAGCTGCGGGCGCAGCACGGCGGCCAGGCGGAGGCGCTGCCGGGCGTCGGCTGAAGCGGAGGGCCGATCAACTCCCCTTGGTCTCGCAAACATCCGTTGCCCCCGTCGTAGGGGCAGGGACAGTCTCGGCCGCGCCCGTCCGCGCGGCGGAGCGCGCGACGAGAGGACACGCCCCATGTTCGATGCGACCAGGCTGCTCGGCTCGATGCTCGGGACCCGCACCGCCCCCTCGGCCGGGCAGCGGATCGAGCGGGCGGCGCAGTCCGGGCCCGGCGGCCTCGACCTCGGTGCCATGCTCGGCGGGCTGCTCGGCAAGGCGGGGGCGGGCGGCCAGGGGGCCGGCGTGGGGGGCGGCGTGGGGGGCGTCGATCTCGGCGGCCTGCTCGGCCGGGCCGGCGACATGGCCCGCCAGGCCACCCAGGACCCGGTGCGCGAGGTGAAGGGCAACAACCCCGTCGCGGTCGGCGGCCTCGGCGCGTTGGCCGGCGGCCTGCTCGGCCGCAGCGGCGGCGGCGCGCTGGCCGGCGGCGTGCTGGCGGTGCTGGGCAGCCTCGCCTACCAGGCGCTGCAAGGCGCGCAGGCCGGACCGGCGGCGGCGGTCGCCACCCTGCCGCAGGACGAGGAAGGGCTGCAGCACGAGGCGCGGCTGCTGCTGCGCGCCATGATCCAGGCCGCCCAGGCCGATGGCGAGGTGGACGGCGCCGAGATCGGCCGGATCCTCGACCGGCTGCGCCAGCACGGCGAGGAGGAGGAGGCCCGCGCCTTCGTGGAGGCCGAGCTGCGCAAGGCGCCCGATGTCGAGGCGCTGGCGCGCGAGGTCCGCTCGCCGGAGCAGGCGGCGCGGGTCTATGCCGCCTCCCTGCTGGCGATCGAGGTCGACACCCCCGCCGAGCGCGCTCATCTCGCGCATCTCGCCAGCGCCATGCGCCTCTCCTCCGACGCCGTGGCCCGCCTCCACCAGGGCCTCGGCTTGCCGGGCTGAGGAGGCGGGCGCCCGGCTGGGCTCCGGCGCGCGCCGACTACCGGCGGACCAGGGCGCTAGACCACGATCCGCGAGGACTGAATCGCGGATCGTGGTCCACCTCGTTGTTTCGTTGCGTGATTCACGCCTGCGGGCGTTACGCCCTTCGGCGATCACGCTCTATGCGGCGCTGCGCGTCTCCGCCGCCTCGCCGAGCGGCCGCTGCATCAGCAGCGCATCGACCGGCGCGCCGAGCCGCAGCCCGGCGCCGCGCAGCACGCCGGCAGGGCCGAAGCCCAGCGCCTCGTGCAGGGCGACCACCACGGCGCCGGACGGATCGGCCGCGACCAGCGCCAGCATCTGCCGGAACCCGCGCGCCGCGCAGGCGGCGATCAGCGCGGCCAGCAGCGCGCGGCCCACCTGCTGCCCGCGCGCGTCGGGATGCACAGCCAGGGTCGCCTCGACGATCATGCGCCAGTCCTCGCGCTGGCCGAAGGGCTGGGCGAAGGCGAAGCCCAGCACGCTGCCGCCGCGCACCGCCACCAGGCAGGGATAGCCCTGCACCGCCAGGCGCTCGCGCAGCGCGATCACCTGCCGCAGGTCGAGCGGTGCCCCGACCGGCGCGGCGCAGCCATCCCGCTGGGCCGCGGCCTGGATCTCCGTCACCGCCGGCAGGTCGGCGGCCATCGCCGAGCGAATCCGCAGGGCCTCCAGCGGGGTGTCCTCGGCGGGGCAAGGCATCCGCCGCCGCTGCGGGGGCGGGAGCGCGGCCTGGTCGTGCATCGCGGCCTCCGGTCTGTCCCGGCGGCGTTATGCCGCAGGGCGGGGTGTCGCCCGGCCATCACCGCCGGGCATCCCGCAATCGCGGGACGGCCCGTCCACCGGACCCAGGGGATGCTGCCCCCATCGCGGCGCCACGACCTGTTCCCCAGGGAACAGCCCCCACGCCCCCGCCTGCGCCATGATGCCTGCATGGCGGGCCCATGAGGGCGTTGGAGGACAGATTGATGAGCAGCATGGCGCCGGAGATGCGGGACTCCCTCCAGGACTGGATCGGCCAGGCGGTCCTGCTGGCCTTCGCGCTGGGCTTTCTCGGCGCCATTCCGGTGGCGCTGCTCAAGCTGATCTACTAGCCGACGCCCGCCGGCACGGCCGGGCGGATCGTCGGCCAGCGCGCCGTCTGCTCGGGTGGGTCTCGCCTTCGGGCGCTACCCCGTTCGGCGATGACGCTCCTACGGCGCCCGGGGCGCCGGGCCCGTCGCCTCCAGGTCATTTGCATGCCCTCCGCGGGCGGGGCGAGACTGTGCGGCGCCACCAGGGACCGCGCCCGATGACCCCGCCGCGCCGCTCGCTGCTCTCCGCCGCCGCCCTCGCCGCTGGCCTCGCCCCAGGCGCCGGCCGCGCCGCCTCCCGCCAGGAGATCGAGGCAGGGGTCACCGCCGCCCTCGCCCGGCTGCGCGCCGCCCCGGGCACCCGGGCGCTGGCCGAGAACGCCCAGGCCATCCTCGTCTTCCCCAGCATCATCCGCGGCGGCTTCGTCTTCGGCGGCCAGTACGGCAACGGCGCGCTGGTGCGCGGCGAGGCGATCGAGGGCTACTACATGATCGCCGGCGCCTCCTTCGGCCTGCAGATCGGGGCGCAGAGCTATGGCCTCGCGCTCTTCTTCATGAGCGAGGGGGCGCTCGACTTCTTCCGCCGCTCCCAGGGCTGGGAGATCGGCACCGGCCCCTCGGTGGTGGCGCTGGATGCGGGCATGGCGGGCAGCCTGACCTCCACCACCATGACCCAGGACGTCTACGCCGTGACCTTCGGCCAGCAGGGGCTGATGGCCAGCCTCAGCCTCGAGGGCACGAAGATCAGCCGGATCACGCCGGACTGAGCGCCCGCCCCGTCACATTCCGCAACAGGCCGACACAACCAGTGCGGGCGCGTTCGTGCTAGTCTTCGCGGCGGGTGACGGGCCGGGCCAGGGGGCGTCCGGCCCCCGGCCGCGCCCCGCGAAGGAGGCTCCGACGGCACCATGACCGACGCCGCGCCGCACCTGGCCGCGATCCGCTTCGGCCTCGGCCCACGCCCCGGCGATCCGCTGCCGGCGGAGCCGCGGCGCTGGCTGCTCGACCAGCTCGGCCCGGCCGAGCCGCTGCCGCCCGGCCCCAGCGCGGCCGACGGCCTGCGCGCCCGCCACGAGGACCTGCAGGAGCGCAGCCGCAACGAGGGCATGATGGACGGCCGCGGCCGCACCCCGGGCCTGGTGCGGGCGGAGCTGATGGCCTGGTCCGCCCGCCGCCTCACCGCCACCCAGCCCTTCCGCGAGCGGCTGGTCGACTTCTGGATGAACCACTTCACCGCCAGCCGCCGGGTCGGCACCGTCGCGCCCGTCATCGGCGCCTTCGAGCGCGAGGCGATCCGCCCGCACGTCACCGGCCGCTTCGTCGACATGCTGCTGGCCGTCGTGCGGCACCCGGCGATGCTGATGTACCTGAACGCCGACAGCTCCGTCGGCCCCGACAGCCCCTTCGGCCGGCGCACCGGGCGGGGGCTGAACGAGAACCTGGCGCGCGAGATCCTCGAGCTGCACACCCTCTCCCCCGCGGGCGGCTACACCCAGGGCGACGTGACCGAGTTCGCCCGCATCCTGACCGGCTGGAGCGTGGCGCAGCGGGCCGAGCCCTTCGGCTTCGTCTTCCGCCCCCAGGCGCACGAGCCCGGCGCCAAGCGCCTGCTCGGCCGCAGCGTCGAGGAGGGCGAGGCGGGCGGCGAGGCGGCGCTGCGCTTCCTGGCCGACCAGCCGGCGACGCACCGGCACCTGGCGGTGAAGCTGGCGCGCCACTTCGTCGCCGACGACCCGCCGCCGGCGGCGATCCGCGCGGTGGAGGGGGCGCTGCGCGACACCGGCGGCGATCTCGGCGCCGCCGCGCGCGCCCTGGTCGGGCTGGAGGCGGCCTGGGCGGCGCCGCTCGGCAAGCTGCGGGCGCCGATCGACTACGCGCTTGCCGCCGCCCGCGCGCTCGGCCTGCCGCCGGAGCGGCCAGGGCCGGAGATCGTCTATGGCGGCACGGTCTCGCTCGGCCAGCCGCTCTGGACCGCGCCGCAGCCGGATGGCTGGCCCGACCGCGCCGAGGCCTGGGCCGCGCCGGAGGCGCTGATGCGCCGCGTCGACTGGGCGCACACCGTCGCCGGCCGGGCCCAGCGCCTCGACCCGCGGGAAGTGGCCGAGGTCGCGCTCGGCCCGCTCGCCCGCGCCGAGACGGCCGATGCCATGGCCCGCGCCGGATCGGTGCGCGACGCGCTGACCCTGCTGCTCACCTGCCCGGAGTTCATGCGCCGATGATGCATCGCCCGACCTGCGAGGATGACGGTCGCGGGCCGCGGGCGACGCGGCGCGGCCTGCTGCTCGGCCTGGCGGCGAGCCTGGCGCTGGGCGGCACCCGGGTCGCCTTCGCCCGCACGCCGGGCGATGCGCGGCTGGTGGTGGTGGTGCTGCGCGGCGGCCTCGATGGGCTCTTCGCCGTGCAGCCCTATGGCGACCCCGCCCTGGCCGGGCTGCGCGGGCCGCTGGCGCTGACCGAGCCGGGCCATGGCGAAGGCGCGCTGCTCGACCTCGGCGGCTTCTTCGGCCTGCATCCCGCCCTGGCCGGGCTGCACGGCCTGTTCGCCGCGAACGAGGCGCTGGTGCTGCACGCGGTCGCCGGCCCGCACCGCTCGCGCAGCCATTTCGAGGCGCAGGACCTGCTGGAGGGCGGCGCCGCGCAGCGCGTCACCAGCGGCTGGCTGAACCGCGCCCTGGCCGGGCTGGCCAATCCGGGCCGGGCGCGGACCGGGCTCGCGGTCGGCACCGGGGTGCCGCTGCTGCTGCGCGGGCCGACGCCGGTCGGCAGCTATGCCCCACCCGGCCTGCAGCGGCCGGAGGCGGAGCTGATGTTCCGCATCGCCGCGCTGCAGCAGGCCGACCCGCTGCTCGGCCCCGCCTTCGCCGAGGGCATGCGCGCGCGCGGCTTCGTCGCCGAGACCCTCGGCGCGCCGGAGGGAGCGCCATCGGGACCGCCCGACCCCGCCCGTGGCAGCTTCCCCCGGCTGGCCGCCGCCACCGGGCGGCTGATGGCGGCGGCCGACGGGCCCCGCGTGGCGGCCATGGAGGTGAATGGCTGGGACACCCATGCCGCCCAGCTCGGCCTGCTGCCGCCGCTGCTGCGCGCGCTCGATGCCGGGCTGCTGGCGCTGCGCGAGGGGCTGGGCGCGGAATGGCGCCGAACCGCCGTGCTGGTGGTGACCGAGTTCGGCCGCACCGCGCGGGCGAACGGCAACCGCGGCACGGACCATGGCACGGCCGGCGCCGCCTTCGTCCTGGGGGGCGCGGTGGCGGGCGGGCGGGTGCTGGCCGATTGGCCCGGCCTCGGCGAGGGGCGGCTGTTCGAGGACCGCGACCTGGCGCCGACCCTCGACCTGCGGCGCCTGGCCAAGGGGCTGCTGCGCGACCACCTGCGCCTGCCCGAGGCCGCGGTGGCCGCCGCCTTCCCCGACAGCGGCGACGCGCCGGCGCTGGCCGGTCTGGTGCGAGGGTAGCGGCGCGCGCGCCTTGTAGTTGGGCGGACCGATCCAGCCCTGCGCGCCTAGGGGCGCTCCGGCCATCGGGACGCCTCAGCCCGGCGTCTCAGGGCTGCGCCGCAGCAGCTCCCACCCCACCCACAGCGCCGGGATCCCGCAAGCGATGAAGCCGATGCCGAAGCTGCCCGTCAGCCCCAGCAGCAGGGCATAGACCAGCGGCAGCAGCAGCCCGCCGAGCTGGCCGAAGGAGAGCACGCCGCCCGTCGCCGCGCCCCGGTTGCCGGCGGGGGCGAGCCGCGCCGTCTCGCTCAGCAGCACGCCGTGCCAGGACATCGCCGTGGCGGAGAGGCCGGTGGCGACCAGGCCGATCAGCAGCACCGGCCAGGCCGGGCCGAAGAAGCCCGCCAGCACCGAGCTCGCCGCCATGCCGAGCGCCAGCCCGCCCATGACGGTGCGCGGCGCCACATGGCCGCTGCCGACCCAGCCCCAGAGGATGCGGCAGGGCACGGCAATGACCATGACGATGGAGAAGACCAGCCCCGCCGCCGCCAGCCCGTAGCCCAGCGCGACCAGGTAGGTGACGAAGTAGGAGGTGAACACCGTCTGCAACCCGTTGAAGGCGAAGCAGGCGAGGGAGAGGGCGCGCAGGTCCCGCACCCGCGTCACGGCGGCGATGGTGGTGGCGAAGTCGGAGACGCGGAAGCGCTGGCCGGGCTGGCGGTCGGAATCGAATTCGCGGCGCAGCGGCTGCAGCATCAGCGTGAAGGCGAGGCAGCCCGCCGCCGCCGCGAGCAGCGCGCCGCGCCAGTCCGTCAGCCCCGTCACCAGCGGCCCGAGGATGCCGGAGAGCAGCAGCCCCACCGGCACCGCCGTCTGCTTGAGCGAGAAGACGAGGGGCGCGTAGCGCGGCGGCGAGTAGCGCCCGAGCAGATGCGAACTCGCCGGCGTCGAGACCGCCGCGCCGCCGCCGCCGATCACCGCCGAGACGGCGAAGAGCCAGATCGGCCCCGCCAGCGCTGCGGCGACCAGCCCGATCGCCAGCATCACCAGCGCCGCCTGCGACATGCGCAGCGCGCCGTAGCGCAGGATGAAGCTGCCGCAGCCGAGCTGGAAGCCGAGCGAGGCGGCCGCCGCGATCGCCACGTAGACACCGAGCCAGGCGCTGTCGAGCGCGAGGTCCTCGAGGATCGCCGGCGCGATGACCGAGGGCAGGCTGCGGCCGATGGCAGCGAAGGTCTGCTGCACGAACATCGCGCCCAGCGCGAGCAGCAACAGCTTGTGCGCGGCGCCGAGGCCACCCGGCAGGCGCATCATGTCGCCACGGCGCGCGTCGGGCCGTGGCGCGGGCGGCGCGCCGGCACGGTCTCAGGCTTCCCCATGGACGACAGGGTAGGCCGCTTCCGGCGGGGGCGCGAAGCCCCCGGCGCGCATGGCGGCGTCGCGGCCGCCTCGGGGGTCAGGCCGCCGCGGCCCGGGCCCCCTGCCCCGCCGCGACGGCCTCGGCGAGGATCGCGAAGCTGCGCTTGCGTAGCACATGGTCGTGGATGTTGCCGGTCGCCATCAGCTCGTCCGCGCCGGTGCGGGCGACGAGCGCCGCGACGCCCTGGCGCACCGTCTCCGGCCCGCCGACGATGGCGCAGGCGAAGGTGCCGTTCAACACGGCGCGCTCGGAGGGGCCGAGCCCCGCCTCGAAGTCACGCACCGGCGGCGGCAGGCGGCCCGGGCGGCCGCGGCGGAGGTTGAGCGTGGATTGCTGGGCGGAGGAGAAGAGGAAGCGCGCCTCCTCGTCCGTCGGCGCCGCGGTGACGTTCGCGCCGACCATCACATAGGGACGGTCGAGCTGGGCCGAGGGACGGAAGCGCTCGCGGTAGATGGCGATCGCATCCATCAGCTGCTGCGGCGCGAAATGCGAAGCATGGCCGTAGGGCAGGCCGAGATGCGCCGCGAGCTGCGCGCCATAGGTGGAGGAGCCGAGGATCCAGACCGGCACCGTCTGCCCCGCGGCCGGAGTCGCCTGCACCAGCTGGTCCGGCTGCACGGGCTGGAAATAGGCCATCAGCTCCATGACGTCGCGCGGGAAGTCGTCGACGTCGCCGCCCAGGTTGCGGCGGATCGCCCAGGCGGTGCGCTGGTCCGTGCCCGGCGCGCGGCCGAGGCCGAGGTCGACGCGGCCCGGGTGCAGCGCGGCCAGGGTGCCGAACTGCTCGGCCACGATCAGCGGGCTGTGGTTCGGCAGCATGATGCCGCCCGAGCCGACGCGGATCGTGCTGGTGCCCGCCGCGATATGGGCCAGCGCCACGGCGGTGGCGCAGCAGGCCAGGCCAGGCATGTTGTGGTGCTCGGCCATCCAGTAGCGGCGGTAGCCCAGCGCCTCGACGTGCCGGGCGAGGTCGAGGGAGTTGCGCAGCGCGTCGCCGGCGCCGGCGCCCTCCGGGATGGGGGAGAGGTCGAGGACGGAAAGGGTCGGGCTGGTGTGGTCGGTCATGGCGGGAATATGGGGCCGCGGCGGCTGTTTCAGCCCCAGCAAAGCGCGCGACGGGCCCGCCTGGCAACCGCCGCGGGTTGCCGCCCCCGCCGGCCGGCCGCGCCAGCGGTCTGCATTCGCACCAGCTCATGCAAGCCGCTCTAGGCCTTTGATATGGCGAGCATCTTCACCCGATCAGGTGGTTCCACCTGATCGGGATCTGCTCTAGCCTGCCCGCGGCGGCGCCCCGGACGGCCCGCGGGAGGGACCGCATGAGGCTCTATTTCGCGCCCAATACCCGCGCCGTGCGCATCGTCTGGCTGTTCGAGGAACTGGGCCTGCCCTACGAGCTGGTCCGCTTCACCCTCGGCGACCGTGCCATGCGCGGGCCCGACCACCTGCAGCGGCATCCGCTGGGCCGCGTGCCGGTGCTGGAGGATGGCGAGGTCACGCTCTTCGAATCCGGCGCCATCGTGCAGTACGTGCTGGCGCGGCACGGCCAGGGCCGGCTGCAGCCGGAGACCGCCTCGGCCGATTTCCCGGCCTACCTGCAATGGCTGCACTACGCCGAGGGCATGATCATGCCGCCGGTGAACACGATCGTCGTCGAGACGATCCTGCTGCCGCCGGAGCGGCGCAACCCCGCCAATGTCGATCGCGCGACCAAGCTGCTGACGCGCATGCTGGGCGCGGTCGACCAGCACCTCGCGGGGCGGGAGTACCTGGCCGGCGCCTTCAGCGGCGCCGACATCATGACGGGGCATGCCTGCACCGTCGCCGCGCGGCTCGGTGCCGACATCGCCGACAAGCCGAACCTCGCCGCCTATATCGAGCGCGTCAACGCGCGGCCCGCGCTGCAGCGCGCCTGGGCCGCCTGACCCGCGGCGTCAGGCGAAGATCTCGCCGAGGCGCCGGATGCTGGCCAGCACCTGCGCCTGTGGCAGGCCGGGCCATTGCACGCGCATGATGAAGTGGTCAACGCCCAGTTCCTCGCGGTAGCGGGCGATCTCCTCCTTCACCGAGACCCGGTCGCCGATGATGAAGCGGTCCTTCACGAACTCCTCGAAGGGCCGGCCGAAGAGCGCGACGTCGTCGTCGCCCTGCGCCTTGCCGTCGAGCCCCCAGGAGGCATAGGCGGCGTATTTGTAGCGCAGCGCCGCGCGGCATTCCTCGAGAGCCGTCGCGTGCGACGCGCCGACATAGCATTCGCGCGCGATCGGGAATTCGCGGGGTGTGCGGCCGTATTCCGCCAGCGCCGCGCGGTAGAGCCGCATCTGCCGCCGCACCGTATCGAGGTGGTCGGAATTGACGATCAGCCAGGCATCGCCGATGCGCGCCGCGCGCCTGACCGCGGCATCGACCTTCGCCGCGACATAGACCGGCGGCCCGCCCGGCGTCAGCGGCGTGCTGCCGAGCGAGGCGCCCTCCACCGTGTAGAAGCGGCCCTGGTGGGTGACGTTGGTTTCCGACCACAGGCGGCGCATCAGCGCAATCTGCTCGACGAAGCGCGGCGCGCGCTCGGCCAGCGGGATGCCGAAGGCGGTGAACTCCGTCTCCCGGTAGCCGAGGCCCACGCCGAGCACGTATCGACCGCCCGTCAGCAGGTCCATGGTGGCCGATTCCTCGGCCACCTGCACCGGGTTGAGCAGCGGCAGGATGCGGATGTTGGGGCCGATCACCATCCCCTCCGCCTCCCGCGCCAGCCAGGCGGCAAGCAACATCGGTTGCGGCATCTGCAGCGGACCGGTGAGGTAGTGGTCGGGGAACCAGAGCGAGGCGAAGCCGCTCTCCCGCGCCAGGCGGACCTGCTCCTGCATCTCCGGCAGGCGCTCGGCCAGGGCGTGGCCCTCGGGGAACTGGGTGTTGATGAACAGGCCGACCTTCATGGCGCGCCCTCCCTTGGGCCTTGCGGCGGCAAGGCTACACGCGCGCGAAGCCCATTGGCAGGGGTGCGGCGATCCGGCAGCCTTGCCCGGACGGAGAGGGAAACGGACCATGCGGCTCGGCCTGTCGATCGGCTATTCGCGCGCGCAGCTGGATCTTCCGGTGGCGCTGGTGCAGCGCGCCGAGGAGCTCGGCTACGACACGGTCTGGACGGCGGAGGCCTACGGCACCGACGCGGTGACGCCGCTGGCCTATCTCGCCGCGGTGACGAAGCGCATCAAGCTCGGCACGGGGGTGATGCAGCTGGCGGCGCGCACGCCGGCCAATGCGGCGATGTGCGCCGGCACGGTGGATGCGCTGGCCGGGGGCGGGCGCTTCATCGCCGGCCTCGGCGTCAGCGGGCCGCAGATCGTCGAGGGCTGGTACGGCGAGCCCTGGGGGCGGCCCTATTACCGCGTGAAGGACTACGTCGCGATCATGCGCAAGATCTTCGCCCGCGAGGAGGGGCTGACGCATGAGGGCAAGGAGATCAGCCTGCCCTATACCGGCGAGGGCGCGCTCGGCGTCGGCAAGCCGCTGAAGTCGATCCTGCACATGAATCCCGCGATCCCGATCTGGCTGGGGACCGAGACCGACAGCATGGTGCGGCTGACCGCCGAGATCGCCGATGGCTGGCTTGCGCTCGGCATGATCCCGGGCTCGCTCGACCACCACCTGCCGCTGCTCGAGGAGGGCTTCCGCCGCGCCGAGAAGGCGACGGGGAAGCCGAAGACCCGCGCCGACTTCACCATCCAGGCGAGCGTGCATGTCGACGTGGACGAGGACGTGAAGGCGGCACTGGCGAAGCTGAAGCCGGAGGTCGCGCTCTATGTCGGCGGCATGGGGCACAAGGACAAGAATTTCCACAAGGACATGATGACCAGCCGCGGCTTCGGCGAGGCGGCGGCGCGCATCCAGGAGCTCTACCTCGCGAAGCGCAAGGACGAGGCGATCGCCGCCGTGCCGGACGAGTTCGTGGACATGAAGTCGCTGGTGGGGCCGCCGGCGCGCATCCGCCAGCGCTACCGGGCCTGGGAGGAGATGGGGGTGGACGCGATCACCGTCCGCTCGCGCCAGCCCGCGGCGATCGACGTGATGGCCGAGGCGGCGCGGCTGAACCGGCCGGCCGCCGCCTGATCCGCGTGGTTCCTCCTGGTCGGGGTACGCGCTATCGGCAACGCGCTTCCACATCGCCGATGGCCGCGCCGCTGCCGGCGAGGGACATGCGGAAGGTCCGACCGTTCACCTCGAGGTCGACCGCCGATTCCGCCTTCAGCGCCGGGGCCAGGCCGATCGGCATGGGCCAGCGATAGGCATCCTCCGTCGGCGCGCGGTCGGGCAGCCGCAGGTCGAACAGCGAGCCCGGGGTCGAGAGCCGCAGCGGCGCGCCCGTCAGGCCGTGCTCCAGGCCGTAGACTTCGAGACTGAGCGCGCCGCGGGCCGGGCATCCCACGACGAGGCAGAGATTGCCCCCGCGGCCCAGCGGCAGGCACTGCGCCACCGCGGGATAGGCGAGGTCCGTGACCGTCTTCCAGGCCTCGCTCCTTGGCGGCAGCGCGGCGCGCGGCCGTGGCGGCGGCGAGGCGTGGTCCGACTTGCTGCGCCCGGCGGGCGATGGCCGCACGCATTGCGCGCGGACGCAGGCATCATAGGCTGGATCGGTGTTGCCGCGGGACTGCGCGAGGCAGCGCCAGACGCAGCGCTGCTCCTCCATCGGGTCGGGCTGCGCGGCGGCCGGCAGCGCGCCGAGGCCGAGCAGCAGCACGAGGCCCCACGGGCGCAACGCGCAGGCCATGCCGCCGACGATCCTCGCCATGCCCGCCCGCTCCCCGCATCTTGCGCGGATCCTAGCATGCGCGCCGCGGCGCGCACGGGCTGGGGGCGCGCGATAGGCGCCGCGGCGGATCGGGTGCAGGATGGCGCGGCCAGCATCCGCACGAGGAGGAGACGATGAAGATCATCGACGCGCAGGTGCATATCTGGACCAGCGGCACCACCAGCGGCGAGCACCGCAAGGTCTCCTCCTTCACCGCCGCGGAGATCCTGCGCGAGATGGACGAGGCCGGCGTCGACGCGGCGCTGATCCACCCGCCGCTCTCCTGGGACCCGGCCAGCCAGGACCAGGCGGAGCAGGCGGTGCGCGACCATCCCGACCGCTTCGCCATCCTCGGCCAGGTGCCGCTCGACACGCCCGCGGAGAGCACGCGCCTGCTGGAGGGCTGGAAGCGGCGCCCGGGTCAGCTCGGCCTGCGCTATGCGCTGATCGGCGCGGCGGACCAGGCGAAGCCGATGGACGGCTCCATGGACTGGCTCTGGCCGGTGGCGGAGCGGCTCGGCCTGCCGGTCGCCAGCATGGCCTATCGCTTCTTCCCGACCTTCCGCGCGATCGCCGAGCGCCACCCGAACCTGCGGCTGATCATCGACCATTGCGGCCTGAAGCGCGCCGCCAGGGGGCCGGAGGCCTTCAGCGACATCGACAGCCTGCTCGCCATGGCCAGGCTGCCGAACGTCGCGCTGAAGGCCACCGGCGCGCCGCACTATTCGCTGCAGGGCTATCCCTTCGACGACATCAAGGATGGGCTGCACCGCATCTACGACGCCTTCGGCCCGGACCGCTTCTTCTGGGGCACCGACATCACCCGCATGCCGTGCAGTTGGCGGCAATGCGTGACCTTCTTCACCGAGGAACTGCCCTGGCTGCAGGGCCCCGCCCTCGAGCGGGTGATGGGACGCGGCCTCTGCGACTGGATCGGCTGGGACTACGCCAGCATCCACGGCCACTGACGGCCCCTCACAGCGCGACCAGCTCCACCGGGAAGCGCGCGGCGAGGTCGTCGCAGTCGGCGACGTGGTAGACCGAGAAGCGATAGGCCGGGCCCGCCGCCATCTCGGGCGGCGTGAAGGGGAAGGCGAGGTTGCCGCCGGTGCTGAGCCGCCCCGGGAAGCCGAAATGCAGCATGCTCTGCTTGGCCACGCCGACCGCGGCCTTGGCGAGGTCGGCCGTCGGCGCGATGCATTCGATGAGGAAGAAGAGCTCGCCCGGCGCCGGCATTCCCGCCGCGGCGCCCGGGTAGAGGACGGAGGCGCCGGCGCCATAGGCGCGGAAGCGCAGGTCGAGCGCCGCATCGGGCAGGATCTCGCGCACCGCGCGGCCCACCCCCTCGGCGATCAGGTCGCGGTTGGCGATGACGCCGGGATCGACGGTGGCGGCGAGGCAGACCGCGCGCTCGCCGCACCAGGCGGCGCCCTCCAGCTTGATCGTCGGCTGCGCCGCGGGCTGCCAGGCGGCGCCGGAGACGCGCACGCGCCGCGCATCGATCGCCTCGAAGCGCGCCGCGGCAAGGTGCAGCGTGCCGTCCGGCTCCTGCACCGCCAGCGGGTCGGCCTGCTCGTAGAGGCTGTGCGCGGCGACCGAGACCGGCGTCGCGGCGCGGCCCGGATTCATGCTCTCGAGCTCGAACCGGTCGGCGTGCAGCGTGCCGAGCATGGCATCGCGCCCGCCGGGGACACAGCAGATCGAGGTGCACTCGATGATCTTCGCCATGTGCGTCGCGAGGCCCGCGGGATAGCCCAGCAGCAGCGGCACGGCAGCGAAGATGGCGGTGTCGCAGGCGCGGCCGGCGAGAATGATGTCCGGCTCCAGCGCCAGGGCGCGCAGGAAGGCTTCGGTCCCCATCTGGCCGACGATACGGGCGGAGGCGTCGATCTCCGCTTCGGTCAGCGGCGGGATCGCCGCGCCGATCGCGCGCACGCGCTGCGACGCGACCATGCGCTTCAGCCAGTCACGGTCGATATCGGCGTGGATGACGGCGACCTTCAGCGCCAGCCCGTCCTCGCGCGCGATGGCGCGGATCATCGCCAGCACCTGCGCGACATGCGGCGCCGCGCCCGCCGTGCCGGCACTACCGATCACAAGCGGCACGCCGGCCTGCCGCGCGCCGTGGATCACCAGCCGCAGGTCGCGCCGCGTGACGGTCTCGCTCGTCGCCATGCGCCCGGCGCCGAGATAGGCGGGGCCGGGATCGACGGAGCCCATGTCGCAGCCGATGACGTGCGGCGCGCGCGCGAGGCCCGCCTTCAGCGCCGCCTCCGGGATGCCGTTGCCGAGCTGGCCGGAGGCGGCGAGCACGCGCAGCCCCTCCGCGCCGCCCGGCCGCGGCGCACCCTCCAGCAGCCGCGCGACGACCGTCACAGCACCACCCCCAGCAGCGGCCGATGCTGCTGCGCGCCGTAGACATCCGAATCGCCGGGGCTGCCGGCGATGACGGGCCGGTCCATCACCACCTTGATCGCGTTGGCCGCGGCAAAGGGGATCACCGCGACCGTCGCCGGATCGACGCCATAGAGCCTGGCGATCGCCGCGGCCGAGAGCGCCGGCGACTGCACGGCCAGCCCATAGGCCGCGGCATCGGGGAAGATGAGGTCGAGCGTCAGGTGCAGCGGGCCGGCATTCTTGCTGCGGATCACCTGCGCAAGCTCGGCCAGCCGGCGCCCCTGGCTCACTCCGGCAGCATCCCGGTCAGCTTCACCATCTCCCGCCGCCTGGCGATGTCCTCGCGCAGCAGCGTATCGAATTCGGCGAGGCTGATCGGCGCGACCTCCGAGCCGAGGCGGCGGAAGGCTTCCTCCATCGCCGGCGTCTTCAGGATCCTGTTGAACTCGGCGTTCAGCCGCTCCACGACGGGCCGGGGCGTCGCCGCCGGCGCCAGCACGCCGACGAAGCCGCCCATCTCGAGGCCCGGCAGCGTATCGGCCAACACCGGCACGTCCGGCAGGATCGCCGAGCGGTGCAGGCCCGTTGTCGCCAGCACGCGCACGCGCTCGGCGCGGATCAGCGGCAGCATGGTCGCGATGCCGTCGAACATGAACTGCACCTGGCCGGCGACCACGGCGTTGCGCCCGTCGCTGGCCTGGCGGAAGGGCACGTGCTGCACCTCGATGCCGGCGCGGTGGCAGAAGACGGCGCCGGCGAAGTGATAGGGCGTGCCCGGGCCGGAGGAGGCGTAGTTCAGCGCGCCCGGCTTGGCCTTGGCATGCGCGATGAGCTCGGCGACGGAGCGCACCGGCAGGCCCGGCGTCGCCACCAGCGCGTAGTTGGTGCGGTTGACCAGCGCCACCGGCGCGAAGTCGCGCATCAGCACATAGGGACGGTTCGGCAGCAGCGTCTCGTTCGTGGTCTGGGCGGTGCTGATGACCAGCAGCGTATGGCCATCGGGCGGCGCCTTGGCGACGAGGTCGGTGCCGATGGTCGCGCCGGCGCCGGGCCGGTTCTCGATGACGAAGGGCTGGCCGAAGGCGGCGGCGAGCTGGTCGGTCATCAGCCGGATGAAGGTGTCGGCGCCACCGGATGCGGCGAAGGGAATGATCACCCGTATCGGCCGGTCCGGCCAGGCCGCCTGCGCCCGCAGGGGCGGTGCCGCCAGCGCCCCGCCCGCCATGGCGGCCGCACCCAGAAGGCCGCGCCTGCGTCCGATCATCCTCGGTTCCTCCCTTTCGCCTGCTCCGGTCGGCCCGGCCGCGATCCGCGGCCACGGACCCATGGATCATGGTCCAGCGCGTTGTCTCCTCGCGTCGATCACGCCTTCGGGCGTTACGCCCCTCGGCGATCACGCTCTAGTCGGGCGAGAGGCCGGCGCTGCGCACCGCCTCCGCCT
>CAYNYQ010000059.1:15356-18516 GCA_964401305.1 uncultured Acetobacteraceae bacterium | reverse complement strand
GGCAGCCGCATGGCGCTGGCCGCCGACTAGGGCGGCCCGATGGCCGGAGCGCCGCGAGGCGCGCAGGGCTGAATCGGCCCGCCGGACGTGCAAGGCGGCCCGATGGCCGGAGCGCCGCCAGGCGCGGAGGGCTGAGTCGGCCCGCCGGACGTGCAAGGCGGCCCGATGGCCGAAGCGCCACGCGGCGCGCAGGGCTGAATCGCCCGCCCAGCATTCCAGGCCCCGGACCCGGGGTCGCGACAGGACCGCGCAGCGGCCGTCGGTACCGCGCCCAGGGGCACGGGACCGGCGGCCGCTTCGCTTTCGGCGAGGCGCGGCGCCGGGCCGCGACGATCCCGGTGCCCTGCCGCCGATTGCCGGCAGGGCGCGCCTGTGGTGCGATCCCCGGGCGACCATGCGCCCACGCCGCGCGCATCGCGCCACGAACCAGCCCTGCGCACTCCTGGGAGGACCGCCCATGCTCCGCCGCCGCACGCTGCTGCTCGCCGCCCCCGCCCTGACCGGGCTCGCCGCGCCGGCCCTCGCCCAGGCGCCCGCCTGGCCGGATCGGCCGATCAGCATGGTGGTCGCCTACCCCGCCGGCGGCGGCACCGATGTCGCGGCCCGGGTGCTGGCCAAGGTGATGGAGCGGATCCTCGGCGCCTCCATCGTCGTGGTGAACCGCCCCGGCGCCGGCGGCGAGATCGGCTTCACCGAGCTCGCCCGCGCCAGGCCCGACGGCACCACCATCGGCTTCATCAACACGCCCACCATCATGACCATCCCGATCGAGCGGCCCGGCGCGCGCTTCCGCCTGGACGACTTCGCCACCATCGCCAACGTGGTGGACGACCCGAGCGCGGTCTGGGTGCGGCCGGCCAGCCCCTTCAAGAACGTGGCCGAACTGGTGGCGGAGGCGAAGAAGCGGCCCGGCACGGTCAGCTACGGCACCTCCGGCGTCGGCTCGGACGACCACCTGGCCATCCTCGCGCTCGAGCGCGCGACCGGCACCAAGTTCCTCCACATCCCCTTCGCCGGCGGTGCGCCGGTACGCACCGCCGCGGTCTCCGGCCAGATCGACCTCGCCGTGGTGAACATCGGCGAAGGCGTCTCGGACGGTCGGCAGGGGCTGCTGCGCGCGCTCGGCGTGATGGGGCCGCAGCGCTGGGAGGGCGCGCCGGACGTGCCGACCTTCCGCGAGCAGGGCTTCGACATCATCGAGAGCTCGATGCGCGGCCTTGCCGCCCCGGCCGCCGTGCCGCGGCCGATCCTCGACCGCCTGGCCGAGGTGACGCGCCAGGCCATGCAAGACCCGGAATTCCTCGACAGCGCGACCAAGCTGCTGCTGCCGCTGCGCTACCTCGACCCGGATGCCTACCGCGCCGAGCTCAGGCGCATGGACGAGGGCTTCAAGGCGCTCTGGGCCCGCCATCCCTGGCGCGACTGAGCCGCCGTGGGCCGGGCCCGGCCGGCGCATGGCTCGGCGCCCAGCCCCGTGGCCTGCGCATGAGATTATGTCGGCGCCATGCGCAAGCAGGCATTGTTGCGGCGCGGCGCGCGGTGGGAGACTGCGGCGGACTGCATGGGACAGGCCATGACCCAGCCCTCCGCCGCCCCCCGAAACCGGACCGCCGGCGGCACCACGCCCGCCATCGGCATCGGCGTGCTGATCGGCGCCGCGGTGCTCTGCGCCGCGCTTGCCATGGGGCTGCGCAACAGCGCCGGCCTCTTCCTCGCGCCGATGACCGCCGCGCATGCCTGGAGCGCCTCCGGCTTCGCCTTCGCCATCGCGCTGCAGGTGCTGCTGAACGGGGCGACGCAGCCGCTCTGGGGCCAGCTCGCCGACCGCTTCGGCGGGCGGCGGGTGATCATGTTCGGCGCCCTGCTGCAGGCCACGGCGGTGGTCGGCATGGCGCTGTCCGAGGGCCTGCCGCTCTTCACCTTCTTCGCCGGCGTGCTGATGGGCGTGGCGGTCTCCGCCGCCGGCATGCCGATCATCATCTCCTCGCTGACGCGCCTGCTGCCGGAGGCGCAGCGCGGCCGGGCGACGGGGCTCGGCACCGCCGGCTCCTCCTTCGGGCAGTTCCTGGTGGTGCCGCTGGTCCAGCTCGGCATCAGCGGCTTCGGCTGGCAGACGGCGCTGCTGCTGGTCGCCGCCGCCTCGCTGCTGATGATCCCGTTGGCCTTGCCGCTGAACGACAACCCGGCGACCCCCGCCGCCGGGCCGCAGGACGAGCGCACCGCCCGCCAGGCGGTCGCCGAGGCGCTGCGCGACCCGAGCTTCTGGTATCTCAGCGCCGGCGCCTTCGTCTGCGGCCTGCATGTCAGCTTCATGGGCATCCACCTGCCCGCCTTCGTCGCCTCCTGCCACCTGCCCGTGGCGGTGGGCGCGGGCGCGATCAGCCTGATCGGCCTCTTCAACATCGCCGGGTCGCTGATCTCGGGCGAGCTGACCTCGCGCTGGAAGCGGCGGGAGCTGCTGGTCGGCATCTTCGCCGCGCGCGGCGTGCTGATCGCCTGGTTCCTGATGGTGGAGAAGACCACCACGACGGTGCTGGTCTTCGCCGCCATCATGGGCATCCTGTGGCTCTCCACCGTGCCGCCGCAGGTCGCGCTGTGTGCGCGGAACTTCGGCACGCGCTGGCTGGCGACGATCTTCGGCCTGGTGTTCTTCGCGCACCAGATCGGCGGCTTCACCGGCGCCTGGCTCGGCGGCGTCATCTTCGACCGAACCGGCAGCTACGACCTGATGTGGGTCATCGCCCTGCTGGCCGCCGCCTTCGCCGCGCTCGTGCACCTGCCGATGCGCGACGGGCCCGCGCCGCGCCGGGCCGTCGCCGTGGCCTGACGCGGCCCGATGGCCGGAGCGCCGCCAGGCGCGGAGGGCTGAATCGGCCCGCCCCCGATCATCGCCGGGGGGGCGGGTCCGGGCCCGCGGGCGTTTACGCCCTTCGCCGATCCGCTCTAGAAGCGCCGGGGGCGATTTACCGGATGAAGGAGATCTCGCGGATGCGGCATCGGGTCCTGCTGCTGGCCTTGGCGCTGTCCCTGCCCGCCGCGGTGGCGGAGGCGCAGCCGGCCCCGGCACCCGCGCCGCAGGCCGCCGCCCAACCGCCGCGCCAGGGCCCGCCGCATGCCTGGGCCATGGGCGCCTGGACCGGCGGCGTCTTCCCCGCCGGCG
>CAYNYQ010000059.1:0-15256 GCA_964401305.1 uncultured Acetobacteraceae bacterium | reverse complement strand
CCGCCGCATGCCTGGGCCATGGGCGCCTGGACCGGCGGCGTCTTCCCCGCCGGCGACACCGAGGGGCCGGCCTGCTACGCCAACGCCACCGTGATCGTGCTGCGCGACGTGGTGCTGCGCGTCTCCTCGCTGGACGTCGCCTATCGGCAGCGGCTGATCGAGACGGTGGCGACCACGCCGGCCGGCCTGCTCGAGTTCCGCCTGGTGCCGCCGGCCCCGGTGGGCAGCGCCTTCGGCGCCCGCATCCCCCCCGATATCGGCTTCGGCTGCGAGGGCGGGCCGAACATCCTGCGCGTCGAGCGGCTGGGGCCGAACGAGATCAGCTTCCCCGAATGCCGCGAATTCCCCTCGCCGCTCAAGCGCTGCGGCGCGCCGGGCCGGTGAGCGCGGCGCGATGCGCATCGCCCTGATCCACGCCCTGCGGCACTCCCCGCCGCCCATCGAGGCCGCCTTCGCCCGCGCCTGGCCGGCGGCGCGGCTGATGAACCTGCTGGACGACAGCCTCTCGGCCGACCTGGCGCGGGAAGGCAGCCTGACCCCGGCGATGACGGAGCGCTTCCTGTCCCTCTCGCGCTACGCCGCGGGCACGGGGGCGGACGGCATCCTCTTCACCTGCTCCGCCTTCGGCCCCTGCATCGAGGCGGTGGCGGCGCGGCATGCGCCGATGCCCGTGCTCAAGCCCAACGAGGCGATGATCGAGGAGGCCTGCGCCGCCGCCCGCGCCGCCGCCGGCCCCGGGCGGCGCCCGCGCATCGGCCTGCTCGCCAGCTTCGCCCCGACGCTCGAGAGCATGCCGCCGGAATTCCCCGGGGATGTCGAGCTGGTCCCGGCGCTGGCCGCCGGCGCGCTGGCCGCCCTCGACGCCGG
This sequence comes from uncultured Acetobacteraceae bacterium, assembly GCA_964401305.1. Classification (GTDB taxonomy): domain Bacteria; phylum Pseudomonadota; class Alphaproteobacteria; order Acetobacterales; family Acetobacteraceae; genus JAIEOP01. The sequence continues at coordinate 14,389 of CAYNYQ010000059.1, read as the reverse complement.
GGATGCCGCCACGCATGACCGGCTGGCGGCCGAGGCGGCGCGCGGCCTGGCCGGTTGCGACGTGATCGCCCTGGCGCAGTTCAGCCTGGCCCGCGCCGCTCCGGCGGTGGAGGCGGCGGCCGGGCGGCCGGTCTACACCACGCCGGACAGCGCCGTGCGCACGCTGCGCCGCCTGCTGCTGCCGCAAGGCTGAGGCGGGGGGAGCGACCCGCCCGCGCCGGCCTGCAACCCGGCCCCGCGTCCGGCGCATCTTCCCGTCCCGGCGGTTTCACCCGAGATAGGGCGCGGCGGCGGAGGAACGAGCACGCATGGCCATCAACGGCGCCCGCGCCTGGACGCCGGCGGAGCTGAGCACGCTGGTGCTGGTCTCGGCCGCGCACCTGGTCAGCCATGTGCACCACCTGGTGCTGCCGCCGCTCTTTCCGCTGCTGCGCGACACGCTGGGGGTGGGCTTCGTCGAGCTCGGCCTGGCGCTGACCCTGTTCAACGTGGTCTCCGGCGTCACCCAGGCGCCGATGGGCTATGCGGTGGACCGCTACGGCTCGCGCCGGGTGCTGGCCGCGGGCCTCTGCCTCGGCGGCGGGGCGCTGGTGCTGCTGGCGCTGGCGCCGAGCTACCCGATGCTGCTGGCCGCCTCCGCCATGCTCGGCCTCGCCAATGCGGTCTACCACCCGGCCGACTACGAGCTGCTCTCGCGCGGCATCGGCGAGGCGCGGATCGGTCGCGCCTTCTCCATCCACACCTTCGCCGGCTATCTCGGCGGCGCCATCGCGCCGGCGATGATGCTGGGCCTGGCGGCGCTGGGCGGGCTCTCGGCGGCGCTGATCGGGGCCGGGCTGCTGGCGATCGCGACCGCGGTGCCGATCGGCCTCGGCCGCGGCGTCGCCGCCGCCCCCGCCCCGGCGCGCGCCGCCCCCAAGCCCGGCGAGGCCGCCGGCGGGGCGCGGGTGATCACCGGCGCGGTGATCGCCATGACCGGCTTCTTCATGCTGATCAGCCTCTCCAACAGCGGCGTGCAGAGCTTCTCGGTCGTGGCGCTGACCGAGGGGCACGGCACCGCCTATGCCGCGGCCACGGTGGCGCTCTCGGGCTTCCTGCTGATGAGCGCGATCGGCGTGCTGGCGGGGGGCATCATCGCCGACCGCACGCGCCGGCACGGCCTGGTCGCGGCCATCGGCTACGGGCTGGCGGCGGCGCTGGTGGCGCTGGTCTGGCTGGTGCCGCTGCCCGGCCTGCTGCTGGTGCCGGTGCTGGGCGCGGCCGGCTTCTGCGCCGGCATCATCATGCCCTCGCGCGACATGCTGGTGCGGGCCGCGGCGCCGCCGGGCGCGGTGGGGCGGGTCTTCGGGATCGTGTCAACCGGCTTCAACATCGGTGGCGCCATCGGGCCGGTGATCTACGGGTTGCTGATGGACAACGGCCTGCCGCTGGCGGTCTTCGCCGTCTCGGTCGGCTTCATGCTGACGCTGGTGGCGGTGGCGCTGCTGGGCGACGTCCGGCGCGCGCGGGCCCGCGCCCGCCTGGTGCCGCAGCCCGGCGAATGAGCGGCGGCATCGTCCTCGCCGTGGCGCTGAGCCCGGCGCATGGCTTCTCGAAGCCGGTCGAGCCAGGGGGGATCACGCTGCTGCCGGGCCTCGGCGTGGCGGGTGATGCGCATTGCGGCGCGACGGTGAAGCACCGGTCCCGCGTCGCCCGCGACCCGAGCCAGCCCAATCTCCGCCAGGTCCACCTGCTGCACGCCGAGCTCTTCGAGGAACTCGCCGCGCGGGGCTTCCGCGTGGCGCCGGGCGATGTCGGCGAGAACGTGACGACGCGCGGCATCGACCTGCTCGGCCTGCCGGCGGGGACGCTGCTGCGGCTCGGCGCAACGGCGGTGGTGGAGGTGACGGGGCTGCGCAACCCCTGTGCCCAGCTGGATCGCTTCGCGCCGGGGCTGATGCAGGCGGTGCTGGACCGCGATGCCGCCGGCGGGCTGGTGCGCAAGGCCGGCATCATGGCGGTGGTGCGCACGGGCGGGACGGTGCGGCCGGGCGATGCCATCGGCATCGACCTGCCGCCGCCGCCGCACCGGGCCTTGCGGCCGGTATAGGGTCCACCCGGTCAGGCGAAGAGGAAATCCCCGGCCGAAAGCTCCGCCGCCGCGACGCCGTCGAGCCGCACCGACTGCTCGATGCCCTTGACGAGCCAGGTGATGACCACGCCCGCGCCCGTATCGGTGAAGATGAGGTCGCCGATCTCGTCGATGCCGCCGCCGCGGATGTGGATCAGGTCCTCGCCGGGGGCGAAGTCGGTGACCACGTCGCTGCCGACGCGGCGGCCGAAGAAGAGGAAGCTGTCGGCGCCGGCACCGCCCGCCAACCAGTCGTTGCCACGCCCGCCATAGAGCCGGTCGTTGCCGTCGCCACCCGCCAGCCCGTCGCCGCCATCGCCGCCGATCAGCGTATCGTCGCCGGCCTGGCCGAACAGCCCGTCGCCGCCGCGCCCGCCGTTCAGCGAGTCGTTGCCGTCATCGCCCGCGGCGGCGGCGATGTCGCCGTCCGGCTGGTCGTTCACCGTGTTGCCGCCGATGAGCACGTCGTTGCCGCCATGGCCGGAGAGCGAGTCGTCGCCCGCCAGGCCGCGGATGTTGTCGTCGTCGCGACCGCCGGCGAGCGGGTCATTCCCGGCGGTGCCGATGAAGTCCGTCATGCATCCCTCTCCCGGCGCCGGGGTTGCATGGGGCGGCGCCGGCGGAACGACGCGCCATCCGCACGGCCGTTGCTTCACCCTGTTGCGAAGGCGGACACGCCTGTGTTTGGCGGCGCACCGGTGGCGTCGGGCGGTGCTGGCGCATTGACAGCGGCGTCCCGCACGCGTCGGAATGGCGGACGCGGGGCCGGCGCGACGGCGGGCCCCGCCAGGGCGGAGGACGGCGCATGGATGACGGCGCTTTGCCGCGCGAGGGAGGGCCGGTCCGCGCCGGGGGGGCGGGCACGCCGCTCGACCGCGCCCGGGCGCTCGGTCCCGCCATTGCCGCCGCCGCCGACACCATCGAGGCGACGCGCCGCATCCCGCCCGACCTCGCCGAGGCGCTGCACGCGGCGCGCCTGTTCCGCCTGCTGCTGCCGCGGCGCTTCGGCGGCGACGAGTGCAGCCCCGCCGCCTATCTCGCCGCCGTCGAGGAGGTGGCGCGGCACGACGCCTCGGTGGCCTGGAACATGTTCGTGGCGAACAGCACCGTGCTGCTCGCCGCCCATGTCCCGCCGGAGAGCGCGCATGCGATCTACGACGACCCGCGCGCGCTGGTCGCCTGGGGGCCGCCGAGCGAGACGGTGGTGCGCGCCGTGCCCGGCGGCTACCGCGTCTCGGGCCGCTGGGACTTCGCCAGCGGCTGCCGCCTGGCGACCTGGATGGGCGCGCATTGCCGCGTGCAGGAGCCGGACGGCACGCTGCGCCTCAACCCGCAGACCGGGCGGCCGGCGATCCGCTCCCTGGTCTTCCCGCTGGCCGGGGCGCGGCTGCTCGACACCTGGAACACCATCGGGCTGCGCGGCACCGCCTCGGACAGCTACGAGGTCGAGGACGTCTTCGTGCCCGAGGCCTTCAGCTTCACCCGCGAGGACCCGCGCACGCGGCGCGAGCCCGGGCCGCTCTACGCCTTCACCCAGCAGGGGCTCTATGCCGTGGGGGTGGCCGGCGTCGCGCTCGGCACGGCGCGGGCGATGCTGGAGGGGTTCCTGGCCCTCGCTGCGGGCAAGACGCCGCGCGGCCTGGCGCGGCTGGCCGACGACCCGCTGGTGGCCGATGGCGTGGCGCGGGCGGAGGCACGGCTCGGCGCGGCGCGCGCCTGGCTGATGGAGATGCTGGAGGAGATCCTCGGCCGCGCGGGCTCGGAGGAGCCGGTGAGCATGCAGGACCGCGCGCGTGTGCGCCTCGGCTGCGCGCATGCGATCGAGGAGGCGGTGGAGACCGCCCACTGGGTCTATCGCGCCGCCGGCACCGACGCGATCTTCCCCGGCCGCGGTCCCTTCGAGCGGCGGTTCCGCGACATCCATACCGTGTCGCAGCAGATCCAGTCCCGCCGCGCGCATTTCGCGGCCGCCGGCGCGGTGCTGCTGGGCAACGCGCCGGAGACGTTCCTGTAGGCGCCTGAGGGCCTGTAGGCGCCGGCGGGGCGGATCAGCCGCCGGCGAGCGGCGGCCGCCCGGCCTCCTGCCGCACCGCGTTGATGATCTGCAGCACCCGCGCGCGGAAGGGCGCGTACTGCACGCCGAACTCCTCCACCAGCCGGCGGTTGTCGATCAGGTAGTTGCCGGAGAGCTCGCGCCCGCCGGTCTCCTTCTCGAAGCGGATATCGGCCTCGGGCAGGAATTCCCGCACCAGCTCGGCCAGCGCGCCGAGGCTGATCGTGTGCCCGCCGGTGTTGTAGAGCGCCTGCCGCGGCCGCTCCGCCGCGGTGACGCGGGCGAAGACCTCGGCGACGTCGTCGACATGCACGGGGCAGCGCATGGCGTCGCGGAAGGGGAAGCTCACGCTCTCGCCGCGCGCCGGCGCGGTGATGCAGTGCACGTGGTCGACCGAGCCGAAGAGCTTGTCCGGCCCGGTCACGTTGGCCGGGCGGATGCCGGTGATGACCATGCCGTGCTTCTCGCGGTAGTCCTGCGCCTGGAACTCGTTGAAGATCTTGTGCATGGCGTATTGCAGCGTGCCGTGGCGCGGATCCTCCTCGGTCACGGCGCGGTCGCCGAAATGCCGCTGCAGGCCGCTGACCGCGAGCGAGCTGGCGTAGAGCGTGTGCGGCACGCCGACCAGCCGCGCCGCCTCGAAGACGTTCTGCATGCCCTGCACGTTCAGCTTGAAGGCGACCTGCGGCGGCAGGTCGGAGCCGATGTGGTAGGCCAAGTTCACCAGCCTATCCGGCCGCGTCTCGGCCACCGCGGCGACCACCTCGTCGAACTGCCGCACGTCGCCGCGCCGGGTGGCGACGCCTGCGGGCATCGCCGTGGGGGCGATGTCCATGCAGGCGACCTCGTCGCCGCGGGCGAGCAGCAGGGGAATGAGCCGGCGGCCGATGAAACCGGCGCCGCCGATGACCAGGACCTTCATGCGCGCTTCCTCCTTCGTTCGCCGCATGGTGCGACGCGCGCGAGGGGGCGGCAACCGGCGCGCCGCGCCTCGCGTTGGCCGCGGATCGGCAGGTGGCGAGGCGGCGATGGCAGAGCGCATCAGGGCCCAGGCGGGCGGGGAGGGCGTGCCCTTCGAGATCCCCGGCGCCCGCGGCGGCCCGTTCCGGATCGAGATGCTGAACGAGGACGCGGCGGCGGGCGTGGTGACGACCATCATCCACATCCCCGCCGGCGCGCGCATCCCGGCGCACCGGCATTCGGCAGGCGCGGAGATGCACTACGTGCTGGAGGGCGACCTGGTGGAGGCCGGCGAGGCGCTCGGCCCCGGCGCCTTCCTCACCCATGCCGCCGGCGTGGTGCACGGGCCGCATGAGAGCCGCGGCGGCGCCCGGGTGCTGACCGTGCAGCAATGGCAGTCCCGCGACGGCAACTTCGACTTCGAGCCGGCGGACCAGCCCTCTGAGGCCGGGCCGGCGGCATCGGAAGGCGTGCCGGAGCCGCTCGGCGACACGCCGCGGCAGGACCGGCGCGCCGCGGAGCAGGCGCTCGGCAAGGGCTACGGCTGAGCGGCGCCGGGCCTCAGGCGGCGGCGACCAGGCGCGGCGGGGCGCCCTTGCCGCGCACCTCCGCCTCCTCGAACTCGGCGGCGGCGATGGCGCGGTCGAGCGCGGCGCGCAGCGCCTTCGCGGTCTCGAGCGTCAGCTCGACCCCGGCCCGCGCGCCGGGGCCGAGATCGGGGTTGACGAAGTCGAGCGTGATGACGTCGCCGAGCGGCGCGTGCCGCGCGTGGTCGTAGGCGACGACGGACTGCGCCAGCGGGAACCAGGCCTCGCCGCGCTTGGCCATGCCCTCGGCCGGCGCGATCTCGACGATGGAGGTGCACATCGCCCGGCGCCCTACTTCGCCGCGAGGTGCTTGCCGAGGAAGGCCCAGACCTTGGCCCAGCCATCCATCGCCGCCTCCGGCCGGTAGAGCGGGCGGTGCCAGTAGAAGATGCCGTGGCCGGCGCCGTCGTAGCGGTGGAACTCGTAGTCCTTGCCGTGCTGCTTCAGCGCCGCCTCGTGCTGGTCCACCTGCTCGGGGCTCGGCGCGCGGTCGTCATTGCCGAAGATGCCGAGCAGCGGGCAGGAGAGGTCCTTCGTCATTCCGATGGGTGCTGCGGGCGTCTTCGCGTTCAGCTCCTCCGCGCCCATCACCACGCGGCCGCCCCAGAGATCGACGCAGGCATCCACGTCCTTCCGCTGGCAGGCGTAGATGAAGGCGTGCCGCCCGCCGGAGCAGGAGCCGAAGAGGCCGACCTTGCCGTTGAGGTTCGGCTGCGCGCGCATCCAGGCGACGGCGGCGGCGGTGTCGCCCACCATCTGCGCATCCGGGATGCCGCCCTCGGCGCGCACCTTGGCGGCGACGTCGTCCGGGTGGCCCTCGCCGGCGCGCTCGTAGAGGTTGGCGCAGATGGCGATGTAGCCGTGGTGGGCGAAGCGGCGGGTGGTCTCGATGTAGAACTCGCTCCAGCCCGGCAGGTGGTGCACCAGCACGACGCCGGGGAAGGGGCCGGGGCCCGTGGGCCTCGCCACATAGGCGGTGATCGGGGTTCCCCCGTCGCCCTTGAGGGTCACGTTCTCGCAGGTCATGCCTCGGTAGAACTGCATCGATCTCCCTCCAGCGTCTTGGGTCTTGGGCGCAGCGGGCGCAGCGCGGCCGGCATCGCGCGGGGAGTATTCGACGAAGCCATGGCGGGCGCAACCAAGGCGCTTGGATGACGTGCTACGCGCCGGCGCGCCGCTCCGCCCGCCGCAGCACGGCGCAGAGGCGGGAGAAGGCCAGCCAGAAGGCGCCGTGCCGCGGCGCGAGTTCGGCATGCGGGCCGGCCTGCGGCTCGCCGCGGCGCAGCAGGCCGAGCCTGGCCTCGAACCGCCCGCGCATGTTCTCGAGGAAGGCATCGGAGGCGGAGAGGTACTGCTCGAGCATCTCGGCCGCGATCTCGATCTCGACCAGCGCATGCCCGTCCAGCGTGAAGCGCTTCAGGCCACGGCATTCCTGCGCCAGGGCGAGATGCAGCCGGTGCTGCTCGGCGAGCAGCCGGGCCATGCGCAGCCTGGCCTCGCGTGCCGCGTCGATCGGGTCGTCCGGGTCCGCCGGGCGCTGCATCGGGTGCCTCCTTCCTGTGCGCTCGGCCCAGTCTGGCAGGCAGTGGTGAACCGCCGGTTGACCCGCCCCGCTGGCCCTCCCCATGCTGCCTGCCGTCCAGGGAAGGGATTGACGGGCATGCTGCCGCTCACGGGCGTCAAGGTGGTGGAGATCGCGCAGAACCTGGCCGGCCCCTATGCCGCCGAGATCCTGGGCATGCTCGGCGCCGAGGTCACCAAGATCGAGCGCCCCGAGGGCGACGACTGCCGCGGCTGGGGCCCGCCCTTCGTCGACGACATCGCCACCAGCTTCCACGCGGTGAACCGCAACAAGCGCAGCGTCGTGCTCGACCTGAAGGATGCAAGCGCCGTCGCCTGGCTGAAGGAGTTCGTGAAGGGCCAGGACATCCTGGTGCAGAACATGCGCCCCGGCTCGCTGGAGGCGATGGGCCTCTCCGCCGAGGCGCTGCGCGCCATCAACCCGCGCCTGATCTACTGCAACCTGCACGGCTTCGGCGGCTGGGGCCCGAAGGCGCTGCACCCGGGCTACGAGCCGACGGTGCAGGCCTTCGCCGGCATGTTCAGCATGAACGGCACCATCGACGGCCCGCCGGCGCGCGTGGGGATGCAGGTGCTCGACCTCGGCACCGGGGTCTGGGCGGCGCTGGGGTGCCTCGCCGGCCTGCAGCGGCGCCACCTGACCGGCGAGGGCTGCGTGGTGGACACCAGCCTGCTGGAGACCGGCATCGGCTGGATGGCGCAGCACATCACCGGCTACAACGTCACCGGCCGCCAGCCGCCGCGCGACCGCACCGGCAACCCGAAGCTGATCGTCTTCCAGGCCTTCGACACGGCGGATGGCGAGATCGTCGTCGCCGCGGCGAACGACCGGCTCTTCGCCAAGTTCTGCGCCGTACTCGGCCACCCGGAATGGGGCACGGATCCGCGCTTCCGCACCAACAAGGACCGCATCGCCCACCGCGAGGTGATCGTGCCGCTGCTCTCGGAGGCGATGCGCACGAAGACCAGTGCCGAATGGGAGGCGTTGCTGGAGGAGGCCGGCATCCCCGCCTCGCCGATCCACGACATCGCCGCGGTGAAGGCACATCCGCATGTGCAGGCGCTGGGCATCTTCCAGCCCATGGGCGGCTACGGCTTCGAGGGCGTGGGCATCCCGGTGAGCTTCGATGGCGCGCGGCCGCCGGTGCGTTTCGGCGCGCCGAAGCTCGGCGACGCGAACGCGGCACTGGGGGCGCCGAGGCCGCCTGCCCGGGCGTGAACAGGGCCGGGGAGAAGGAATTCTCCCCGAGAAAGAAAGCAAAAGAAGGAGGGGGTCTGGGGGAGTTCGCTCCCCCAGCGCTTGCTTCTACCCGTGCACCCGCGGCGCACCGCGCCGCCGCCAGGCGCTCATCTGCTCGGCCGAGGTGTGCACATGCACCACCACCGGCTTCGTCTTCACCGCGAAGGCGCGGGCGATGCCTTCCTCCACCTCCGCCTCGGTGTTGATGGTGATGCCCTCGGCGCCGAACACGCGCGCCCAGGCGGCGAAGTCCGGGTTGGTCAGCTTCACCGCGGCTTCGTACGGGCGGTTCGGGTAGCGCACCTCGTGGTGCATGCCGATCGTGCCGTAGCGCTTGTTGTCGGAGATCACGATGATCGGCGTGCCGCCATACTGCATGGCCGTGGCGATCTCGTTGCCCGTCATCAGCGCGCCGCCATCGCCGAGGAAGGCCACCACCTGGCGCCCCGGGCTGCGCAGGCTGGCGGCCACCGCCATCGGCACGCCGGCCCCCATCGCGCCCACCACCGAGGAGAGGAAATTCTGTCCCGGCCGGAAGCCGATGTAGCGGTGGATGAAGGAGGAGAAGTTGCCGGCATCGCTGGTGACGACCGCGTCCGCGGCGAGGTGCTTGCCGATCTCGACGCAGATCGCGGCGAAGTTCACGCCATCCGGCATGCTGTCCCATTCGGCCGCCATCAGCCGGGTGTGGATGGCGTTCAGCCCGGCGACCCAGCGCTCGCGCTTCGCCGCATCCGGCGGCGCGCCGCGCGCCAGCAGGGCGCGGATGATCTCGGCGGGCTCGGCGGCGATGCCGAGATCGGGGCGGAAGACGCGGCCGAGCTCGTTCGGGTCGGGCCAGACCTGGATCAGCGGCAGCTGCGGGTCGGGCGCGGCGGGGAAGGAATAGGACTGGCTGACGGAATCGGTGATGCGCTCGCCGATCGCCACCAGCAGGTCGGCCTTCTTCATCTCCGCAATCAGGTCCTTCGGGACCCGGATGCCCATGTAGCCGCCGTAATTCGGGTGGCTGGCGTCGAAGAGCTGCGGGCGGCGATGCGTCGGGCTGATCGGCAGCACCCATTGCTCGGCGAGCGCGCGCAGCTGATCCAGCGTTTCGGCCGATGCGTTCGCCAGCGCGCCACCGACCCAGATGAGCGGCCGCTCGGCGCGGGCGATCATCGTCGCCATGCGCTCGAGATCCTCGGCGCGGGCGCCGCCGAAGACGCGCGGGCGTGGCCTGGCCAGCACCGTCTCGGTCTGCACGTCGAAGATGTCCTCCGGCAGCACCACGGCGACGGGACCCGGCGTGCCGCTCTCGGCCAGGTGGAAGGCGCGCGCGATCGCCTCGCTGGCCTGCTCCGGCTCGTTCACCTCGATCACGTCCTTGGTGACGTCGGAGAGGAACTTCGCGTAGTTCTGCTCCTGCAGCGCGAGCCGGCCGAAATCCTTGCGCTCCACCTGGCCGACGAGGGCCACCAGCGGCGTCGCGTCGTGGAAGGCGGTGTGGAAGGCGACCATCGCGTTGGAAAGCCCGGGGCCGCGCGAGACCAGCAGCACGCCGGCGCGCCCGCCCTGCATGCGGCCATCGGCCACCGCCATGAAGCCGGCGCCGCCCTCGTGCCGGCAGACCACCAGCTGCACCTCCGGCACCTCGGTCAGCGCGTCGGTCAGGCCGAGGAAGCTCTCGCCCGGCACCATCCAGATCTTGTCCACGCCGTGCGCGACCAGGCTTTCCGCCAGCAGGCGGCCGACCGTCTTGCTCATGGATGCGTCCTTCCCTCGTTCGGTTCTATTCCACGCGAATGCCGGCCTCGGTGACCACGCGCTGCCATTGCGGCACGTCGGTCTCGAGCAGCGCCGCGAGCTCGGCAGGGCCGGTCAGCAGCGGCACGGTGCCGGCGGCGGCGAAGCGCGCGCGCACGTCGGGCAGGTCGCGCAGGCTGCCGAGCGCCTCGGCCATCCGCGCCAGGATGGCGGGCGGCGTGCCGCGCGGCGCGGCCACGGCGTACCAGTTCAGCGCGACATAGCCCGGCACGATCTCGTTGATCGCCGGCGTCTCGGGCAGGGCGGGGATGCGCCTGGCCGTCGCCACGCCGAGCAGCCGCGCCCGCCCGCCCTGCACATGCGGCAGCGTCTCCACCGTGCTGGCGAAGACCATGTCGATCTCGCCGGCATAGAGCGCCGTCATCGCCGGCGCCGCGCCGCGGTAGGAGATGTGCGTCAGCTCGATCTTCGCGGCGGAGGCGAAGAGCGCGCCGGAGAGATGGTTGGAGGAGCCGGCGCCGCCCGAGCCATAGGTCAGGCGCCCGGGATTGGCGCGCGCCTCCGCCAGCACGTCCTGCACGCTGCGGAACGGCCCTGCGGCGCGCACCACCATCGCCGTCGGCACGTCGGCGACCAGGCTGACGGGCGCGAGCTGCGTGCGCGGATCGAGGTTCTGGCTCGGGTAGAGTGCCGGCACGCTGGCCAGCGAGGCGCTGGTCAGCAGGAAGGTCGTGCCGTCCGGCGGCGCCTGCACCACGGTGCGGATGCCGATCGAGCCGCCCGCGCCGGGCCGGTTCTCGATGATGAAGGGCTGGCCCAGGCGTTCCTTCAGGTGCTCGGCCAGCAGCCGCCCCACCGTGTCGATCGGCCCGCCGGCGCCGAAGGGCACGACGATGCGCACCGGGCGGTCGGGCCAGGCGGTGCCCTGGGCACGGGCGAGGCCTGGCAGCGCAAGGGCGCCGAGCAGGGTTCGGCGATGCAGTCCGGTCACGACGGGCGGTCCTCCCCGCCCGTATTAAAGGCGAGTTGCGCGTCGCTGGGAATGCGGGGAAGCTCCGCCGCAACGCGGGGGAGGACCATGTACGAGCAGATCCTTTTCGATGCCGGCGCCGCGCAGGGCGGCATCGCCACGGTCACGCTGAACCGACCCGACCGCCTGAACGCCTGGACGCCGGTGATGGAGCGCGAGGTGCGCGACGCGATGCAGCGCCTCTCCGCCGACGATGCGGTGCGCGCCATCATCCTCACCGGCGCCGGCCGCGGCTTCTGCGCCGGCGCCGATCTCGGGCAGCGCAAGCCGGGCGAGCCCTATCCCGCCTGGCCCGAGGGCGGCATCGGCGCGGAGACGGACCCCAACTTCACCCAGCGCTACACCTATCTCGCCGGCGTGCCGAAGCCGGTGGTCGCGGCGATCAACGGCGCCGTCGCCGGCGTCGGCCTGGCGCTGACGCTGTTCGCCGATGTCCGCTTCATGGCGGCGGGCGCCAAGCTCTCCGCCGCCTTCGCCCGGCGCGGCCTGATCGCCGAACACTGCACCGCCTGGACCCTGCCGCGGCTGATCGGGCCGATGAACGCGATGGACCTGCTGCTCTCGGGCCGCACCATCCTGGCCGAGGAGGCGGCGCGCATGGGCCTCGTGCGCGAGTTGCCGGCGGAGGGCTTCCTCGACGCCGTGCGCGCGGCGACGCAGGCGCTGATCGGCGCCTCCTCGCCGCGCTCGATGCGGGTGATCAAGCGGCAGGTGTGGGAGGGCTTCTTCCAGGACCTGGCCACCGCCTCGCAGCGCGCCACGGTCGAGCAGACGGCCAGCCGCGAGAGCGCCGACTACCGGGAAGGCATCACCGCCTTCCAGGAGAAGCGCACGCCGACCTTCACGGGACGCTGACCATGCAACGCCGCACGCTGCTCGCCGCTGCCCTCGCCGCGCCCTTGGCGGCGCGCGCGCAGGCCCCCGCCTGGCCCGGCCGCCCCATCCGCATCATCGTCCCCTTCGCCCCCGGCGGGTCGGGCGACATCACTGCGCGGCTGATCGGCGCGCATATCGAGGCCCGCACCGGCCAGGCGGTGGTGGTCGACACGCGGCCCGGCGCCAACGGCGTGGTGGGCATGATGGCGGCCAAGCAGGCCGAGCCGGACGGGCATACGCTGGTGGTCGCCACCACCAGCACCCATGCCGCCAACCCATCCATGATGCGCAACCTCTCCTACGATCCGGAGCGCGACTTCACGACGGTGGGCTACTACGCGTCGAACGGCACCTACCTGGTGGTGAAGCCCGACGCGCCCTGGCGCGACGCGCAGGCGCTGGTCGCCGAGGCGAAGGCGAAGCCGGGGCAGGTTTCCTATGGCTATTTCAACGCCTCCTCGCAGGTGCCGGGGGCCTATCTCGGCGTGGTGGCGGGGGTGCAGCTGCTCGGCGTGCCCTACCGCGCCATCGGCACCGCCTTCGCCGACCTGATGGCGGGGCGGCTCTCCTTCATCTTCGTCGACACCACGGCCGGCGACGCCTTCATCCGCCAGGGCCAGGTGCGGCCGATCGCGGTCTCGCGCGACGGCCGCTGGTCGCGCTGGCCCGACCTGCCGGCGCTGAGCGAGACCTGGCCCGACTTCGTGCTGACCGGCTTCCTCGGCATGGCCGTGCCGGCGGCGACGCCGCGCCCCGTGGCCGAGCGCATCAACGCGCTGATCAACGAGGCGATCATGACGGAGGCCATCCATGCGCGCCTCGTCGCCTTCGGCTTCAACCCCGCGCCGGTGGACCTGCCGCGAATCGCAGAGCTGGTGCGGCAGGAGCGCGAGAAATGGGCGCGCTACACCAGGATGGCCGGGATCGAGCCGGAGTAGCCATCGCGCGACGCCCTCCGGCGATCACGCCCTACAGGAAGCTGCGCAGCGGCGTCGCGGGATCGGAGAGCGCGGCGGCATCCAGCGCCTTGCCGCCGGCGATCAGCCGCCGGCAGGGCGTCGCGTCGCGGCCCTGGTTGATCAGCACCGCGCCACGGGCGCGGCCTTCGGCATCCAGCGCGATGGCGGTCAGCCTCTCGCCCTCGGCGCGCTCGACCAGGGTGAAGGCGGGATCGGGGTCGCCCAGCACCTGCAGGTTCCAGCCGAACTGGTCGGTCCAGTGCCAGGGGATCTCGTCATAGCCGCCCGCCTGGCCGCAGATCGCGCGCGCCACCGCGACGGGCTGGTTCTGCGCCACCTGCCAAGCCTCGAGCCGCACCGCGCGCCCGCCCCAGAAGGGATGCGGGAAGCGCGCCACCTCGCCGGCGGCGTGGATGCCGGGGATGTTCGTGCCGCCCTGCGCATCGGTAAGGATGCCGTCGCGCACCGCGACGCCCGCGGCCTCGGCCAACGCCGTCTCGGCCACGCCGCCGATGCCGGCGACGACGAGATCCGCCGCCACCCGCACGCCGCCCTCGGCCAGCAGCAGCAGCCCGCCATCGGCCGCCGGCTCGATCGCCTGCAGCGCGCAGCCGGGATGCAGCACGACGCCATGCCCGCGATGCAGGGCGGCGAAGCGCGCGCTGATCGTCGGCGGCACGCAGCGCGCCATCAGCCGGTCCGCCGCTTCCAGCACCGCGACCGCGCAGCCGAGCTGCCGCGCCGAGGCCGCGACCTCGAGCCCGATCAGCCCGCCGCCCACCACGGCCAGGCGCGGCCGATCGGCGAGCCGCGCCTTCAGCGCCTCGGCATCGTCCAGCGTGCGCAGCGTCAGCACGCGCGGATCCTCGGCCCCGGGGACGCCGAGCCGCCGCGCCCGCGCACCCGTGGCGATCACCAGGTGGTCGTAGCCGATGCGCTCGCCGGCGGCGGTCAGCACCTGCCGCGCCGCCGGCTCGATCGCCGCGACGCGGGTGCCGAGGCGGAGCGCGATCCGCCTCGCCTCGTAGAAGGCCGCGTCACGCACGAAGAGGCCGTTGCCCGGATCGGTGCCGAGCAGCACCGCCTTGCTCAGCGGCGGCCGGTCATAGGGCAGCCGCGCCTCCTCGCCGAGCAGCAGGATCTCCGCCGCGGCGTCGAGCTCGCGCAGCGCCTCGGCGCAGCGGCGCCCGGCCTGGCCGGCGCCGATGATCAGGACTTGTGCGGGCCGATTCACGGCGCCGCGCCTT
>CAYNYQ010000058.1:11517-18559 GCA_964401305.1 uncultured Acetobacteraceae bacterium | reverse complement strand
CCTCTGGCGCCTCTCCGCCGGCGCCCTCGCCGCCCTGGTCCGCTCCCGCCAGGTCTCCGCCACCGAGGCGACGCGCGCCGCGCTCGGCCGTCTCGCCACGGTGAACCCGGCGATCAACGCCGTCATCGCCGAGATGCCGGAGGAGGCGCTGGCCGCCGCCGCCGCGGTGGACGCCGCGCTGGCCCAAGGCATGGATCCCGGCCCGCTCGCCGGCGTGCCGGTCACGGTGAAGGTCAACCTCGACCAGAAGGGCCACGCCACCACCAACGGGCTGCGCATCCAGAAGGACCTGGTCGCCGAGCAGGACAGCCCGGTCGTCGCCAATCTCCGCCGCGCCGGCGCCGTCATCATCGGGCGCACCAATACGCCGGCCTTCTCGCTGCGCTGGTTCACGCGCAACTCGCTGCACGGGCACACGCGCAACCCGCGCGACCCCGCTCTCACGCCGGGCGGCTCCTCGGGCGGCGCGGCCTCGGCCGTCACGGCGGGCATCGGCGCCATCGCGCATGGCACCGATATCGGCGGCTCCATCCGCTACCCTGCCTATGCCTGTGGCGTGCACGGGCTGCGCCCGACCATCGGCCGCATCGCCGCCTGGAACGCCTCGGGGCCGGAGCGGGCGATGGGCGCGCAGCTGATGGCGGTCTCGGGGCCGATCGCGCGGACCATCGCCGACCTCCGCCTTGGCCTCGCGGCAATGAGCCAGCCCGATCCGCGCGACCCCTGGTGGACGCCCGCCCCCCTGCAGGGCCCGCCGCTGCCGCGCCGCGCCGCCTTCTGCATCGCGCCCGAGGGCATGCCGGTCGAGCCCGCGGTCGCCGCGGCGGTGCGCGACGCCGCCCGCCGGCTGGAAGCGGCCGGCTGGGTGGTGGAGGAGGTCGCCAATACCCCGCCCCTGGCCGAGCCGGCGCAACTGCAGGCCATGCTCTGGCTGGCCGAGACGCGCCGCGGCCTGAACGCCGCCATCGCCCGGGAGGCCGACCCGGACGCCACCGCCGTCTACGGCTTCATGGAGCGGCTCTGCCCCGAGCCCGACCTCTTCGTCTTCCAGGATGCGCTGACCCGGCGCGCCACCCTGCTGCGCGACTGGGTGCTGTTCCTCGAGCGCTTCCCGGTCGTGGTGATGCCGGTCTCGGGCGAGCTGCCCTTCCGCGACAATTCCGATTCCGAGAGCTTCGAGGGCTTCCAGCGCATCATGGCGGCGCAGCTGCCGCAGGTCGGGCTGCCGCTGCTGAGCCTGCCGGGGCTCACCGTCTCCACGGGCCTGGTGGGTGCGGCGCCGGTCGGGGTGCAGCTGGTCGGGCCGCGCTACCGCGAGGACGTGCTGCTCGCGGCGGGCGAGGCGATCGAGGCCGGCGGCACGCCGCCCGCGCCGATCGATCCGGCCTGAGCCCTTGCGGTCCATGCGCCGTCCCGCATTCCTCGCCCTGGGGCTCGCCCTCGGTCTCGCGCTCGCCCTGGCCGCCTGCGCGCCCACCGGCCAGCCCGGCTGCGGCCCGCGCGAGGTCACGCTGCGCAACGCCTCCAGCCTCGCCATCGAGCAGGCCTATGGCGGCGACGGCACCCCCGGCGGCTGGGGCGCGGAGCTGATCGGGGCCAGCCCCCTGCCGCCCGGCGCCGCCCGCGCCCTGCGCCTGCCCGGCGGCACCCGCGCGCTGCGCATGGTCTGGGTGAACGGCCGCGCCGCCGAGCTCGGCGCGATCGAGGGCTGCGCCTTCGCCTCGATCACGCTGACCGACACGGCGCTGCGGGCGGAGTAGGGGTCAGCTCCGCGGCGGGCCGCCGGCCACGGGTGCCGGCTCGGCCCGCGGCGGCGGCGGGCGGCTGAGCTTCGTCGCCTGGAAGGGGCGCATCAGCGTCGAGCCGCCGCGGCCGAGCTCCACCGTGCGCTTCACCACCACGCTGGTGATGCCGTCCACCCAGTAGCGCAGGGTGAAGCTCTGGCCGGCATTGGCGCCGGTGCCCTGCACCACGCGCTCGAAGACCACGGCCTCGAAGCGGCCGGCCGGGACCTCCACCTTCTCCCACCCCACCAGGCGCCAGCGCGTGTCGTAGCGGTACTGGATGCCGCTGCCGGGGGAGCTGAGATTCGCCGTGTAGCTGACGTTGGAGCCGGTCTTTGCCGGAAACAGCGGCGCCATGGCCGGGTTGTGGCCGCGCCCCTCGGTCGCCGTCTCCTCGACCATGGCGAAGTGCAGCCGGACCGGCGCCCCGGAATCGGTGCGGGCGAGGCAGATGTTGGGGTCGGCGGGATCGGTGCCGGTGAAGCTCAGCCGCCGGCCATCATCGTAGGAGACGGCGGTGCCGGGCGCCGGGCAGGCGAAGGCCCAGGGCTTCTCCGCCAGCGGCGCGGCCGTCTTGCAGGCGCCGAGCAGCAGCAGCAGGGCGCCGATTGGCGCGGCGGCGCGGCGGGGCATCGGGGATCCTCCCAGGCAAGGCCGAGGCGGCATCATGCCTCAGCCCGGTGCGGCACGATACGGTGCGCGACCGCACCGCGGGGCAGCGGCGGGATCTGCACGCCAGGATTGCATTTCCAGCATGATCGCCAGGGTGTAGACCGGGGGGCGCGCCGTGCTGTGCCTCGGGGTTGGAGCCATGTCCTCTCCGCCGAAGCGACGCCCCTGCCGAGCGTCCCACCGGCCACGCCATGCCGCTGGCGCCGCGCCCCTGCGCCCCGGCGGCCGGGGATGACCCTGCCCGCCGCCCCCCGTCTCTCCGCCGCCGACCGCGCCGAGGCAATGGCCGAGCAGGTCGGCGCCGTGATGCGGCAGCTGCCGCTCGCCGCCGTGGTCACCCTGGTGAACGCGGCGCTCACCGTCGCGGTGCTGGGCGGGTCCGGCATGACCGGGGCCGACGCGATCTGGCTCGCGGCCATGGCGCTGGTCGCGGCGGTGCGGCTCGGCCTCGGGCGCGCCTGGCGGGCCTCGCCGGCCGCGGCTGACCGCACCGCGCGCTATGCCGTGGCGAGCGCGGCGGGCAGCTTCGCCGCCGGCCTGCTCTGGGGCGGCGGGGCGGCGCTGCTCTGGCCCGCGGAGGAGGCCGCGCAGCTCTTCTGGGTCTTCGTCGTCGGCGGCATGTGCGCGGGGGCGGCGGGGCTGCACTACGCGCACCTGCCGACGGCGCTCGGCTTCATCCTGCCGGCCGGGCTGCCGGTCGCGCTGCGCTTCGCCGCCGAGGGGACGGAGCGCGGCCTCGCCGCCGCCGGCATGATCCTGGTCTTCCTCGCGGCGCTGGCCGTCAGCTGCGCCCGGGCCAGTGCGGTCTTCGCCGACTACCAGCGGCTGCGCCTCGACCTCGCGCGCAAGGCGGCCGAGCTCGACGCGGCCAATGCCAGCCTGCGCGCCGAGATGGCGCAGCACCGGGCCACCGAGGCGAGCCTGCACCACGCCCAGAAGATGGAGGCGGTGGGGCGGCTGACCGGCGGCATCGCGCATGACTTCAACAACCTGCTCACCGCCGTGCTGGGCAGCCTGGCGCTGCTCCGCCGGCATCTCCCGGCGGGGGACGAACGGGCGGTGCGGCTGCTGGAGAATGCGCGCCAGGGCGCCGACCGCGGCGCCACGCTGACCCGCCGCCTGCTGGCCTTCGGCCGGCGCCAGGTGCTGCGGCCCGAGGTGGTGCCGCTGCCGGCGCTGATCGGCGGCATGGCGGAGCTGCTGCGCGGCTCGGTCGGCGCGGCGGTGCGCATCGCGCTGCGCTTCCCGCCGGACCTGCCGCCGGTGCTGGTCGATGCCAGCCAGCTCGAGCTCGCCGTGCTCAACCTGGCGCTGAACGCCCGCGACGCGATGCCGGAGGGCGGCGAGATCGCCATCGCCGCGGCCGAGCGCGAGGTCCGCCCGGGCGAGGCGCCCGGCCTCGCGCCCGGCCCCTATGTGGTGCTGAGCCTCGCCGATACCGGCCAGGGCATGGACGAGGCGACCCTGGCGCAGGCGATGGAGCCCTTCTTCACCACCAAGGGCCTCGGCAAGGGCACCGGGCTCGGGCTTTCGATGGTGCATGGGCTGGCGGCGCAGTCCGGCGGCCGGCTGGTGCTGCACAGCAGCCCCGGCGCGGGAACCGTGGCGGAGCTCTGGCTGCCCCGCGCCGCCCCGGGCGCGCTGCCCGAGCCGCCGGAGCTGGCGGCGCCGGGCCGTCCCGCCGGCCGCAGCGCCGCGGTGCTGGTGGTGGATGACGACACCCTGGTGCTGGCGAGCACGGCGGCGATGCTGGAGGCGCTGGGCCATCGCCCGGTGCAGGCGGGCTCGGGCGAGGAGGCGCTGGCGCTGCTGCGCGAGGGCGCCGGGGTGGACCTGGTGCTCTCGGACTACGGGATGCCGGGCATGAACGGCCTGCAGCTGGCCGAGGCGCTGGCCGCGCTGCGGCCCGGTCTGCCGGTGCTCATCGCCACCGGCTATGGCGAGCTGCCCGAGGGGGCGGCCGGGCTGGCGCGGCTGTCCAAGCCCTTCGGCGCGGAGGCGCTGGGCCAGGCCATCGCCGAGCGGCTGGAGGCGTCGCCGGCGGCCGCACCGACCCGGTAGGCGGGGCGGATGCCGGCGCCACCGCGCAGGGCCGGTCAGCCCACCAGCACCGCCTCCGCGCGGGCGGTCAGCCGGCCAGCACCGCCTCCGCGATCGCCGCCGTCGCCGGCGCGACGAGCGCGGCGGTGCCCCAGCCCGGCAGGACGGCGCCGCCCGGCTGCGTGCCGTCCAGCGGCCGCAGGGCGGCAAGCGCGGGCGGCAGGGAGGCAGGCTCGGGCGAGAGGTTGAACAGCATCGTCAGCGCGCGCCCGCTGGCCACGTCCTGCCGCACGAAGCCCAGCAGCGGCGCCTGCAGGGGCAGCAGGCGGGTGGCGCCGTGGCGCAGCGCCGGCTCGGCCCGGCGCAGGCGCAGCAGGGCGCGGCAATGCGCCAGCACGCTGTCGGGGTCCGCGGCCTGGGCATCGACCGCCAGGGCGCGGTGTGCGGCGGGCACCGGCAGCCAGGGCGTGCCGGCGCTGAAGCCGGCCGCCGGCGCGGCGGCCTGCCAGGGCATGGGCGTGCGGCTGCCGTCGCGGCCGCGGAACTCCGGCCAGTAGGCGATGCCGAAGGGGTCGCGGATCTCCTCCTCGCGCAGCGCCGCCTCCGGCAGGCCGAGCTCCTCGCCCTGGTAGAGGCAGGCGCTGCCGGGCAGGGTCAGCAGCAGGGCCAGCAGCAGGCGGGTGACGCGCCCGTCCGGCACGCCGCTGTCACTCGCCCCCTTGGGTGCCCAGCGGCTGGCGGCGCGCTCCACGTCGTGGTTGGAGAAGGAATGGCAGGGCCAGCCCCCGGCCTCGACCACCGCCGCCGCCTCGGCGACGAGGGCGGCGACGGCGGCATGGTCGAAGCCGCGGCGCAGCGGGCCGAGGGTATAGGCCATGTGCAGCAGGTCGGGGGCGGCGGTGTATTCGGCGATGCGGCCGAAGGGGCCGGGCTGGGAAGAGATCTCGCCCAGCAGCGCCGTGCCCGGGTAGTGCTCCGCCAGGGCGCGGAAGCGCCGCAGCACCCCGAGCGTGTCCGGCTGGATCATGTCGTGCCGGTGGTCCTGCAGGGCGAAGAGCTTGGCCGGCACCACCCCGCCCCAGGGCATGGCGGCGGGGTTGCTGCGCAGTGCCGGGTCGTGCGTCAGGAAATCCACCGCATCCAGCCGGAAGCCGTCGGCGCCGCGGTCGAGCCAGAAGCGGGCGATGTCCAGCAGCGCCCGCACCACGGCCTCGTTGTGCAGGTTCAGGGTCGGCTGGCCGGGCAGGAAGTGGTGCAGGTAGTACTGGCGGCGCCGCGGCTCCCAGCTCCAGGCGCTGCCGCCGAAGACGCTGAGCCAGTTGTTGGGCGGCGTGCCGTCGGGTGCCGGGTCGGCCCAGACGTACCACTCGGCGGTGGGCGCGGCGCGGTCGCGGCGGGCAGCGGCGAACCAGGGGTGGCGGTCCGAGGTATGGCCCGCCACCAGGTCCAGCAGCACGCGCAGGCCGCGGTCATGCGCGGCGCGGATCAGCCGGTCGGCATCCGCCAGCGTGCCGAAGAGCGGATCCACGGCGCAGTGGTCGGCCACGTCGTAGCCGAAATCCCGCTGCGGCGAGGCGTAGAAGGGGCAGACCCAGATCGCGTCCACGCCGAGCGCGGCGATGTGGTCCAGCCGCGCGACCAGGCCCGGCAGGTCGCCGATGCCGTCGCCATCCGCATCGGCGAAGCTGCGCGGGTAGACCTGGTAGACCACGGCGCCGCGCCACCAGGGGTGGGCGGTCTCGTCCCGATGGAGCATTGCGGTCCCTGCGCGCCGGCGTACGCGTATACTAAGTATCACGCACCCGTGAGGCGCAAGGGCGCCCGTGGCATGGCGCCGGCGCTGTCACCCGGCTGCAACAGGCGGCCGGCGAGGGGGCGTGGCGGTCAGGCGGGAGCGACCTGGTAGCCTTCCTCCGTCACGGCCGCGGCCACGGCCTCAGGCGGCAGGCTCGTCTCGGCCCGCACGGTGCCGGCGGCGAGGTCGACCTGCACCGCCGCCCGCGGGTCCCGGTCGCGGATCGCCTTCGAGATGGCGTTCACGCAGTGCTGGCAGGTCATCCCCGTGACCTTCAGGGCAATGGTGTTCATCGGTGCGTCCTTCGAGCTTGTCGATGATGGGGCAATCGGGCCGCTCGTCGCCATGGCAGTGCGCGGCGAGGTGGCGCAGCGAGGCGGCGATGGCGTCGAGCGCGCGCGCCTTGGTCTCCAGCGCGCGGACATGGTCGAGGGCGATGGCGCGCACCTCCCCGCTGGTGCGGCCGGAATCGCGCCAGAGCGCGAGCAGGCGACGCACCTCCTCGAGCGGGAAGGCGAGGTCGCGGGCGTGGCGGATGAAGCGCAGCACGGCGATGTCGGCATCCGCGTAGGTTCGGTAGCCGTTCGCCTCGCGCTTTGCCGTGATGAGCCCGATCGATTCGTAGTGGCGGATCATCTTCTCGGAGATGCCGGAGGCGCGGGCGGCTTCGCCGATGTTCATGGGCGTGCCCTCCGGGCCGGCGCCGACACGGGAGATGGATAGGCGCGGGCGGCTTCGCCGATGTTCATGG
>CAYNYQ010000058.1:1974-11417 GCA_964401305.1 uncultured Acetobacteraceae bacterium | reverse complement strand
GCCGGCGCCGACACGGGAGATGGATAGGCGCGGGCGGCTTCGCCGATGTTCATGGGCGTGCCCTCCGGGTCGGCGCCGACACGGGAGATGGATAGGCGCGGGCGGCTTCGCCGATGTTCATGGCGGTGCTCCCTGGTGCCGCGCCGACCTGGGATGGCGCCTGGCCCGGGCGCCCTGGTCGCCGCTCATGGCCCCCTCCCATCCGGCCGCCAGCGCGCCAGCAGCAGCGCATTGGCCAGCACCGAGACCGAGGAGAGCGCCATCGCCGCCCCCGCCAGCAGCGGCGAGAGGTAGCCCAGCGCCGCCAGAGGCACGCCCAGCAGGTTGTAGCCGAAGGCCCAGGCCAGGTTCTGGCGGATCTTGCCATAGGTCCGCCGCGCCACCGCGATCGCCGCCGGCACCAGCGCCGGGTCACCGCGCAGCAGGGTGATGCCGGCCGCCTGCATCGCCACGTCCGTCCCCGTGCCCATGGCGATGCCGAGATCGGCGGCCGCCAGCGCCGGGGCGTCGTTCACTCCGTCGCCCACCATCGCAACACGCGCGCCCCCGGCCTTCCAACCCGCGACGCGCTCCGCCTTGCCCTCGGGCAGCACCTCGGCGGCGACGTCGTCGAGGCCGAGCCGCGCGGCCACCGCCCCGGCGGCGGCACGGCTGTCGCCGCTGATCATGGCCGCGCGGATGCCCATTGCGCGCAGCCCGGCGATGGCGGCGGCGGCGCCGGGCTTCTCGGCATCCTCGAAGGCCAGCAGGGCCAGGACGCGGGGCGCGGGCGCGGTCTCGACCAGCCAGGCGGGGGTGCGGCCCTGCGCGGCCTCGGCCTCGGCCAGCGCCGCGAAGGCCCCGGCATCGGCGCCGCTCTCGGCCAGGGCCCGCGGGCTGCCGAGCAGCAGCGCCCGGCCGCCGACCGTGCCGCTGACGCCGCGGCCGGGCAGGGCGCGGAATGCCTCCACCGCCGGCGGCCGCGCCGCGCCGAGGCGGGCCAGCACGGCGCGCGCCAGGGGATGCTCGCTGCCCTGCTGCAGCGCGGCGGCGAGGCCGAGCGCCTCCGCCTCCGCGATTCCCGCCGCCGGGTGCACCGCGGCGAGGCGCGGCCTGCCCTCGGTCAGCGTGCCGGTCTTGTCGAAGGCGACAAGGGAGACGTCGTGCGCCCGCTCGATCGCCTCGGCGTCGCGCAGCAGGATCCCGGCCCGCGCCGCCGCGCCGGTGCCGGCCATGATGGCCGCGGGCGTCGCCAGCCCGAGCGCGCAGGGGCAGGCGATGACCAGCACCGCGACGGCGCGCAGCACCGCGGTCTCGGCGTCCGCGCCGGCCAGCAGCCAGCCCAGCAGGGTCAGCGCCGCGATGCCGATGATGGCGGGCACGAAGACCGCGCTGACCCGGTCGACCAGCTTCTGCACCGGGGCGCGGCTGGCCTGCGCGGCGGCCACCAGCGCGGCGACGCGCGCCAGCACCGTCTCCGACCCCACCGCGCGCACCCCGATGACGAGCCGCCCGTCGAGGGCGATGCTGCCGGTGGAGACGCTCGCGCCCGGCTCCTTCTCGATGGCGCGGCTCTCGCCGGTGAGCTGGCTCTCGTCCACGCCGGCGCGGCCCTCCAGCACCTCGCCATCGGCCGGGATGCGCTCGCCGGGGCGCACCGCGACGCGATCGCCGACGCGCAGCGCCGCCGTGCCGACCTCCTCCTCCGCGCCATCGGGGCCGAGGCGCCGGGCGGTGCGCGGCCGGAGCTCGAGCAGCGCGCGGATGGCGGCACCCGTGGCGCGCTTGGCCCGCGCCTCCAGGAAGCGGCCGAGCAGGATGAAGAGCACGATGACCGCGCTGGCCTCGAAGTAGAGGTGGTGCAGGACGTGGTCCGGGTCCCGCGTCAGCAGCATCCAGGTGGAGAGGCCCCAGGCGGCGGTGGTCCCGAGCGCCACCAGCAGGTCCATGTTGCCCGTGCCCGCGCGCAGCGCCGCCCAGCCGGCGCGGTAGAAGCGGGCGCCGAGCCAGAACTGCACCGGGGTGGCCAGGGCGAACTGCACCCAGGGCGGCGGCATCCATGCGGCGCCGAAGACCATGGCGGCCATGCCGACCAGGAAGGGCGCGGTGAGCAGCCCGGCGAGGAGGAGGTCGCGCCGCTCCCGCCGCAGCGCCGCGGCCTGGCGGTCGGCCTCCGCCTCGGCAGCCTCGGCCTCGGCCTGGCCGGTGCCGGTCACGCCATAGCCCGCGGCCGCGACCGCGGCGGCCAGCGCCGCCTCCTCCGTGCCGGCCAGCGCGCGGACCAGGGCGCGCTCGGTGGCGAGGTTCACCTGCGCCGCCAGCACCCCCGGCACGCGGCCGAGGGCGCGCTCCACCCGCCCGGCGCAGGTGGCGCAGGTCATGCCGGTGATGCCGAGGTCGAAGCGGCGCTCCGGCACGGCATAGCCGGCGGCGGCCACGGCCTCGGCCAGGGCGGGGGCGGCGGCGGTGCCGGCGACCTCGGCGCGCTCCGTCGCCAGGTTCACCTGCGCCGCGGTCACGCCGGGCACGCGGGCGAGCGCGCGCTCCACCCGGCCGGCGCAGCTGGCGCAGGTCATGCCCTCGATGGGCAGGGAGAGCGTGGCAGTGGCAGCGGTGGCGTCGAGCATGGTGTCGATCCTTCCGACGGGCCTTCCGTCGGGAAGGTGGGGTTTCCTATTATGGGAAGGTCAAGGGGCGGCGCCTTGCGGCATATCAAGCGCCTGCGAGATACCGGCGGTGGCGATGGTCGCGCCGGTGCGATTGACACGCCTCCGCGATCTTCCGACATGCTTGCCGCCATGCCCCGATCCTGCCGCCTGCCGCTCGCCGGGCCGTTCCTGCCCCTGGCCCTGCTCGCGCTGCTCGCCGCCGCCCCGGCGGCGGGGCAGGAGCCGGCCGGGTCGCCCTTCCGCATCGTCAACCGCACCGGTGCCGATGCCGTGACGCTGAACGCCGTGCGCACCCCGCGCGGCGTGCAGGGCGACTGGGGCGGCAACCTGCTGCAGCCGAACCGGCCGCTGACCCCGGGCGGCGGCTTCCGCGTGCAGCCCAGCGAGCAGGCCGGCTGCCGCTTCGACCTGCGCCTGGTGCTGGCCGATGGCCGCGAATCGGTGCTGCGCGACAAGGACATCTGCGCCGAGCGCGAGATCGCCATGGCCGGCGCGGCGCCGCCCGGCCCCGCCCGCCCCGCCGCCGCGGCGACCCCGCCGCCCCCCAATGTGGAGCAGCAGCGGCCGAACCCGCAGGCGCGCAACGTCTCCGTCGGCACCGGCTTCCTGGTGGCGCCCGACCGGGTGATGACGAACCAGCACGTGGTCGATGGCTGCAACCGCATCGTGCTGCGCGCGCCGGACGGGCGCTGGCTGGGCGCGGTGCCGCCCGCGCGGGTGGACCAGCGGCTCGACCTGGCGCTGCTGGCGGTGCCGGGGCTGCCCGGCCCGGTGCTGACCTTCCGCAGCGGCCCCGCGGTGCGCCGCGGCGACGGCGTGGTGGCCTATGGCTTCCCGCTGGCCGGGCTGCTCTCCTCCGACCCCAAGCTGACCCGGGGCGAGGTGAACGGGCTGGCCGGCATCGGCGACAACGCCGCGCAGTACCAGATCAGCGCCGAGGTGCAGCCCGGCAATTCCGGCGGCCCGCTGCTCGACATGCAGGGCCATCTGCTGGGGGTGGTGGTGTCGAAGCTGAACGCGCAGCGCGTGGCGCAGCGCACCGGCGACATCGCGCAGAACGTGAACTTCGCGGTGAAGGTGGAGGCGGCGATCCCCTTCCTGCAGCGCGCCGGCATCGAGCCGCGCCTGGCCGCCAGCACGGGCCCCGAGCGCAGCGCCGCCGATGTCGGCGAGATCGCGCATCGCAGCACGCTCTTCATCCGCTGCGAGAAGTAGCGCGGCGCCCGCGCGCACCGCGGAATGGAGGTTGACGCCCCCGCGGCGGTCTGTGGCAGGCTCCCCCGTCGCCCGGGCCGAAGGTCCGGCACAGGGAGGAATTGCATGTCGGAGAAGAGAGACCCGGCCCCGGCCGGCCGGGCAGGGGTATCGCGCCGCGCCGCGCTCGGCGGGCTGGCGGCGGCCACGCTGGCCGGCACCGTCCGTGCCCAGGGCGGCGGCGCGCCCGGCGCAGACTGGCCGAACCAGCCCGTGCGCTACATCAACCCCTTCCCGCCGGGCGGCTCCACCGACATCCTTAGCCGCATCTTCTGCCAGAAGATGAGCGAGATCACCGGCCAGCAATTCGTGGTCGAGAACCGCGGCGGCGGCGGCGGCACGGTGGGCGTCGACGCCATCGCGAAGTCGCGCAACGACGGCTATACGGTGGGCCTCGGCGGCATCGCCTCGCACGCCATCAACCCGACGCTGCAGCCCTCCATGCCCTTCGATTCGACGAAGGACTTCACCTTCGTCACCGGGCTCTGGCAGCTGCCGAACCTGCTGATCGTCAACAACGACCTGCCGGCGAACAACGTTCCCGAGTTCCTGGCGCTGCTGCGCGCCAACCCGGGCAAGTACTCCTTCGGCTCGGCCGGGCCGGGGACGACGCTGCACCTCTCGGGCGCGCTGCTGGCGCAGCTGGCCAAGGTGGACATCCAGCACGTGCCCTATCGCGGCGCCGGGCCGGCCTATCCGGACCTGCAGGCCGGGCGCATCCACTTCATGCTGGACAACATCCCCGGCGCGCTCGGCCAGGCGCGGGAGGGCAAGGTCCGGGCGCTGGCGGTCACCAGCAAGGCGCGCAGCCCGGTGGTGCCCGACCTGCCCTCGCTGTCGGAATTCCTGCCGGGCTTCGACATCGTCTCCTGGACCTGCCTCTGCGGGCCCGCCGGCTTCCCGCCGGCCATGGTGGCGCGCATGAGCGCGTTCTCGAAGCAGGCGCTGGAGAACGAGGAGCTCAGGCGGCAATACCTGCAGCAGGGCGCGAGCCCCTGGTGGACCACGCCGGAGCAGATCGTCGCCCACCGCGCCGCCGAGCAGGCGCGGCTGCGGCCGATCATCATCGCCTCGGGCGCGGTCCGGGACTGAGCGCCGCGCGGCGCGGGCGGCCCTTTCCCCGCCGCCGCCGCCGGGCCTAACCTGTGGCGAGGGAACGCCGCCGCGGCCGGGCTGGTCCCGCCGCGGCTGGCGCATGCCACCGCGGCGCCAGGACCTCGCAGCGACGGAGGCTGGCATGCAGGTGAAGGGCGATCGGCTCTGGGCCGATCTGATGACGCTCGCGCAGATCGGCGCGGGCGTGGCCGGCGGCAACAACCGCATGAGCCTGACGGATGCGGACCGCGACGGCCGCGCGCTCTTCGCGCACTGGTGCCGCGAGGCCGGGCTGGCCGTCACGGTCGACGCCATGGGCAATACCTTCGGCCGGCTCGAGGGGCGGGACCCCGCGCTGCCGCCCGTGCTCGCCGGCAGCCATCTCGACACGCAGGAGAGCGGCGGGCGCTTCGACGGCCCGCTCGGCGTGCTGGCGGCGCTGGAGGCGGCGCGCGCCATCCGCGAGGCCGGCATCACCCCGCGGCGCGCCATCGAGGTGGTGAACTGGACCAACGAGGAGGGCTGCCGCTTCGCGCCCGGGCTGATGGGCTCGGCGGTCTTCGCCGGCACGCTGCCGCTGGCCGAGGCGCATGCCGTGGCGGATCGCGCCGGTCGCACGGTGGGGGCGGAACTCGCGCGCATCGGCTGGAACGGCGCGGCGCCGGTCGGCGGGCGGCCGGTCGATGCCTATTTCGAGCTGCACATCGAGCAGGGGCCGCTGCTGGAGCAGGCCGGCGTGACCATCGGCGCCGTCACGCAGTCCTGCCACTCCGCCATCACCGACGCGGTCTGCCATGGCGAGACCAGCCACATCCAGTCGACGCCCATGCCGCAGCGGCGCAACGCGCTGTTCGGCGCGGCGCGGCTGATCGAGGCGATCGAGCGGACCGGCTATGCGCACGCGCCGGAGGGCACGGCGAGCACCGTGATGATCGACGCTTGGCCGAACAACCGCATCGTGCTGCCGAGCCGCGTCGGCTTCTCCTACGGCGTGATCCACCCGGAGGAGGCGGGGCTCGTGGCGATGCTCGCGGCGATCGACGCGGCGGCGGCGGCGATCGCCGCCGAGACCGGCCTGCGCTTCGAGACGCTGCTGCGGCGCATCCGCCGGCCCTTCCAATTCGCCGAGCCGCTGGTCGCGCTGTCCGAGCAGGTGGCCGGCGCGCTGGGCCACAGCGCGATGCGCATGCGCACGCGGCCCGGGCACGATGCCTTCAACATGGTCGCGCTCTGCCCGACCGCGCTGATCTTCGTGCCCTGCCGCAACGGGCTCTCGCACAACGAGGCCGAGTGGTGCGAGCCGGCGCATTGCACGGCCGGCGCGGCGGTGCTGGCCGAGGCGGTGCTGCGGCGCGCGGACCGGGCCGACTAGCCTCCGCCCACGCGTCACACACGCAACAGGGGTGAAACCTGCGGCGAAATCACGCTGCAACATCGCGCGCCTAGAAGCCTGCCACGGCGGCCGTGGCGCGGCTGCCCGGCAGGAGACGCAAGCAATGCAGCCCAACCCCATCGCCTGGCCGCGCAAGACGCGCGAGATCCACAACAACCACATGGACAGCACGATCTGGAACGAGCTGGCCTTCCGCGACGACGACATCGTCATCGGCACCTATGCGAAGTCCGGCACCACCTGGACGCAGCAGATCGTCGCGCAGCTGATCTTCGACGGCGCGCCGGACGTCGAGGTGGCGGAGATGTCGCCCTGGCTCGACCTCCGCGTCCCGCCGAAGGCGGTGAAGCTGCCGCAGGTGGAGGCGCAGGCGCACCGGCGCTTCCTGAAGACCCACCTGCCGGTGGATGCGCTGGTCTATTCGCCGCGCGCCAAGTACCTCTACATCGGCCGCGACGGGCGCGACGTGATGTGGAGCATGTGGAACCACTTCGCCAACGCGAACGACCTGCTCTACCAGGCGCTGAACGACACGCCGGGCCTGGTGGGGCCGCGCATCGGGCGCCCGCCCGCCGACATCCGCCAGTACTTCCTCGAGTGGCTGCAGTTCGACGGCTACCCGTTCTGGTCCTTCTGGGAGAACATCCGGTCCTGGTGGGCGATCCGCCACCTGCCCAATCTCATGCTCCTCCACTTCTCCGACCTCAAGGCCGACCTGCCGGGGCAGATCCGCCGCATCGCCGCCTTCCTCGACATCCCCATCGAAGAGGCGCGCTTCCCGACCATCGTCGAGCAGTGCGGCTTCGCGTGGATGAAGGCGAACGCGACGAAGACGGTGCCGCTCGGCGGCGCGCTGTGGGATGGCGGCGCGCAGACCTTCGTGCACCAGGGGGTGAACGGCCGCTGGCGCGACATCCTCACGGCCGAGGACTGCGCCCGCTACGAGGCACGTGCGCTGGCGGAGCTCGGCCCCGACTGCGCGCGCTGGCTCGCCACGGGTGCGATGCCGGCGGCGATGGCGCAGGCGGCCTGAGGGCGCGTCACACCCAGTAGGGCGGGAAGCCGCTGCCCTTCTGCCCGGCCTCCAGCAGCCGCAGCATGGCGTGCCATTCCAGCACGCCATAGGGGCGGCGGGTGCCGGGCTGGTAGAGATGCGCGGTCTTCGCCAGCACAGCCTCGGACGGCATGGTCAGCTCGGTGCGGGCCGCCATGGCGTCGACCTGGGCGCGGCAGGCCATCTCCAGCTGGTACATGGTGTTGAAGGCCTGCTGGAGGGTGGCGCCGCAGGTCAGCAGGCCGTGGTTGCGCATGATCAGCGCATCATGCGGGCCGAGATCGGCGACGATGCGCTCGCGCTCGGCAAGGTCGATCGCCGGGCCCTCGTAGGCGTGGTACCCGAGATGGCCCACGAAGCGCATCGTCGTCTGGGTCAGCGGCAGCAGGCCGCAGGCCATGGCGCTGACCGCCATGCCGGCCCGGGTGTGCGTGTGGATCACCGCGGCGACGTCCGGGCGTGCCTTGTGGATGGCGCCGTGGATCACGTAGCCGCTCTTGTTGATCCCGTACTCCGTCTCCGGCTTCCAGAGGATGTTGCCCTCGACGTCGATCTTCGCCAGCGAGGTCGCGGTGATCTCCCGGTAGAGCAGGCCGTAGAGGTTGATCAGCAGGTGCTCCGTGCCGGGGATGCGCAGCGTGACGTGGTTGTAGATCATGTCCGTCATGCCGTAGGCGTCGAGCAGCCGGTAGCAGGCGGCGAGGTCGAGGCGCGCCTGCCATTCCTCGGGCGACACCTGGTCGCGGATGGAGGGCCAGTCGGTGGAATAGGCGGCGGCGATGCTGCCCATGGCGGTGGCGGTCCCTGATGCTGCTGTGGGTGGAGTCTGCACCGCGGCGGCCACCCGGGCCAGCCGGCACCTGCCGCTCGCCGCGGCGCCGGCCTAGGATGCTGCTCCTCGACCCAGCCCCGGCGTCGCCACGGACAGGAGTGCCTCCATGCGCGTTCTCATCGTCGGCGCCGGTGCGCTGGGCGGCTATTTCGGCGGCCGCCTGCTGGAGGCCGGGCGCGACGTGCGCTTCCTGGTCCGCGCCGGCCGCGCGGCGCAGCTCGCCCGGCACGGCCTCAGGATCGAGAGCCCGCGCGGCAACGTCACGCTCCCGGCGCCCACCGTTGCCGCCGATGCCATCGACGGCCCGGCCGACCTGATCCTGATGGCGGTGAAGGCCTACCAGCTCGATGCCGCGATGGCGGACGTCGCGCCCGCGCTTGGCGCGAACACCGTGGTCATCCCGGTGCTGAACGGGCTCAAGCACATCGACATCCTCGCGGCGCGCCTGGGCGCGGGGCGGGTGCTGGGCGGCGTCGCCAACATCCCGGCGACCCTCGGCGCGGAGGGGCAGGTGATCCACCTGGCGCCGCAGCATGACCTGACCTTCGGCGAGATCGGCGGCGGCATCTCGGACCGCGTGCGCGCCATCGCGGCGCTGGCGGAGGGCGCCAATTTCGGCGCGCACATGAGCGAGGACATCCTGCAGTCCCTCTGGGAGAAGTGGTCCATGCTGGCCACCAATGCCGGCATGACCTGCCTGATGCGCGCCGCCATCGGCGACATCGTCGCCTCCCCCGGCGGCGAGGAGACGGTGCGGGCCATGCTGGCCGAATGCTGCGCCGTGGCCGCGGCCGAGGGCCATGCACCGCGCCCGGCCTTCCTCGAAGGGGTGCGCAGGACCCTGACCATGCCGGGCTCGACCCTCACCGCCTCGATGCTGCGTGACATCGAGCGCGGCGCGCCGACCGAGGGCGAGCACGTGCTGGGCGACATGGTGGCGCGGGCGGTGCGGCACGGCATTGCCACGCCGCTGATCCGGCTCGCGCGGTGCCACGTCGCCGCCTATGCGGCGCGCAAGGCGCGGGAGCAGGCGGCGCGGTAGCCCACCGAAGCCGGAATCGCCGCGCCGCGCGCCGCCGCGCCCACGACCTTCGCGCGCAGGACGCCGCCGTCCTGCCCGGGCCGGCAGCCGGGGCTCGCGCCGCATCCTTGTTCCCAGCCGCCCCC
>CAYNYQ010000058.1:0-1874 GCA_964401305.1 uncultured Acetobacteraceae bacterium | reverse complement strand
CCTGCCCGGGCCGGCAGCCGGGGCTCGCGCCGCATCCTTGTTCCCAGCCGCCCCCGCACGACACTATGGAGGGCCATGGCCTCGCCCCTCCCGGTCCCGACCGACCCCGACCCCTCCTTCGCCGAGCTCATCGCCGGCCGGCCGCAGCTCTCCGCCCATGCCACGGACGGGCTGCTGGTGGAGGAGGTGCCGCTCGCCCGCATCGCCGCCGCCGTCGGCACGCCGGCCTGGGTCTATTCCGCCGGCACGCTCCGCCGCCGCGCCCGGGCGCTGAGGGGGGCGCTGGACGGCGCCGGCCTCGCCGCCAGCATCCACTACGCCGTGAAGGCCAACCCCAACCTCGCCCTGCTCCGCACCCTGGCCGCCGAGGGGCTCGGCGCCGACGTGGTCAGCGAGGGCGAGCTGCTCGCCGCCCGCGCGGCCGGCATCCCGGGCAGCGCCATCGTCTTCTCCGGCGTCGGCAAGACCGAGCGGGAGATGCGCCTCGCCCTCGCCGAGGACATCCTGCAGCTCAACATCGAGAGCGCCGAGGAGGCCGAGGCGCTCTCCGCCCTGGCCGCCGCGATGGGCCGCACCGCCCGCGTCGCGCTGCGCGTGAACCCCGATGTCGATGCCCGCACCCACGCGAAGATCACCACGGGCCGGAGCGAGAACAAGTTCGGCGTCCCCATCGCCGATGCGCCTGCCCTCTACGCCCGGCTCGCCGCCCTGCCCGGGCTCGCGCCGGTGGGCGTGGCCGTGCACATCGGCAGCCAGATCACCCAGGGCATGGCCGCCTACCGTGCCGCCTATGCCCGCCTCGCGGAGCTGGTGACCGCGCTGCGCGCCGCCGGCCTGCCCGTGCTGCGCGTCGATTGCGGCGGCGGCCTCGGCATCGCCTACCGCAACGAGCCTGCCCCGATGCCGGAGGCCCTTGCCGGCGCGATCACCTCGACCCTCGGCCCGCTCGGCCTGCCGGTGATGCTCGAGCCCGGGCGCTGGATCGCGGGTCCCGCGGGCCTGCTTCTTGCTTCCGTGGTGGTGCAGAAGACCGGCGCCTCGCGCCGCTTCCTGGTGCTGGACGCCGCCATGAACGACCTGCTCCGCCCGGCCATGTACGATGCCTGGCACGGCATCCTGCCGGTCGGTGCCGCCGCGCTGGCCGCCCCCCTCGCGCCGGCCGACGTGGTCGGGCCGGTCTGCGAGACCGGCGACACCTTCACCCGCGACCGTGCGCTGCCCGATCTGCAACCGGGCGCGCTCCTCGCGTTGCTCGATGCGGGAGCCTATGGCGCCGCGATGAGCAGCACCTACAACATGCGCCCCCTGGCGGCGGAGGTGCTGGTGGACGGCGCCCGCTTCGCCGTGGTGCGCGACCGGCAGGACCATGCCGCGCTGCTCGCCGGGCAGCGCCTGCCGCCCTGGCTCGCGGAGTCCCCCGGATGAGCGACGACCCCGCCCCCTTCGCGGCCAGGCTGGCCCGGCGCCGCCTGCTCGCCCGGCTGGCGCTGCTGTGGGAGGGGCTGTGGCCGCGGCTCTGGCCGGTGCTCGGCGCGCTCGGCCTCTTCGTGGTGCTGGCGCTGCTCGAGCTGCCGCAGCGCCTGCCCTTCTGGGCGCACCTGATCCTGCTGGCCGGCTTCGCCGGGGCCGTGCTCTGGCTCGGCTGGCGCGGCTTCCGCGGCTGGGCGCCGCCCGACGCCGCGGCGGCCGAGCGCCGGCTCGAGCGGGAATCCGGCCTCCGCCACCGCCCCCTCGCCGCCCTGGCCGACCGCCCGACCGCCGCCGAGGACCCCGAGGCGCTGGCGCTCTGGCGCGCCCACCAGGCCCGCGCCGCCGCGGCGATCCGCCGGCTGCGCGTGGGCCCGCCACGGCCGGGCCTCGCCGCGCGCGACCCC
>CAYNYQ010000057.1:0-18686 GCA_964401305.1 uncultured Acetobacteraceae bacterium | reverse complement strand
AGCAGGGCCTCCGCCGCCGCCTCGCCGCTCAGCACCGCGGCCTCGATGGTCGCGGGCAGGCCGGGCCAGGTCCAGTCGCCGGCGAGAGCCAGGTTCGCCAGCGGCAGGCGGGCGGGCCGAGGCGGGGCGCCGGGGCGGTGGCGCGGCGTGGCGCGGCGCTCCTTCACCACGCGGCAGGGCGGCGGCGCCTCCGGCCAGTCGCCGGGCAGGGCGAAGGCACGGGCCGCCTGCAGGATCTCCGCCCAGGCGCGGGCACCGAGCGCCGCCTGGTCCTCCCGCGCCGCCTCGTCGCCGGCGCTGACCGTGACGCTGATCCCGGCCGGTCGCACCAGCACCCATTGGCAGAGCGCATCCAGCAGGCCGAGGAAGCGCACCGGCGTGCGCGCCGGCCGGGCGAAGTGCAGGTTCACGATGGGCGCATGCTCGGCGGGCACGGGGGTGCCGGGCAGCAGGCGCTCGGCCTCCCAGGGCGGGGCGGCCAGCACGGCGCGGTCGGCGGACCCGAGCGTGACCGCCCCCTCCTCGCCGAAATCGAGCGCCGCGGCGCGGCCGCCCTGCGCCAGGATGCGCCGCAGCCGGGCGCCGAAGCGGATCGTGCCGCCCGCCGCCTGCAGCGCCGCCAACGCCGGTGCCACCAGGTCCGGCCCGAGCCCCTGCCGCGCCACGAAGAGCCGCGTCGCCCCCGGCCCGCCGATGCGCCGCAGCACCTGGCCCAGCCGATGCGCCGAGGCCTCGGCGCTCGGCGTGTTCAGCGCCGCGACCACCAGCGGGTCGACGAAGCCGCGCAGGAATTCCGGGTGCGCCGCCATCGCGGCGGAGACGGTGCGGTCGCGCCCGAGCGGCAGCGCGAGGCCGGCCAGAGCCAGCACCGCGCCGGCCGAGACGCCGGCGGGCCGCAGCGCCGCGTCGCGCCAGCCGAGCGGCGAGAGGGCGACGCGCCGCGCCGCGCCGTCGCGCAGGTCGAGAACCGGCAGGCCTTGCGGCTCCGGCTCCACCCAGCCGTCCCGCGCGCCGATGCGGCCGAGGAAGCGCAGGGCCGCGCGGTTGGCGCCGAGCAGCGCATGGGTGCCGTTGTCCGTGCCGTCGGCCAGCGCGCGGCAGCGGCCGCCGGCCAGCGGCGTCGCCTCGTGCAGCAGCACCGCCTCCCCGGCATCGGCCAGGCGGATGGCGGCGGCGAGCCCGGCGACGCCGGCGCCGATGACATGGGTGGTCAGGATGCGCTCCGGGGCGGGCGGGGCGCCGCGGGGCGGCGGGTGGCGGGCGCGGGGCGCATGGCGCGGGGTCCGGGGGGCGAGGGGTCGGGGCCGGTCCGCCTCATGCCATATCGCCCGCCGCCCCGCACGCCCGCGTGACGGCGCCGGGCGCAAGGCGGCCTCGGCGCGCCAGGCCGAGGGGTAGGGCGGCGATCCCGGGGCCGGGCCGCCCCTCCTTGCCCTTCAGGGCCGCGCGGCGAGCACGAGCAGCAGGGTCGGGCGATCGGGCGGGGCGGGCAGCAGCCGTCCCTCGGCATCGGCCGGCAGGCGACGCAGCACGACCAGGTCCTCGACATTGCCGCCGACCGCCTCGACGGTGCCGGGCCGGCTGCGGACCACGACGTCGCAATGCATGGGCCGGAAGCGCCCGCGGTCGGCCAGGCGCTGCGACCAGTGGGCCAGCGGGTAGGGGGAGCGGTCGGCGCAGATCAGGTCGCCCGGGAGGGGCGCGCGCTCCTGCGGCGCATAGGGCAGGAAGGCGGCGCCGTCGGGGTCGGCCGCGGCGCGGGCGAGCAGCGCGTCGATGTAGCGCGCATGCGTGGTCGCCGGCGGCAGGTCGGCGAAGGAGAGGCCGGCGCCGCGTGCCAGGGCGGCGATGAAGGCCGCCGACCAGGCGGGACGGGCGTAGAGCGAGATGTCCTCGGGAGCCGGGGCCGGCGTCGCGGCGGCGAGGACGGGCGTGGGGGGGGCGTCGGGCGCCGCAGGGGCGTCGCCCGCGGCGCCGGTCGAGGAGGGCTGGTCCTCCGCCGCATCGGGCGCAGGGGGCGGTTCGCCCGCCACCGGGCCGCCGGCCTGGGTGGCGGCGATGGCGGCGCGCAGGTTGCGCAGCCGGCGGGCCACCCCCGCGGCGCCCGGCACGGCCTCCCAGTAGCCGACGAGCCGGGCGAAGCGCGTCGGCGTGGCGGCGGTGTCGGCGGGGCGCCGGTCGGGCCAGCCCTCGATGACGATGCGGCCCCAGGCCTCCCATTCCGCCATGGCCGCGGCGGCGAGGGGCGGGAGCGGCGGCTCGGGTGGCGGGGGGGCCTCCGGCTGGCTGACGCAGGCCCCGGCCAGCAGGGGCAACAGCAGGAGGGCGCGGCGCATGCGCCCGATTCAGGTCCGATCCCGGTCCGAAATCAAGCCGTCGGGGTCGCATGGCGGACCCGATGCGGGCGGGGGCGCGGCCGGGATGCGGCAACCGCGCCGCTACCCGGCCAGGCGCCGAGGCCCGGCCGGGCTGCGCCCGCGGCCGCTACTGGAGGACGATGTTGTCGCCGGTCCCGCCATCGAGGATGTCGAGGCCGAGCCCGCCGATCAGCACGTCGTCCCCGGCGCCGCCGAGCAGCAGGTCCGCGCCGGCGCCGCCGAGGACAACGTCGTCGTCATCCCCGCCATCGGCGGTGAGCAGCAGCACGGCGGCGAGCGCCGAGGCGTCCACCACGTCATCCCCGCCGTGGGTGTTGATCACCAGCCGGTCGGTCGCCTCCATGCCGGTGATCTCGATGCGCGCGCCGAGGCCGAGCACCACCACCCCGCCGGCGTCGCCCGCGACCAGCACCACGTCGTCGCCTGCCGTGGCGTTCACCACGATGGTGTCGACCTGGCCGTCGCCGCCGCCGCCGAAGGCGGAGAGATCGATGCGAACCTCCGTGACGTCGGTGCCGGCGAGGTCGTTGACCAAGATCGTGTCCGCGCCGCCCAGCGCGGCGAAGTCGATCGCCTCGACGTCGTTCAGGTCCATGGTGACGTTGGCGATGTCGCGGAAGAAGAGCCCGCGGCCGCCATTGGCGCCGATGGTGATGGTCTCCCCCACATTGGCGCCGTTGAACAGCATGGTGTCGAAGCCCGCCTGGCCCTCGAGCACGTCGTTGTCGTCGCCGGGGTTCCACACGAAGCTGTCGTCGCCCGCCCCCATCAGCGCCAGGTCGTTGCCGTCGCCGCCGTTGAAGAGGTCATCGCCCTGCGAGCCGAGCAGGACGTCGGCGCCGAGGCCGCCGTTCATCGTCAGCTGCACCGCGCCGGCCTTCAGGCTGCTGGCGTCGATCACGTCGTCGCCGCCCTGCCCGTTCAGCGTCAGCCGGTCGAGCGCGCCCTCGGTGGAGAGGAGCTCGACCGCCGCCTGCAGGCCGAAGACCGTCACGCCGCCCGCGTCGCCGGCCGCGCCGAAGACGTCCGCGCCCTGCGTCCCGTTCACCGTCACCGCATCGGCGGACCCGTCGCCCCCGCCGTTCGGCCCGCCCAGGTCGAGCGAGACCTTCGTCACGTCGGTGCCGCCGAGATCGCCGACCACGATGCTGTCGGCGCCGCCGAGCGCGCGGAAGTCGATGGTCTCGACGTCGTTGAGGTCCATCGTGATGTTGCCGACGTCGCGCAGGAACAGCGCGCGCCCGCCGTTGGCCAGGATGTTGATGCTCTCGGCGGCGTTGGAGCCGAAGAAGAGCAGCGTGTCGGTGCCGTCCTGGCCCTCCACCACGTCGCTGCCGTCGCCCGGATCCCACTGGAAGACGTCGTCGCCGGCGCCGAGCAGGGCGATGTCGTCGCCGTTGTCGCCGAAGACGAAATCCTCCCCGTCGCCGCCGAGGACGACATCCGCCCCCTGGCTGCCGAGGACGGTGTCGTTGCCCGCGCCGGCGTCGATGGTCAGCCTGGTGATGCCGGCCGCGAGGGTGGTCGCGGTGAAGCTGTCGTCGCCGCCGAGCAGGTTCACCACCAGCGAGTCGTTGGCGCCCTCCGAGCCGGTGACGTTCAGCTGTGCGGCGAGGCCCAGCAGGGCCAGGCTGGTGCCCGCGCCGAACAGCTCCACGACGTCGGCGTTCCCGGTCGCTTCGGCGACCACCACGTCCGCCGCGGCGTCACCCGCCGTGCCGCCGAGCACGCCGGCCAGGCTGACATTGACCGTGGCGAGGTCGGTGCCGGTGAGGTCCTCGACGATGATCGTGTCGGCGCCGCCGAGGGCGTTGACGTCGAGGATCTCGACGTCGTCGAGGTCCATCACGATGTTGCCGAGGTTGCGGGTGAACAGCACGCGGCCGCCATTGGCCGCGGCGGTCATGATCTCGGACGCGGCGCTGCCGTTGAACAGCAGCCGGTCGGTGCCGTCCTGGCCCTCGACCACGTCGCTGCCGTCGCCCGGATCCCACTGGAAGGTGTCGTCGCCGGCGCCGAGCAGGGCCACGTCGTTGCCCTGCTGGCCATCGACGAAGTCGTCGCCGTCGCCGCCGATCAGCAGGTCGGCGCCGTTGCCGCCGAGGATGGTGTCGTTGCCCGCGCCGCCATCGACCAGCAGGCTGACCAGGGCCGCGATGTTGCCCAGGGCGCGGAAGGCGTCGTCCCCGCCCCCCATGTTCAGGACGATGCTCTCCATCGTCCCGGCGTCGATCGAGAAGGGTGCGGGGTCGATGCGGTCGAAGCGCACGCGGGCGCCGTTGGCGGTGACGGTGAAGGTCTCGCCGCCGCCGCCGCCGTTGATCTCGGCCGTGTCGAAGCCGGCGCCGCCCTCGAAGAGGTCGCTGTCGTCGCCCGGGTTCCAGATCAGCCGGTCGTTGCCGGCGCCGCCGAAGAGCTGGTCGTCGCCGTCGCCGCCGGTGAGCGTGTCGTTGCCCATGCCGCCGAAGAGCAGGTCGTTGCCGCCCTTGCCGAGGAGCTGGTCGTCGCCCGCCTGGCCGAACAGCAGGTCGGCGCCCGAGCCGCCGGTCAGCGTGTCGTTGCCGGCGCCGCCGAAGAGGTTGCCCCGCGGCAACGCGCCATTCGCCTCGTTCAGCGTGATCCTGTCATTGCCGCCGAGCCCGAAGGCCTGGATCAGCGCGGTGTTGGCGACGGTCGGCGTGCCGCCGAGGATCGGGATCGCCCCGCCATTGGCGAGGATCTGCCCCGCCGCGTTGCGCGAAACCTCGACCTCGTTGTCGAGCCCGTCGCCGAGCAGGCTGAGCGTCCCGAAACCGAAGATGCCGGTGATGGCCATGGCGGTGTTCCCTTGCGGACACCGCCGAGACTGTCACCTTTCCGTTTCGGCGCGACGTCACGACGCGGCCAGATCGGTTTCAACTGTTGCAGGGCCTTCACGTCAGCGTGAAGGCCTCGTTGATCGCGCTCTTCACGCCGCCGCCCATCTGCGGCCCGCCGCCGGCGACGATGATGGAGTCCCGGACCACCACCGCCCCCATGCCGTGCCGCGGCGTCAGCATCGGCGCGTAGGATTCCCAGCGGTTGGTCGCGGGGTCGTAGGCCTCGTTCTGGCCGTAGACGCGGTTCGTGCCCTCGCCGCCCATGCAGAAGATGCGGTCCCGGTACCAGACGCAACCCTGGCCGGAGCGGGCGGTCGGGATGGGCGCGCGGAAGGTCCACTCGTCCGTCCGCGGATCGTAGCTGTGGTGCAGGTTCGAGTTGGTGTGGAAGGTGTCGACCCGCCCGCCGATCACGTGGATGACGCCGGCGACCTCGACGATGCCGGTATGGTCGCGACCGAGCGGCATGGGCTGGCGGCGGCTGTAGCGGTCCGTGCGCGGGTCGTAGACCAGGTGCCAGTCGATCGAGCGCCGGTTGTCCGAGCCGATGGCGCCGCCGACGAGGTGGATCACCTCGCCCACCGCGACGCAGGCGATGGCGCCGCAGGCCTCCGGCAGGCGGCGCAGCGTGACCCAGCGCTCGCCGTCGAAGGCGAAGGCGCCGTCATGCGGCGTGCGGTTCTGCTCGATGAAGCCGCCGAACGCGTAGAGCCGCTCGCCGAGCGCGGCGACGCCGACATGGTTGGCGCCGCGCGGCAGCGGCGCGAGTTCCACCCAGCGGTCGGCGGCCAGGTCGTAGGCATGGTGGTACGGCCGGTCCACGCGCTGCTCGGCATAGCCGCCGACGAGGTGCACCGCGCCGCGGAAGCCGGCGGCCCAGGCCATCTCGGTGCGCGGCACGGGCAGCGGCGCCAGGGCGCGCCAGCGGCCCTGCTGCGCCGCCTTCGGCGCCGGGCTCTCGGTGACCGCCTGGGCGTGGTGGATCTCCGGCAGGCCGACGCGGCCGGGCTGGTTCAGCCGCTCGAACTGCCCGGCATGGTGGTCGTGGGTCTGCGCCAGGGCGGGGAGGACGGCGGGGGTGGCGGCCAGCGCCAGGCCTCCGGCCAGCAGGTGGCGTCGCTGCATGGGGCTCTCCTTCGGGGCCGTCCCGGCCGCTACCACGGGTCCCGGCCGCCGCCAACGGCGTTCAGGGTCGCAGCCGGCCGACGACGCCGAGCGCCCCGTCGCGCGGCGCCAGCACCACCCCCTCGCCGGAGGCGGGGAAGATGCCCGTCAGCGCGGTGATGTTCACCTGGTGCGTCACCGCGACCAGCGCCCCGGGCCCATGCCAGCCGAGCAGGATCGCCCGCGCCGCGGCGGTGCGTTCCGGGCCGAGGGCGCGATCGGCGAAGAAGGAATCGAAGGCGGGCTCCGGCCGGACCGCCGCGGCGCCGAAGGCCAGCGCCGCCGTCTCCGTCGCGCGGCACCAGCGCGAGGCGAGCACCGCCCCGACGCTGACGCCCGCGTCGCGCAGCGCCGCGCCGATGCGCCGCGCCTGGTCGCGCCCGGCCGCGTCCAGGTTGCGCTGGGTGGCGCAGTCGCCGAGGCGCATGCCGGCCGGATCGCCGCCGCCCGGCGCGTTGGCGTGGCGGAACAGCACGCTGCCACCCGCGCGCAGCGCCGCCCAGGGATCGGCCTCTGCCGCGGTGGCCGGCTGCACGAGGAGGGGCACCGCGAGGAGGGCGCGGCGGCGGACGGCATGGGGCATGGCGGAGCCTATTGCAGGAAGCCGATCGAGCGCCCGGCGAGGACCGCGCCCACCCATGCCAGCAGCGAGAGCAGCGCCGCGGCGCGCACCGAGCCGTGCGGCACCTCCCCCGCCGCCGCGCGTCGCCAGTGCGGGTTCAGCCGCAGCAGGGCGAGGTTCGCCACGCCGAGCCCGACCAGCCCGAGCTTGGCGAGGAAGGCCGGGTTCTCCGCATAGGCGAGCGGCCGCGTGGCGAAGAGCATCAGCCCGGTCGCGGCCGCCAGCGCCAGGCCACCGCCCGCCACCCGCACGAGCGGCGGGGCCAGCGCCGCCACGGCCTGCGCCCGGAATGCGCCGAGCAGTCGGAGGTCGAGCGTGGCGATGGCCCCCAGCAGCAGCCCGAGTCCCAGGATGTGCAGCGCATTGACCAGCACATAGGCCGGCGCCGAGCGGCGCAGCAGGGCGGGCAGCGCCCCCTCCGAGAGCGCGCCCAGGAGCTCGGTCAAGCGCTCAGCTGCGGATGCGCTCGGGGTAGAGGTCGTAGGTGCGGCCGCCGACGACGAGGCGAACGGCCTTCATCCGCCGCTCCCCCTCGGCGCGGGCGCGGTTGCCGATGGCCAGCACCGTGTCGCCCGGCTTCGTGGACTCCGCGGTGAAGCCGGCGCGCTCGGTCTGGCGGGGATTCGCGAGCTCGACCGTCCAGAGCCCGTCCGCCGCCTCGACGCGCAGCGAGGGGTGCGGCTGGCCGACATAGACCTCGCGCACCGTGCCGCGCAGCTCCGTCTGCTCGCCCTCGGCCCAGGACCAGCCGTGATGCGCCGCGGCGCCGCCGATGCCGAGGCCGGCGGCCGCCAGGATGCCTGCCGCCATGCGCCGGCCGATGCGGGTGTGCATGCTGTCCTGCCCTGCCTGTTGCCGATGCCGGCGAGATTGGGCCGGCGGCGCGGTTTGTCGAGCGCGCGGCGCCGCCCCGCGCGGGATCGCGAGCGCGCCCTCCGCTCAGGCCTTCCAGCCGAGCGCCATCACCGCCATGCGCAGCTTCTCGCCAAGGGTCAGGCGCGGGCGGGCGCGCTCGCCGGCCCAGCCGCGCGCCAGCATGCGGTCGAACAGCCGGCGGTAGCCCCACATCATCACCGCCGCCGGCAACAGCGCCTTCGTGTCGTAGGCGCGGATATCCACCTCCGCCGTTTCGAAGCCGGCGCGGGCGCGCTCGGCCAGCCGGGCGCAGATGGCGGCGAAGCGCGGGTGGCGGACGATGTCGCGCGCCGGCCCGTCCGGGATGCCCTCGGCGGCCAGCAGGCTCAGCGGCACATAGACCCGCTCGCGCAGCGCATCCTCGTCGACGTCGCGGAGGATGTTCGTCAGCTGGAAGGTGTGGCCCAGGGCCAGGCCGAAGCCATGCGCCTCGGGCGCGCCGAAGATGCGCACGCTCATCGCACCCACGCTGCCCGCCACGCGGCGGCAGTAGAGGTCGAGCGCCGCCTCGTCCTCGAGGCGCAGGCGGTCGGCGGCATCGGTCTCCATGCCGGCGATCATCGCCTCGCATTCCTCCATCGGCACGCCGAAGGATCGCTGGGCAAAGGCGAGCTCGCGCGAGAGGGCGCAGTCGGGCGCCGCCAGCTTCCGCCGCCAGTCGGCGAGGAAGCGGCGCTTCTCCGCCTCCGGCATGGCGCCGTCGGCGATGTCGTCCACCGCGCGGCAGAAGGCATAGACGCCCCAGAGCGCGCGCCGCCGCTCCCCGCGCAGTGCCGCCATCCCGCGCGCGAAGGAGGAGCCCGCGCGCCCGACCCGTGCGGCGACCAGGGCCGCGTCCGCGGGGCCGCGGGTCCAGCCGCCGGCGAAGGCGCGGGCGAAATCCACCTTCGAGAGCGCGACGCGCCCGGCCACGGGGTCGGCCGCGCGCAGCCTGGCCAGCAGCCGGCGCGCAAGGGTGATGGTGACCGTCGACTGGAAGGCGAGCCGGCGGGCGGCCAGCAGGCGGGGCAGCGCGGCGGCGCGGTCCAGCGCCTCCTCCACGCGGTCGAGCGCGGCGTCCAGCACCTCCCGCCGCCGCGCCGCGTTCGCGGGGTCGAAGAAGCCCGCCTCGCCGCCCGCCAGCGCCATCCAGCCCAGGGGCAGGTAGATGCGGTCCAGCGCGGCGCGGTCCGGCACCA
This sequence comes from uncultured Acetobacteraceae bacterium, assembly GCA_964401305.1. Taxonomy (GTDB): domain Bacteria; phylum Pseudomonadota; class Alphaproteobacteria; order Acetobacterales; family Acetobacteraceae; genus JAIEOP01. The sequence goes on along the minus strand of CAYNYQ010000057.1, from coordinate 9,571 downwards.
GGTCCTGCAGGTGGTTCAGCACCTGCAGCGCGGTGCAGAGCGCATCCGCCGCCGCATTGGCCGGCGCGTTGGCGGCATCGCCGTGCAGGCGCAGCAGCATCCGCCCCACGGGGTCGGCCGAGCGGCGGCAATAGGCTTCGAGCTCCGCCCAGTCGGCATAGCGCTGCTGCACCGCGTCCTGGCGGAAGGCGGAGAGCATCAGCCGCGCCTCCGCCGTGCCCACCTGCAGGTCGTGCAGCCGCCGGGCCTCCGGCATCGGCGTGGCTGGGTCGTCCAGCGCGCGCTCCATGGCGTCGAGCCGGGCGAGCTTGGCCGCGGGCGGCAGGTCGGGGCTGTCGCCGATGTCGTCGGCGGTGCGGACGAAGCGGTAGAAGGCCATCACCTGCGCGCGCACCGGCTTCGCCAGCAGCAGGGAGGCGGTCGGGAAATTCTCCGCGTCGTGGTCGCGCGTCGGGGTCGCGGCCACGGCGACGCTGCCCGGGGCAACGCTTCGCGGGGCGACGTCGGCCGGGGCGGGCGCATGCCCGCCCGTGTCGCGGGCGGGTGCGGCGGCGAGGGCGGCCCCGGTGGTCGTTCGGCTCATGCCGCCTTTGTGGCGGGATAGGCGCGGCCTTTCCAGCCCGCCGGGCGCCCCAGCGCCCAGCGCAGCAGCGCCGTCCACTGGATCGCCAGGGCCACCAGCATGGTCAGCGGGTGCAGCGGCACGGTCCACCAGGGCTCCTGCGCCCGCCAGGTGACGGCGGCGCGCAGGCCGAGCACCAGGCCCAGCGCCAGCACCGCCTGCCAGGCCGGCAGCAGCGCCCAGGGCCAGAGATGCGCCCCGGCCAGCAGCACGGTCCAGATCGGCAGGCCGAGCGGCGTCGCCATGCCCTCCCGCGCATTCTTCAGGAAGCCGGACCAGGCCTCGGCGAAGCCGCGGTACATTCGGCAGGTGGCCAGCGGCGCGCCGTCCACGATCTCGGTCAGGTGGCCCCCGGCGCGGAAGCGCCGCGCCAGGGCCAGCCCGTCATGCAGCACGCCGCGCACCGCCGCATGGCCGCCCACCGCCTCATAGGCGGCGCGGTCGCAGAGGACGAGCTGCCCGCAGGCCGCCGCCATGCCCACCTGCCGCGTCTCGGCCCGGCCGCCGCCCGGCAGGTAGCCCAGCAGCAGCAGGTTGATCGCCGGCACCGTCAGCGCCTCGCCGAAGGAGCCGATGCGCTGGCGCGGCACGCCGCTGACCATGGCGATGCCGCGCCGGGCCGCATGCGCCGCCATGGCGGCCGCGGCGCCGGGGGCCAGGCGCACATCGGCATCGATGAAGAGCAGGTGGGTGCCGCGCGCCGCCTCGGCCAGGCGGGCGCAGGCATGCACCTTGCCGGTCCAGCCCGGCGGCAGGGGCGGCGCCGCAATCAGCCGCACCCGCGGATCCTCGGCCGCCAGCCGGGCGACGATGGCGCCGGTGCCGTCCTCGCTGCCGTCGTCGACCACCACCACCTCGAGCGCGACGCCAGTGCTGGCCAGCGCCGCGCGGACGCAGGCCTCGATATTCGCCGCCTCGTTGCGCGCCGGCACCAGGATGGAGACCAGCGCATCGGCGGGCAGCCCAAGGGGAGGCACGTTGGCGTCGCGCAGCCGCGGCAGCAGCAGCAGGTTGGCCGCGCCGAGCCCGGCCGGCAGCAGGGCGAGGGCGAGCGCGATCCAGGCATGCTCCATCATCGTCCTCCCCGTGCGCCGCCCCGCCGGGGGCGCCCGCATCCATCAGCCGTCGCGCAGAATTGCGGCCCGGCAACCTTTCGTCCAGGTGGCGATGCCGTGGGCTTTCGCCAGCACCCGCGCATGCCGCCGGTCAGGTCTCCCGCGGCCGGTCCTGGGCATGGCGGGGGTCGAAGCGCTCGCCGCGGAGGACGGCGCGGAGCTGGCGCCAGCGATGCCAGACGCCGCCCATCCCCTCCTGCCCCTGCACCACCACGGCGAAGCGCGCCGGGTCGCGGCTGATCGCATCGGCAGCCAGGCGGTCGGCAGTCGCCTCGATGGCGGCGGCGATGCGCCCGGCCCGCGCCTCGCGGTCCAGCGCCAGCAGCTCGGCCGCCGGTATGGGCGGGCCGAAGGCGGCCAGCATCTCGGCGCCGCGCTCGGTCCAGAAGGGGTATTCCAGGGCCAGCGGCAGCACCACGGCGCCGGGGGCGAGCTCGGGCAGGCGGGCGACGCCGGGGGCGACGGGCAGCGGCCGCTCCCGCGCATCGGCGAAGCGGCCGGGCACGTTCATCCACAGCATGTGCCGCGGCGTGGCCAGCACCCGCCCGGCGGTGCGCAGGAAGGCCACCGCGCCGCGCGCCGTGCCCGGCGTGATGCCGAACACCCCGATGCGGCGCATGAAGCCGTAGCGGCCGAGTGCGGCCTCCTCCATCGGGATGAAGACCGGCCGGTCCGGGAAGAGCCGCCGCGCCAGCAGCATGAAGGCGACGCCGTCCCACCAGGAGGGGTGGTTGGCCAGCACCACCAGCGGCGCGGCCGCGTCGGCGCGGGCCAGCGCCGGGTCCGGCAGGCCCCAGTGCGGCACCCGCAGCGCCCGCATGTGGCGGGCGAAGAAGCGGGTGAAGGCGAACTCGAAGAAGCGGACGAGGCGCGGCGAGTGCCGCGCGATCACGTCCGGCGCCGGCGCCTCCCGCTCCGCCGCGGCCGGCATGCGGGGCCTATTCGGCGGCGAGCGGCGCCGGCGCCAGGGCGTCGCGCCGCCCCGCCGCCTCGGCCGCGGCGGACATGCCGCGCCCGCCGAGGTCGCGGTCCAGCGCATCGGCCGCGATCCAGCCGCTCATCATCACCATGGGCATCCCCGGCCCGGGATGCGCCGCGCCACCGGCGAGGTAGAGCCCCTTGACCGCGCGCGAGCGGTTGCCCGGCTTGAAGGCGCCGGTGAAGGCGCCGTGGCTGGCCAGGCCGTAGATCGCGCCGTTCAGCGGGTTGTAGCGGTCGTGGATGTCCTGGGGCGTCAGCGCGCGCTCGACCACGATGCGCTCCTCGATGTCCTCCATGCCCGCGGTGCGCTTGAGCTTGTCGAGGATCACCTGGCGGTAGGGGGCGAACATCCTCGACCAGTCATGGTGCGGACGCAGCCAGGGCGTGTGCACGAGGACGTAGAGCGCCTCGCCACCCGGCGGGGCCACCGTGTCGTCGCTCATCGACGGCGCGGCGAGGTAGGCGGTGGGGTCGGGCGCCGGCTCGCCGCGGCGGTAGATGCTGTCGAACTCCTCCTCCGCATCACGGGAGAAGACGAAGCAGTGATGCGCCAGGTGCTCGTAGCGCTTCTTCAGGCCGAGATAGAGCACGACGCCGCTGCAGGCCGGCTCGAAGCCCTTCTTCGCGTAGCGCTCGCCGGCGCTGCCGCCGACCAGCTCGCGATAGGTGCGGATGGCGTCCATGTTGGAGATCACGGCGTCGCAGGCGATGCGCTCGCCCGCCTCGGTCTTCACCGCGCGGACGGCCCCGTTCTCCACCTCGAAGCCCGCCACCGCGACGCCGGGGCGCAGCTCGGCGCCGAGCTCCCCGGCGAGCTTCGCCAGCCCCTCGGCCACGGCGCGGGTGCCGCCCACCGGGTACCAGACCCCCTCGCTCACCTGCATGTCGCCGATGCTGCACAGCACCGCCGGCGCCATGTAGGGGTTGGAGCCGACATACTGGCAGAAATGGTCGAGCATCTGCGCCAGCCGCGCATCCGGCACATGGCCGCGGATCACCTTGGCCATGGACTTGCCCATGCGCAGCGCCAGCACGTCGCGCATGGTGGAGGGGTCGAAATTGCTGCGCAGGTTCAGCGTGTCGCCGATGCCCTCCACCGGCTTCCAGAAGAAGAAGCGCTCGGAGACCTCGTGCAGGTGGCGGGCCACCTTCTGGAACTTGCGGTAGCCCTCGCCCTGGCCGCTGCCGGGGGCGAATTCGTCCATGGCGCGGGCCATGGTCTCGACATCCTCGCGCAGGTCGATGCGGGTGTCGTCGTCGAAGAAGCAGCGCCATTGCGGGTCGAGCCGGATCAGCGGCAGCTCCCGCGCCTGGTCCCGCCCGGCCTCGGCATAGATGCGGCGCAGCACGCGCGGCACGGTCAGGATGGTCGGGCCCATGTCGAAGCGGAAGGCGCCGGCGCCGTCGGGCGAATCGACATGCAGCACGGCCGCCTTGCCGCCGAGCCAGGGGTTCTTGTCCAGCACCGTCACCCGATGCCCGCGCGCCGCGGCCACCGCCGCCGCCGCGAGCCCGCCGAGCCCGGCGCCCACCACCACCACATGCGCCTGCGAGGCCATTGCTGCGTCCCTTCGTCGTGTTGGCCGGCCGTCCTGCCGGCGGGCGCCACGCCGGGCCCGCCCCGGGGCCCTGGTCGCGGCGCGTCGGCGCGCCTCAGTCCGCGCCGCCGAGCGCCATCCGCGTCTCCAGCGGCGTCGCCGAGATGCCCTCGAGGCTGGTGCCGACCGGCCGGAGCCCGAGATCCTGCGCGATCAGCGAGGTGCTGATCCGCGCCCCCTCGTAGATCACCGGCAGGCCGCTGCCCGGGTGCGTGCCGCCGCCGACCAGGTAGACGCCCTGCACCCCCTGGAAGCGGTTGCGCGGGCGGAAGCTCAGCATCTGGCCGAAATCATGCGCCAGATTGAAGGTGGCGCCGTGGCCGACGGCGAACTCCTCCATCCAGGCCTGCGGCGTGACCATGCGCTCGTGGCGGATGCGCGGCGAGAGATCGCCGAGGCCGAGCGCCGCCAGCCGCTCCAGCGCCAGGGCTCGGAAGCGCGGTGCTTCCTTCTCCCAGTCGACGCCGCTGCGCAGGTTCGGCACCGGCACCAGCATGTAGAGCGTGGAATGCCCGGGCGGCGCCAGGGTGGCGTCGGTCGCCGTCGCGTGCTGCAGGTAGAAGCTCGGCCGGTCGGGGATCTCGCCGGTCTCGATCTGGCGGATGTTGCGCAGGTAGTCCTGCGACAGCGCCACCGTGTGATGGGCGAGGCCGGGCAGCGCGCCCTCGATGCCGAGGTAGAGCATGAAGGTCGAGCAGGAATAGCGCGCGCGAGCGATGCGCCGGTCCGACCAGTCGCGCCGCAGCGCATCGGGGATCAGCCGCGGCACGGCATGGGCGAAATCGGCGTTCACCACCACCGCCTCGGCGGCGTGGCGCGCGCTGCCGGCCTCCACGCCCACGGCCCGGCGCCCGTCGAAGGCGACGCTGTCGACCGGCGTGCCGTAGCGGATCTCGACGCCGAGCCGCGCGGCGACCCGCGCCATGGCGTCCGAGACCGCGCCGCAGCCGCCACGCGGGTGGAAGACGCCGTGCTCGTATTCCAGGAAGCTCAGGATGGTGAACATGCTGGGGCAGCGGAACGGGCTCATCCCCAGGTACTTGGTCTGGAAGGAGAAGGCGAGGCGCACCCGCGGGTCGGAGAAGAAGCGGCGCAGGTCGGTATCGACCGCGCGCTGCGGGCGGAGCAGCGGCAGGGCGCGCACCACGTCCGGGCGCAGCATGTCGAGGACGGAGTTGAAGGGCCGCTCCAGCGCCGGGCGGAAGGCCTCGAGCTTGCGGCGGTTCTCGGCCAGGAAGGGGCGCAGCCCGGCGGCGTCGGCCGGGCAGAGGCCGGCGATCTGCGCCTCCATCCGCTCGATGTCGGGCACGGCGTCGAGCCAGGCGCCGCCGCCGGCGTTCTCGAAATGCAGGCGGTAGAGCGGGTCGAGGCGGATCAGCTCCACCTCCTCCTCCAGCCGCGCGCCGCAGGCGGCGAAGATCTCGGCGAGGATCCGCGGATAGAGGAAGAAGGTCGGGCCGAGATCGAAACGGTAGCCCGCCTCGCTGGTCAGCGCGCGGGTGCGCCCGCCGGGCACCTCGTCCTTCTCGTACAGCGTGACGCGGGCGCCGCGCGCGGCGAGCAGCATGGCGGCGGCGAGGCCACCGGGCCCGGCGCCGATCACGGCGACGCGAGGGCGATGTCCGGCGGCGTGAATCGAGGGGGAGGAGAGCGGGGCGTTCATCCGACGGTAATCAATGTTTTGCCGCAGATGCGAACGCCCTGCCGGATGGCAAGGCCTCGCGACGGTATCCGATTGCTCGCGGGGCGTGACTGCGCCCGCGCTGCGGTCATGCCGCCATCAGGGCGAGCAGCGCGTCCGCCGCCTCGATCTCGGCGATGCGGGCGCCGGCCCGCGGCAGCAGGCGCGCGATGTAGAAGGCCGCGAGCGGCGCGTAGCGCGGCTCCGCCGCCGCGGCGCGCGCCAGCATCCAGCCGCCCAGCGTCCAGCCGGCGGCGTCGAGATAGGCCGCGGCCGAGGCCTGGGCCACATCCGGGCTGGCCAGCCCGCGATCGAGCATCCAGGCCGTCGCGCGCTCCAGCGCATCGGCGGCGGGGCCGAGGCGCGGGTCGGCGGCGCGCACCTCGGCAATGAGGCCGCGCATGGTGGCGCCGCCGTCGCGGAACAGCTTGCGGCCCACCAGGTCCATGGCCTGGATGCCGTTGGTGCCCTCGTAGATCGGCGCGATGCGGGCATCGCGCAGCACCTGCGCGGCGCCGGTATCCTCGATGAAGCCCATGCCGCCATGCACCTGGATGCCGAGCGAGGCGCAGTCGACGCCGCGGTCGGTGCACCAGGCCTTCACGATCGGCGTCAGCAGCGCCACCCGGGCATCGGCGGCCGCGTCCTTGAGCAGCCGCGCGCGGTCGAGCGCCACCCCGGCCTCGAGCGCCAGCAGCCGGCCGGCGAGGGTGATGGCGCGGATCTCGGCCAGCATGCGGGCCACGTCCGGGTGGCGGGCGATGGGCTGGCCGCCCTGCATCCGCTCCGCCGCATAGGGCTCGGCCAGCGCGAGCGCCCGCGCGCCCTGCGCCACGCCCTCGACGCCGACGCCGAGGCGCGCGGCGTTCATCATGGCGAACATGGCGTTGAGGCCCTTGTTGGGCTCGCCCACCATTTCCGCCTCGGCGCCTTCGAACAGCATCACGCAGGTGGGCGAGGCGTGGATGCCCATCTTCTTCTCGATGCCGCCGCAGCGCAGCGCGTTGCGCCGCCCGTCCGGCAGCACCTTGGGCGCGGCGAAGAGGGAGATGCCCCGCGTGCCCGGCGGCGCATCCGGCAGGCGCGCCAGGATCAGGTGGAGCGTGTTCGGCGTCAGGTCGTGCTCGCCATAGGTGATGTAGATCTTCTGCCCGGTGATGCGGTAGCCGCCGGCCCCATCGGGCTCGGCCCTGCTGCGCACCTGCGAGAGGTCGGAGCCCGCCTGCGGCTCGGTCAGGCACATGGTGCCGGTCCATTCGCCGCTGGTCAGCTTCGGCAGCCAGGCCGCCTGCTGCTCGCGCGAGGCGAAGCGGTGGATCGCCTCGATCGCGCCGGCGGTCAGCAGCGGGCAGAGCATGAAGCTCATGTCGCCGGTGGTCATCAGCTCCTGCACCGCCATCCAGAGCGCCTGCGGCAGGTCCTGCCCGCCGGTCTCGACGCCGTTCACCTCGGCGGGCGCCGGCAGCCCCTGCCAGCCGCCCTCGATCCAGGCCTGGTAGCTCTCGCGGTAGGTGGGCGGCGTGCGCACCACGCCGTTCTCGTAGACCGCGCCGTGGCGGTCCGCGGCCATGGCGTTGGGCCAGAGCTTCTCGCGCGCGAAGCGGTCGGCCTCGCCGATGATGGCGGCGATGTCCTCAGGCCCGAGCGGCGCGCCGGCGGCGGCGGTCAGCCCGGGCAGGTCGACCAGGCGGGTGAGGCCGAAGAGGAGGTCCTCGGCGGGCGTGGTGGCGGCGGTGGTCATGCGGGCTCCGATAGCACAACGGCGGGGGGCGTCGCCTCACTTCGTCGGCGGCGGGCGGTGGTCACCCCGGGGGACGGGCCGGGACGGGCGGCGGCGGTCATCCCGGCGCATCGAGCAGGCCTGGTGGCGGGGGTGCCTGTCCGGCGGCCCAGGCCGGCAGCGCGGCGGCAAGCCCGGGCTCCGTCGCCGCGCGTGCCAGCGCCAGGCCGAGCAGCGCGCCGAACTTGAAGCCGTGGCCGGAGAAGCCGGACATCACCCAGCACCGCCCGCCCTCCAGCGGCTCGAGGATGAAGCGCTCCTCCGGCTCCACGTCGTAGTAGCAGGCGCGGGCGCCGAGCAGTCGGTACGCCTCGATGCCGCGCAGCCGCCGGCCGGCGAGCGCCAGGATCGCCTCGTGCTCCCCGGGCGCGGTCTCGCGCGGGTCGCGCTCGGCATCGCCGCCGAGGGAGAAGCGGTGGTCGCCGATCTTCAGCGGCGTGCCGGCGACCGGCGGCACGGCGTAGAAGCCGACGCCGGTGGTGCCGCGGTCCAGCAGCATCGGCGCCCGCGCCCAGGCGTCCCGCAGCACGGCCGGCGGCTCGAGGTAGACCACCACCTGGCGCGAGGCAGTCACGCGGCCGGCCAGCCCCGGCAGCAGCCGCGGCGCCCAGGGGCCGGCGGCGAGCACCAGCAGCTCGGCCTCCGCGGTCGTGCCGTCCGCCAGGTGCAGCCGCGCGCGGGCTGGATCGGCCTCGGTGACGCGGGCGCGGCGGAAGCTGACGCCGCGCGCGGCGCAGTGCCGCGCGAGGGCGGCGACGATGCGCTCGGCCAGCAGCACGCCGCCCCGCGGCAGGTGGAAGCCCTCGGCGATGCCGGCGGGGTCGAACATTGGAAAAAGCCGGGCGACGGTGGCGGCGTCCAGCGCCTCGGGCGGCAGGCCGTGGCTGGCCAGCGCGGCCTGGCTCTCCGCCATCCAGCCCGTGCCCCGGGCGGAGGCGAGGGCGAGCACGCCGGTCTCGACGTGGAGCGGCTCGCCGAGCTCGGCCCAGAGCAGGTCCCAGGCGGCATAGGCGTCGTCCACCATGCGCATGTAGCCATGCGCGGCGCCGTAGGCGTGGCGGATCAGCCGGTGGTGGTCGCAGGAGGCGCCGCGGGGATTGGGCACTGGGTCCTGGTCGATGACGGTGACCGGGCCATGCCCGGCGCGCGCCAGCGCCCAGGCCGCCGAGAGGCCCATGATGCCGGCGCCGAGGACCAGCGCGCTGCCGCGGGGGGATGCCATGCCCCGCAGCATGGGGCGCGCGGCGAGGGGCGCAAGGGCCTGCCCCCGATGGCGGGGACAGGCCCATGTGCTGCCTGGTCAGGCGTCGCGGCTGCTGCCCCGCGTGCCGCGGGTGGCGGTGCTGCCGCGCCGCGCGGTGGTGCCGCGGCCGCGCGCGGTGGTGCCGCCGCCTGCGCCGCGGCCGCGCGTCGCGGTGCCCTTGGCCGCGGTCGAGCGGGGCTTGGCGGCGCCGCCGGCCTTCGCCGCCGCGCCGCGCCCGGTGGTGCCGGACGAGGCCGTCTTGCGCCCGCCCTTCGCGGCGGCCGCCGTGCGCCCGGCCGCGCCGCGACCGGTGGTGGCGGAGTTGCGCCCGCCCTTGGCCGCGGCTGCCGTGCGTCCTGCCGCGCCGCGTCCGGTGGTGGCGGTCTTGCGTCCGCCCTTCGCGGCGGCGGTGCCGCGCCCGGTGGTGCCGGACGAGGCCGTCTTGCGCCCGCCCTTCGCGGCCGCCGCCGTGCGTCCGGCGGCACCGCGGCCCGAAGCGGCCGAACTGCGCCCACCCTTTGCGGCCGCCGCCGTGCGCCCCGCCGCGCCGC
>CAYNYQ010000056.1:0-18690 GCA_964401305.1 uncultured Acetobacteraceae bacterium | reverse complement strand
GCGAAGATCTCGTCGAAATCCACGCCGACGCTGCCGCCGATGGTCATGCGCTCGTTCATCAGGGTGGTCAGCGCCACCTTCCAGCCCGTGCCCACCGCGCCGACCCGCGCGGCATCGGGGATGCGCAGGTCGGTGAAGAAGACCTCGTTGAAGTTCGACGTCCCGGCAATCTGCTTGATGCGCCGCACCTCGACGCCCGGCCCCTTCATCGGGATGACGAACATGGTCAGCCCGGCATGCTTCGCCGCATTCGGATCGGTGCGCGCCAGCAGCAGCCCCCAGTCGGCGTAGTGCGCGCCGGAGGTCCAGATCTTCTGGCCGTTGATCACCCAGTCCTCGCCCTCCTGCACGGCGCGGGTGCGAAGGCCGGCGACGTCCGATCCCGCGGCGGGCTCGGAGAAGAGCTGGCACCAGATCTCCTCCCCGCGCACGGCGGGGCGGACATGGCGGGCGATCTGCTCGGGCGTGCCATGCGCGATCACCGTCGGCACGCACATGCCGAGGCCGATCTCGTACACCCCGCGCGGCACGGCGAAGCGCGCTTCCTCCTGGCCGTAGATCACGTGCTGCATGGGCGTCCCCGCCCGGCCGCCATGCTCCGTCGCCCAGGTGATCACGGCGAAGCCCGCATCGGCCTTCTTCGCCTGCCACTCGGCGGCGCGCTTCAGCAGCACGTCATCGGGCACGCGGCCGCGCGTGATGGCATTGGTGCCCGTCAGCGGCTCGGCATTGGCGTCGAGGAAGGCGCGCGCCTCGGCGCGGAATTCGGCTTCCTGCGGCGTGTCGGCGAAATCCATGGCTCAGCCCTCCGCGTCCGCGTTGACCATCTCCAGCCGGGCGACCAGCCGGTCCTTCCACCAGGGCGCGCCGCCCAGCAGCAGCGCCAGCAGCTTCGACCGCCGGTAGTACAGGTGGCAGTCCGCGGCCCAGGTGAAGCCCATGCCGCCATGCACCTGGATGTTCTCCTTCGACGCCAGGTGGAAGGCCTCGGTTGCGCTCACCCGCGCCGCGGCGGCGGCGGTGGGAAGATCCGGCGCATCCGCCTGCAGCGCCCAGGCGGCATAGTAGGCGTTCGATCGCGCCAGCTCGTTGGCGACGTAGATATCGACCAGCTTGTGCTTGATCGCCTGGAAGCTGGCGATGGGCCGGCCGAAGGCGTGGCGCTCCATGGCGAAGTCCTTGGCCATGTCGAGGCAGGTGCGCGCGCCGCCGATCTGCTCGAAGGCGACGGGGATGGCCGTGCGTTCCAGCAGCGCCTCCACCGCCGCCCAGCCGCGCGCGGCCGGCAAGGGCTCGGCCGGCGCGCCGGCGAAGTCGAGCCGCGCCTGGTTGCGCGTGGGGTCGAGGCTGTCGAGGCGCGTCCGCGTCACGCCAGGGCCGGCGAGGTCGACCAGGAACAGGCCGATCTCCCCCTGGGCGTCGCGCGCGACGACCACCGCGCGATCGGCGATGCCGCCATCGGCGACCGGCCACTTGCTGCCGGTCAGCCTGCCGCCGCGCATCTGCGCCTTCACCGCGCGCGGCGCGGGATTGCCCGGCCCCTCGGCCAGCGCGACGCAGAGGATCGCCTCGCCCGCCGCCAGCTTCGGGAGCACGGCACGCTGCTGGTCGGCATCGCCCGCCAGCATGATCGCCTCGGCCGCCATGCAGGCGGAGGTGAAGGGAATGGCGGCGACGGCGGCGCCGATTTCCTCGGCCAGCACGCAGAGCCCCTCATGGCCGAGGCCGCTGCCGCCCAGCTCCTCCGGGATCGCCGCGCCCAGCCAACCGAGCTCGGCCACCGCCTTCCAGGTCGGCGCGTCGTAGGGCGCCTCCCCTTCCAGCACGCGGCGAACCGAGGCGCTCGGCGCCTGCTTCGCCAGGAAGGTGCGCGCCTGGTCGCGCACCGCCAGCAGCTCGTCGGCGAACTCGAAGTTCATTGGCCGTGCCCTCCGCCCGCGGAAGGCTAGCCCTGGACCGCGCGGGGGGGCAAACCGCCCGGTGGAGGGGGCATGGCTGCTGGGCGGGCCGATTCAGCCCTCCGCGCCCCGCGGCGCTCCAGCCATCGGACCGCCTTGTATGCTGGCCGCGCCGCCTCAGCCGCCGATGAAGGCGGTCGGGACCGCGGCCGCGTGCTCGCGGATGGTGAAGATGCGCGTGCCCGGCTTGCGGCCGGTGCGCAGCGGCGAGACGGGAATGCCCGCCGCCTCCAGCCGCGCGCGCCAGGCCTCCACCTCCGGCACGCGCCAGGTCACGCCCCAGAGCCGGTCCGGCTCGTCGGTGAGGCCGGCGCCGAGCGCGTGCGAGACCTCCAGCACCAGGTCGCCGCAGCGGAAGAACAGCAGGCGCTGGCCCCAGTCCGGGTTGCTGCGGTCCAGCCGCAGGTCGAGGCCGAGCCGCCCCGCCAGCAGGGCGATGCTGCGCTCGGGATCGCCGCTGCGGATCACCAGGTGGTCGAGGCTCGGCGCATCCGCCGGCCGGGGCGACGGGTCAGGCGGGGTCAGAAGCAGGTGCAGCCCGCGCGCCGCCGCCGGCGCCAAGGGGGTGGCGGGGCGGCCGAGCCAGGGCTGCGGCGGTCCGGACGCCGGCAGGCCGCGGCGCTCCAGCAGGCGCGCGGCGGCGTCGGCGGCGGCGACGCCGAAGGCCAATGCCCCGAGGGCGGCGCCCGCCTCCCGGCCGCCCGCGAGATGCGCCGCAAACTCTCCCGGCGTCTCTCCCTCCCGCGCGACATCATCCCGCACGCCATCCGGCGCGACCAGAACGAGGCTGGTATTGGCCAGCCGGAACGCCGCCCAGCCGAGCCCCTGCGCCTGGCCGCGCGCATCCGCCGCGCGGCCGAACAGCATGGCATAGGCCGCCACGGCGGGTTCCAGCGCTGGCACCGCCAGCGTGACGTGGTCGAGGCCGAGGATCGCGCCCGCATCGTCTTTCGGGCGGGCCGACTCACCCGATCTCATCGAGGAAGGCCTCCACCAGCGCGTTGAAGGCCGTGGCGTGCTCGAAATAGCCGGAATGGCCGGCGGCGGGGATCGGCGTCACCCGCGCATTCGGCAGCTCGGCCGCCATGGCCCGGGCGGCGAAGGGCGGGATGACGATGTCCTGCCCGCCGGGGATGAACAGCACCGGGCAGCCGGCCGCGGCAAGCGCCGCCGGCGGGCGACGGCGCGCGGCGTGCAGCCGGGCGCGCACCGCCTCGCGGTCCATCGTGGCGCTGAGCGCGCCGATCTGATGGTAGAGCAGGTGCAGGTGCGGGCTGGCCTCGGCCATGGCCGCGCCGGTGGAGGGCGCGATGTTGCGCGGCGCCAGCGCGGCCTTCGTCGCCTCGCTCTCCGCCGCCCAGGCAGCGAGGCGGCTGCGCTCGGGCTCGCGCATTTGCCGCGGGTCGAGCGAGCCGGTGGTCGCCGCCAGCACCAGCGCCTTCACCCGGCCCGGCCGCAGCAGCGCGTATTCCACGCCGGTCCAGCCGCCCATGGACTGGCAGACCAGGCGGATCTCGCCGAGCTCCAGTTGGTCGACCAGCGCCGCCAGGTCGGCCGCATAGGCCGCCGGATCCGGCCCCTCGGGCGGCGCGGTGGAGGGGAAGAAGCCGCGATGCGAGAAGCTGATGCAGGTGTAGCGCGGCGCGAAATGCGCCACCTGCTGCCACCAGGACATGAAGCAGCCGCCCAGGCCATGGGCGAAGACCAGCGGCGGGCCGGAGCCCACGCGCTGGTAGGCGATGCGGCAATCGGGCCGCTCGATCCAGCCCATGTGCCGGGCGGGGGCGGTGAAGGGCATGGCGGGCGTCCTCCTGGGTGCGGGCCGGGGTTCGTCCCCGGGCGCCCGGCCCGATGCTACCGGCGCGCGGTGCGGCGCGTCACCGGCCCGCCGCGCCTTCAGGCCGCATCCCCCGCCGTGCCGAGCATCAATTCGCCGACCGAGGCCTCGACTGCCGGGTCGATCCCCAGCGCTGCGGCGAAGGCCAGCGCGTCGCCGCAGCCCAGCGGGCAGCTGGCCAGGCCCATCGCCGCGGCCGCCAGCATCGCCGTCTGGAACACCGCGCCGACCTCCTTCAGCACCAGGCTGTAGCCGAGGTCGCCATAGCTGGGCCGGATCCGCTCCATCCGCGCCGATAGCACGAGCAGCAGCTGCGGCGGTGCCGCGACGCCGGCCGTGCCCGCCGCCTCGGCCAGCAGCGCGTCGAGATGGTCGGGGCGCGCCAGCGGGCGGGGATGCAGCGCGTGCCGCTCGGGCGCGTAGAGATAGAGGCCCCGCGCCAGCCCCTCGCACCGGTCCACGGCCAGGTAGGCCCGCAGCGGATAGCAGGCGCCACCGCTGGGATAGGGGCGGCTGCCCTCGCGCGCATGCCCCTCTCGCATATGCAGCGTGCGGAACAGGAATTCCGAGAGCTGGTCCACGCGCAGCGGCCGCTCGCCGTGCCGCCGCAGGGAGCGCCGCCGCGCGGCGACGCGGGCGAAGGGCGGATCCGTCGCCTCGAGGTGGGCGGCCTGCGGCAGGGCGAGCGCGATCGCCGCCTCGCCCTCTTCCGAGGCCTCGGCGGCGGGTGCCGTCGCACCGCCCACCTTGGCGAGCCGCCGGCGGGCATAGCCACGGCGCGTGCGGGCGTGGAAGATCAGCTCGTGCAGCGGCCATCCGTCATCCGCGCCGCGGTCGAGCAGGCCGCAGCGATCGAGCAGCGCGAGCAGGGCGCGCAGCGCCTCCGGCGCGTGGCCCGGCAGGGCGGCGAGCAGCGCGCCCTCCTCGCGCCCGGCCGCCAGCGCGCCGAGCAGCGGCAGCAGCGACGGATCGTGGAACACCACCCGCGCCCAGGCCCCGGGCCGCTCCAGCACGATCGCGCCGGCCTCGGCGCGGGCGATCGCCGCCGGGGCAAGGCGCAGGATCGCGGGAAGGCTGGCCGCCTCCAGCCCCACGGGCGGCGGCCGCAGCGGGATGCAGGAGGCGAGCGGGAGTCCCCGCGACGTCAGGCAGCGGCACAGCAGGCCCGCGCGATCCAGCCGGTAGAGCAGCGCCTCCCACGGCGTGGCGCCAGGCCCCGCCTGTGCCTGCACCCGCGCGAGCACGGCAGCGGTGCAGCCCTCGCCGGCCAGCGCCTCCAGCAGCAGGCGCTCCGCCGCGCCCCCCATCACCTGGCTCGTCATATCGGCCTGCAGCAGGGCGAGGCCGCCATCGCCGGCGAGGACGACATCCGGCGCGAGGGCATAGAGCCAGCCGGGGCCCTCCTCGCTCATGGCGGCGGCCCGCCATGACGCTGCCGCCACCGCCCCCAGGGCCGCGCGGCGCGGGATGGGGCCCCCTGAACCATCGCTTCTGGCAGGCCGACCCGCGCGGCTTCCTGGCGACGCTCGTCGCGCGGCATGGCGACATCGTCGGCTTCGACCTCGGCCGCGCGCCCTGCATCCTGGTCAACGGCGCGGCGGCGGTGCGGACGCTGTTCACCGCCTGCGAGCCCTTCCTGCACAAGCCGGATTTCGTGAAGGACTCCAACCGCGGCCACTGGGGCGACGGGCTCACCACCCTCGAGGACGACGCCTGGCGGGCGCACCGGCGCCTGCTGCGCCCCGCCTTCCGGCCCGCGCTGCTCGACCCGCACCTCGCCCTGGTGGCGCACTGCACGGAGGCGATGCTGGACGGCTGGGGCGAGGATGGCCGCATCGACCTCGGCGCGGCCCTGCGCCTGCTGACCGCGCGCATCGCCGTACGCCGCGTGCTCGACGCGGAGGTGGAGGGGCTGGGACCGGCGGCGGGCCGCGCGGGCGTCGTCCCGGTCGAGGAGGCGGTCGGCGAGGACTATACCGGCACCGCCGGCGGCGACCCCGAGGCGCCGCTGGCAATGACACGGCCGCGCGCGCCGCGGCGCATGGATGCGGTGATCGGCCTGGTCGATGCGCGCATCGCCAGCGGCGAGGACCGCGGCGACATCCTCTCCGCGCTCGTGCACGGCCGGGCCGCGGATGGATCCCGCCTCGACCGCGAGGCGATCCTGGGCGAGGTGATCCAGCTGCTCTATTCCGGCCACCTCACCATTCCCCTGAGCCTGGTGAACGCCTGGCACGACGTGGCCGAGCACGGGATCGGCGAGCGGCTCGCCGAGGAGGGCGCCGCCCTCTGCGCCGCGGGCACCCCCTCCGCGGCGGCGCTGGCGGAAAGCTATGGGATGGCCGTGCTGAAGGAAAGCCTGCGGCTGCGGCCGCCCGCGCCCTTCCTGTTCCGCGAGGTGGCGCAGGCCTTCGAACTCGGCGGCTTCGGCTTCGCCGCCGGCACCATGGTGTGGGTGAGCCCACTGCTGCTGCACCACGACCCGCGCCACTTCGCCACGCCCGACCGCTTCCTGCCCGAACGGTTCGGCGCGCCGCGCGGCGCGGCGGCCCCGCCCGGGGCCTACCTGCCCTTCGGCATCGGCGCGCGGCAATGCGTCGCCATGCAGTCGGCGCTGCACCAGATGGCGATGGTCATCCTGGCGATGGCGCGCCGCGTCAGCATCGTCCCGCTGCATGACGGCGACGTCAGGTCGGCGGCAACACCCTTCGCCCGGCGTGCAATGTTTCGGTTTTCCAGAATTCGTTTGCCGCCCGTGAATGTGCCGGGCTAGGTTTTCTGCGAGTCGCGGCCCGCGATCGCGCCGGCAGGACGCCGGAGGCGGCACGCGACGATGACCGATCGCAAGCCGAGGAGCTGACTGCCATGGCCGCACATCCGACGAAGCCGGGGGCGCCCACCCCGGAGGACTGGGCCGCGATGCACCAGAAGGCCTTCACCGATCCCGCCTATCGCGCGCTGTTCGAGACCGATCCCACCGCCGCCGTGAAGCAGTACGCCGCCGAAGCCAAGAAGAGCTTCACCCAGATCGTGAACACCGACCATTGGGTGGACACCAGCAAGCCCTACGAGGAGAATCCGCATCCGCCGGGTGGCGGCCAGGCCGGCTGCTCGGCCTGCTGCTGAGCGAATCGCCGGAAGCGCCGCGGGGCACCGCGAACCGTCCCCGCCTCCGGCCCGGGCTCGAGGCCTTCATCGAGCCCGGCGAGGGGGTTTTCCTCCTGTCGGAGCGCGGCTTCCGGTTCCTGCGCGACCCGATCTTCGCCGTCATCGCGCCCATGCTCGACGGCACCCACGACCTGCAGGACATCTTCCTGGCCGCGGGCCGCCATGCCCCGATGGGCGAGGTGTTCCGCGCCCTCGACCATCTCCGCCGGACCGGCGATCTGGTCGAAGCGGCACCGGCGGCGGCAGGACCCGAAGCGGCTTTCTGGGCGCACACCGGAACCGCGCCTGCCGAGGCCGTCGCACGGCTCGGCCGCCACGCGGTTGCCGTGCAGGCACTGGGCGCGGCGGAGGCAGGCCCGATGGCGGCGCTGCTGCACCGGCAGGGTGTCCGCGTCGCGCCCGAGGGCGACGTCGCCCTGGTGCTCACCGATGACTACCTGCGGCCCGAGCTCGCCGCCTGGAACGCGCAGGCGCTGCGCGACGGCCGGCCCTGGCTGCTGGCCAGGCCGGTCGGCCTCGAGACCTGGCTCGGTCCCTTCTTCGTCCCCGGCGAGACCGCCTGCTGGGCCTGCCTCGCACAGCGGCTGCGCGGCCACCGCAAGCTCGAGGGCCACATCGCCCGCCGCCATGGCCGCCCGGCGCCACTGGCGGCGAGCCCGAGCTGGATCCCCTCCATGCCGCAGGCCGCGCTGGCCGAGGCGGCGACCGAGATCACGCGCTGGATCGGCACGGACGGAGGGACGGCGCTGCGCGACCGCGTCGTCTCGACCGATGCGCTGACGCTCGCGCGGACGCACCACCTGCTGACCAGGCGCCCGCAATGCGAAGCCTGCGGCGATCCCGCACCGCCACGCGAGGCGCCGCCGCTGCGCCTGCAGCCGCGACGGACGCTGCCGACCGCGGAAGGCGGCCACCGCGCGGAGGATGGCCGCAGCGTGCTGGCGCGGCTGGAGCGCCATCTCAGCCCCATCACCGGCATCGTCAGCACGCTGGCGCCAGGCGAGCGGACGGCGCTGAGCGCGCCAGGGACCACCGCGCCGATCGCGACACTCGAGGCCGACCACAATTTCTCCGACATGGCCGATGACCGCTTCTTCCTGCGCGAAGGGCTGCGCCGCCGCTCCGGCGGCAAGGGCCGGAGCCCCGAGCAGGTGCGCCTGAGCGCGCTGGCGGAATCGATCGAGCGCTACAGCGGCGTCTTCGACGGCACCGAGCCGCGCATCCGCGCCACCTTCCGCGCACTCGACGAGGCCGCGATCCATCCGAACGCCTGCCTCCTCTTCAGCGAGCGGCAATATGCGCAGGCCGATGCCATCTTCGACCTGGCGGATCGCACCCGGCGCGTGCCGCCCCGCTTCCGCGAGGATGTCGAGATCGAATGGACGCCGCTGCGCTCGCTGGCCGACGGGGCGATGCGCTACCTGCCCACCTCGCTCTGCTATTTCGGCTACAGCAGCGCCGACCCGATCTTCGGCCGCGGCGATTCCAACGGCTGCGCCGCCGGCGCGGTGCCGGAGGAGGCGATCCTGCAGGGCTTCCTCGAGCTCGTCGAGCGCGATGCGGTGGCGCTCTGGTGGTACAACCGCATCCCCCGTCCGGGCATCGATCTCGACGGTATCGACGATCCCTATGTCGCGGCCTTCCGCAGCCACTACGCCTGGCTGCAGCGCGAGGTCTGGGCGCTCGACCTGACGAATGACCTCGGCATTCCCGCCGTCGCCGCCCTGTCGCGGCGCGTCGACAAGCCGGAGGAGGACATCATCTACGGCTTCGGCGCGCATCTCGACCCCGCCGTGGCGCTACTGCGCGCGCTGACCGAGGTGAACCAGTCGCTGGAAGCGGTGCCGAGCGCCGCGGGCGACGCGAGCACGCGCAGCTACCGCGGCAGCGCGGAGGCCGAGCATTGGTGGCGCAGCGTGCGCGCGGCCGAGACGGGCTACCTGCTGCCCGATCCGGCCGCGCCGCCGCGGCGCCCGAGCGCCAGCCTGGCCACCGGCGACCTGCTGGAGGACATCGCGCTGTGCCGCGCACGGGCGGCCGCGGCCGGGCTCGAGGTCTACGTCCTCGACCAGACGCGGCCCGATGTCGGCTTTCCCACGGTGCGGGTGGTGGTGCCGGGGCTCCGGCATTTCTGGGCCCGCTTCGGGCCAGGCCGGCTCTACGACGTGCCGGTGCGGCTCGGCTGGCTGGACCAGCCGCGGACCGAGGAGACGCTCAATCCCTTCGTCGTCCAGTTCTGACGCGCAATCCCGGGCCGGGGGCGCATCCGCCGGCCGAATCGCAGGAGGAGGACCGCCGTGCCGACGCCGCCATCATTCGAATTCGCCGCGCCCTACGAGCTGATGGTCGGCGTCTGGGACGGCCTCTCCTCCGTCTACACGGCCGATGACCATTTCGTCGGCTCCTGGGCCAGCCGGGTCGTCATCTACTGGAAGAAGCCGGGCGAGATCCTGTGCTTCCGCCAGGTGCAGCAGGGTGATCCCATCGCCTTCGATAGCGGCAACGACGCACACATGGCGGCCATGCACCAGTCGCGCGCCGGCGACGAGTTCCACGTCGACTTCCACATCGACGGCAAGCGCGGACGCGGCCAGTCGAAGTCCGACGGGCGGCAGTACGAGGGCTTCGAGACCACGCCGGGCACCTACCTGTTCCACATCCGCACGCCGCAGGGCTGCTTCTACAACAACCAGTTCTTCCCGAGCCCGAACGAGCGCCGCATCATCGGCCCCTTCGTCGAGAACGGGACGATGAACGTCCTGCGCGTGCTGTCGCAGGTCTTCACGCGCATCTCCTACGACGTGCCGGAGGAGTACAAGGTCGACGATGCCCACCCACACGGCGCCTGACGGCCACGCGGCCCGGCGCGCGGCCCCCCGATGCTGAGCCATGCCGCGGTCATCGGCGGCGGCATCGCCGGGCTGCTGGCGGCGCATGCCCTGGCCCCCTTCGCCGCGCGCGTGACGGTGCTCGAGCGCCACACCTATCCGCGCGACGGGGGTCACGCCGCGCCACCATCGCGCCGCGGCGCACCGCAGAGCCGCTGCCTGCACCTGCTGATGGCGGCCGGCGCCGCGGCCATCGACGGACTGACGCCGGGCTGGCGAGAGGAGCTGGTCGCGCGCGGCGCCGCGCCCTTCGACGTCGCGGCGGATGCCGCGCTGCATCTCCGCCAGGGCCGCATGCCGCGCGCACCCGCCGGCATCATCGCCTATGCCTGCTCGCGCGCCCTGCTGGAGACGGTGCTGCGGGACCGCCTCGGCGCGCATCGGCATGTGCAGCTGCGGGAGGCGTGCCCGGTGCACGGCCTGGTGTTCGCGGCGGATGGCCAGCGCGTGACCGGGCTGCGCGTCGACGGCGCGGCACCAGTGCTGCACGCCGACCTCGTCGTGGAGGCGAGCGGCCGGCATTCCGCCCTGCCCCGCTGGCTGGCGCGGCACCCGGGCGCGGCGGGTCCGGGCGCGACGGAGCTGCTCATCGACAGCGGCACGCACTACGTCTCGCGCTGGTTCCGGCTGGCGCCGGGCGATGCGCCGGACTGGCACTGGTTCTCCACGGCGGCCGAGCCCGGCACGCGCCGCGCCGCCATGATGATGCGCGCCGAACGGGAGTGCTGGGGCGTCGTGCTGCTGGCCGGCCTCGCCGTCCCGCTACCGACGGACGACGCGGGATTCCGTGCCTTCGCCGCGGATCTCGGCGGCGGCGAGCTGCGCGCCCTGCTCGGCCGCGCCGTGCCGCTCTCGCCGATCCATCGCTATCCGCCCTCGCCGAACCGCCTGCGCCGCTTCGAGGCGATGGCCGGCTGGCCCGAGGGCCTGGTGGCGCTCGGCGACAGCGTCTGCGCGCTCGATCCCTATTTCGGCCTGGGCATGACGGCCGCGGCCCGCGGCGCCCTCGGCCTGCGCGAGCACCTGGCAGCCGGGCGGCAGGATGCGCGGGGCTTCCAGGCGGCGCTGTGCGGTCTTCTCGCGGAGCCCTGGCGCATCGCGACCGGCTGCGACCTGGACGGCGCACCGCTTGCCCGCGACGCGGCCGCGATGGAGCGCATCCACGCCGCGGCCGCCGTCCGGCCAGACGCGGCGCGCGCGGTGCTGTCGGCACAGCACCTGCTGAGCACCACCGACGACCTGCTGGAGGCCTGCCTGCCATGAAGCTCGCCGTCGTCGGGGGGGGAACGGCCGGCTACATCGCCGCCGCGCATCTCTCGCATCACGTCCCGCAGGCTGAGCTGCTGCACCTCTTCGACTCCTCGATCCCGACCATCGGCGTCGGCGAGGGAACGACGCCGCGCTTTCCCATGTGGTTCCGGGAGATCACCGGCCTCGGCTTCGAGGTACTGGCGCAGCGCTGCCGCGCCACCCGCAAGAAGGGCGTCCTGTTCGACGGCTGGGGCCCCTCCGGCACGCCTTTCCTGCACCGCTTCCAGCCGATCTGGCTCGAGGGCTACCACGTCGACGCCGGCGCTCTGCTCGCCGTCCTCGAGGAGCATATCCGCGCTCGGCACATCGATGCGCGGGTCGAGGCGATCGAGACCTCGGCGGCAGGCGCGGCGATCCGCCTCGCCGGCGGCGCGGTCGAGTGCTGCGACTACGTGCTCGATGCCCGCGGCTTCCCGCGCATCCCGGAGGGCACCGCGGCGACGGGCCTCGTCACGCTGGACTGGATTCCGACCGGCCGTGCGCTGCTGCGCCGCCTGCCGCCCGGCCTCCTCGCGGACGCCACCCGCGCCGCAGCCCGGCCGCATGGCTGGATCTTCCAGATCCCGCTGCGCGACTGGACCTCCTGCGGGTATGTCTGCAACGGCCGCATCAGCACGGATGCCGAGGTGGCGGAGGACTTCACCGCCTTCCTGCGCGAGGAGGGCCTGCACGAATGGCAGGACCGCGGCGCGCTCGACTTCCCGAACTACATGCACGCGACGCCATTCGACGGCCGCCTGTTCCGCGTCGGCAACGCGGCCGCCTTCATCGAGCCACTGGAGGCCACCGCGATCGGCACCGCGATCGTGCAGATCAGGGCCGCCGCCGCGTGGATCGCGCGCCACGGCGCCGCGGGCAGCGGCGATGCCGGCGCCATCGCGGCGCACAACGAGAGCCTGCACACCTATCTCTGCCGCGATTCCCTCTTCATTGCGCTGCACTACGCGAACGGCTCCCGCTGGGACACGCCGTTCTGGCGCCATGCGCGACAGGGGCTCGAGCGGGCGCGGCGCAGCGCCTTCGCGCGGCCGCATCTGGAAGCGATGGACCCCTACCTCGCTGCCGGCGAGGCTCTGCCGGGCGCCGCGCTGGCGCAGTACGAGGACAAGGACGCCTGGGACCGCGACATCATCCCGCAGATGCGCCTCTTCGCGCCCTACGGCAATTTCTCGGCGTTGAACTTCGCGCAGGTCGGGCACGGGATCGGGCTCTACGGAACGCGCGAGGCCGCGCCGGCGCGCGCGGCGCTGCCCGTCGCCTGATCGGGCGCGCCGCGTCGCTCAGGCTGCGGCCTGCCGCAGCAACCCGTCGAGGTGGTCGCGGAACGCGGCGCTGACGGCGGTGAAGTGCACGATGAAGGTATCCCCCGCCGGTCCATGCGCGACCACCTTCGCGTAGACGTCGGCGAGGGGCAGGACAGCCCGCCCGGCCGGCGGCTGGAAGCGGAGGTTGCTCAGCAGTTGCGGCCGCGCGGCGCCGCGGATCTCGGCCTGGTGCGCGCTGAGGCGCAGCAGGTGGCCGTGCTGCTCCTCGGCGCCGACCCCCTTGCCACTCAGCCAGCGGAACCCGACCGGTACCGCCTCGCCGAGCTCGACCCATCGCGGCCGGCTCTCCGGCAGCATCAGGTCGTGCGTGCCCTCCATCCCGCGGATCTCGTGCAGGATGACGGGGTGGAGCACGCCCTTCGGCTCGACCATCTGCTCGCCGCCGATGATGAGCCGCGCCTTGACCGCGTCGCGCGTGGCGGCGGAGACGAGGACCTGCCCGCCGACCGTGTATCCCTCGATCCGGCTGGCCAGGTTCACGTTGCTGCCGATGACGGAATACTTGGCGCGCTTGTGCGAGCCGATGTTGCCCACCACCACCTCGCCGGTGTTGATGCCGATGCCCATCTCCAGCTCGGGGAAGCGGTGCACGCGGTTCCAGGCGTTGACCGCCTGCATGGCGAGCTGCATCTCTAGCGCGCAGGCGACCGCGCGCTCGGCGTCGTCCGGCCTCTGGAAGGGCGCGCCGAAGATCACCAGGATGCCGTCGCCGAAGAAGCCGTCGATGGTGCCGTTGTACTTCTGGATGACGCCGGTCATCTCGCCGAGGTAGTTGTTCAGGATGCTGACGATGGTCTCGGGCGGCAGCGTCTCGCACTGGGCGGTGAAGCCGCGCAGGTCCGACATCAGCACCGTCACCACCTGCCGCTTGCCGCCGAGCTCGAGCTCCTCCGGCGAGCGCAGGAGGCGGTCGGCGATCTCGTTCGACATGTAGCGGCCGAAGGTCTCCTCGATGAAGCGCGTGCGCACCTCGAGCTGGTCGGTGCGCTCCCGCACCCGCTCCTCGAGCGTCTGCACGATCTCGGCATTCCGGATCGAGATCGCAATTTGGCCCGAGAGCAGCGCCAGCAGTTGCGACCGCTCCGCGGTGAAGGCGCCGGCGATCAGGTCGTTCTCCAGGTAGACGGCGCCGATCACCTCGCCCTGGTGCAGGATAGGCTGGCACAGCAGCGACCGCGTGCCGCGCTCCCGCACATAGGGATCGAGGCGGAACCGCGCATCGGCCTGGGCGTCGTCGACCACCACCGGCTCGCGCGTCCGCCGCGCGTAGTTCACCACGCTCGGCGGGCACAGCCGCGCACCCTCGGGCGAATCCGCGCGGATCGACATGAGCACCTCGACCTCGTCCGCCTGGACGCTGCCCTCCGCCTCGATGAAGAGCGCGCCGCCGCGCACGAGGAGCAGCACGCCGCGCTGCGCCCCGGCGTTCTCGATGACGATCGACAGCAGCCGGTCGAGCAGCTGGTCCAGCATCACCTCGCCGGAGATCGTCTGGGCCGCCTTCAGCAGCGTGTTCAGGTCCAGCGCGGCGCCGGTCGAGCCGACGGTGGAGGCATGCAGGGAACTGGGCCGCTGGATGGTTGTCGCACCGAAGGATTCGGCCGGCTGCTCATGGTACCGCGTGAGCAGCTCGGGGAATTCGAGCTCGAGCTCCTCCACCTTCCGGTTGGCACCCCAGAGCCTGTAGGCGTAGCGCGCATCGCGCAGGAACATGGCGCCGACCCGCGAGCTCGGCCGCCGCTCGATCTCGAACCGCGCGGCGAGCTCGTTCGCCAGCGCCTCCTCCTGCAGGAATTCGCTGTCGTGCGCGGCCTCGATCGCGCGGTCGTAGAGCCTGGCGGCGGCGGCCTCGTCGCCGGTGATGCGCGCGAGCTCGGCCTCGGCCATGAGGCTCTTCGCCAGGAAATTCGCGGGACAGGCCTCGGCCCAGATCCGCAGTTGCGCGATGTTGGCCTGCATCCGCGCGAGCGCCGCGCGGCCCTCCTCCGTCCCTTCGCCACGCCACAGGGCGGCCATGGACAGGCTCTGGTACAGCAGGTGGTCGGCCAGTGTGGGGTGGTTCACGATGAAGGAGAGCTGGGCCTCGACCTCCTGCGTCGCCTGCAGGGCCTGGCGCGGCCTCCCCATCAGGTAGAGCGCCTGCGCCTTCAGGATCCTGTGGAAGCAGACCGCCATCACCATGCGGTTGCGCTCGCATTCCTCGAGGAAGGCGGCCTCGTCGATGCCCTCGACGGAGAAGTCGTTGGCCGATCCCGTGCGCCCCGCGAGCATCGAGAGGACGAGCTGGTGCGCGCGGATGCCGGCCGTCGCGCCGGCATTGCCGGTGCGCGTGGTGAAGGCGATCTGCTCGGGCATGGCGTCGAGCAGCTGGTCCAGCCGCCGGCCGCCGAAGGCATCGAGCAGCACGCGGTACATCACGAGGTAGCCGGCCCAGAGGATGTCGCCCGATTCCAGCCCGCTCTGGTAGCCGCGGTCGATGACGGGCAGCGCCTCGCGGACATGCTCCACCCAGGGGATCAGCTCGGCGCCGACGACGAGGCAGACCGTCGCCGTCGGCGCCCGACCGCCGAAGCGGTCGCAGAGCTGCAGCGCGAGCTCCCCGAACTCGGACCCCTCGCGGTAGCGCCCCATGGCGGCGCCGAGGATCAGCCCGAAATTCGCGTAGAACAGCGCGGATTCGGGCGCATTGCCGTGTTCCAGCGACAGGCGCACAGAGGTGCCGACGACGAGCGGCCAGAGCCGCTGGTCGCCAAGGAAGGCCGCGATGGCGAGGTGCCGCAGGCAGCGCTGCGCCAGCGCCATGTCCTCGCGCTCGAGGACCGGAGCATCGTAGAGGTCCCGCGCCTCGCGCCCGGCCAGAAGCTG
This sequence comes from uncultured Acetobacteraceae bacterium, assembly GCA_964401305.1. Classification (GTDB taxonomy): domain Bacteria; phylum Pseudomonadota; class Alphaproteobacteria; order Acetobacterales; family Acetobacteraceae; genus JAIEOP01. The sequence continues at coordinate 3,338 of CAYNYQ010000056.1, read as the reverse complement.
CATCACCTCGGCGATGGCGGCCTGCCCGTCCGCCTGGGGATCCTGCAGCGGGAGCGCGACGCCGAGCAGGCCGAGCGCATCCCGCCCGGCGGCGATGGCCTCGGCGAATTGCGACCGCAGCGTGTGCAGCGCCATGCGGGGGAAGTAGGCCTGCGCCCGTTCTATGGGCGTGCGCGCATGGCGCAGCACGGCATCCACCGCTTCGGTGCAGCGATCGAAGTTGCCGTTGAGGAGTTCGAGCAGGGCGCGTTGCTGGACCGCCTCGAGCATGAGCCGGTAGTCGATCCCCCAGCCGTCCTGGCCGAGCAGCCCGAGCGTGGCCTCGACATGGGCCAGCGCCGCCCCATAGGCCGCCGCGTCATAGGCCCGCCGCGCCGCCGTCAGGTTGAGCCGCGCGACGGCGATGCGCTCCTCCGCCGTGACGACCAGGCCGCGGCCGCGGTTGAGCTGGCCGACAACCTCGAAGACCCTCTCCTGCACCGCCTCCGGCGCCAGGGTCTCGAGCAGCCGCCGCCCGATGCTGAGATGCGTCTGCTCCCGCGCCGGCGCATCGAGAAGGTCGTAGGCCGCCTGCTGCACCCTATCGTGCTGGAAGCCGAGATCGCGCACGATCACCGGCGAGAGGGCATCCTCCTCGTCGGTGACGACGCGCTCCGAGAGGTGGCGGAGCAGTTCCTCCTGCACGGCGGGCTGCAGGCTCTCGAAGGTCGCCTCGGGCGCCCACCCCAGGATCCGGGAGAGGGTGTCGATGTCGAACCTGTTCCCGATGCAGGCCGCCAGGCGCAGTGCGTGCTGCGTCCTCTCGGGCAGCTGCTTCATGCGGTCGAGCAGCAGTTCGACGACGTTGTCGGTGATGTCGGCGGCCGTGATCTCCCGCAGTTCCCAGGCCCAGCGCGGCCGCCCCTCGCCGGCCGCGGGCACCTGCCGGATCAGCCCCTGCCGATGCAGCGTCAGCAGGAACTGCCGGACGAAGAGCGGGTTGCCCTGCGTCTTCTGCAGCACCAGCCGCGCCAGCGCCGTCACCTGGCCGGCATCCGCCTGCAGCGCATCGCCGACAAGCCGGTTGAGATCGGCGAGCCGGAGCGGCTCCAGCGTGATGGGGTGCAGGCTGCCGCCCGCCTCCTGCACCTTCGCCAGCGCCAGGGAGAGCGGGTGCATCGGCCCCACCTCGTTGTCGCGGTAGGCGCCGATCAGCAGCAGGCGGCCGATATCGGGCTCGGGCAGCAGGGCGCAGAACAGGTTGAGCGTGCCGGCATCCGCCCATTGCAGGTCGTCCAGGAACAGGACGATCGTGCGCTCGCGCGCGCAGAGCGCACGCAGGAATTGCGCCACGCTGCGGTTGAAGCGGTTCGTGGCCTCCCCCGGATCGACCTCGGGCGCCGGCGGCTGCGGTCCCAGGATGAGCTCGAGGTCGGGGAAGACGTCGATCATCACCCCCGCATTGGGCCCGAGCGCCTCGGCCAGGTCATGCCGCCAGGCGGCGAGCTCGGCTTCCGGAGCGGTCAGGATCTGCCGGACCAGGTCGCGGAATGCGGCGATCAGGCCCGAATAGGGGATGTTGCGCTGGAACTGGTCGAACTTGCCGCCGATGAAGTAGCCGCGGGCGCGCGTGATGGGCTTGCTGATCTCGTGGATCAGCGCCGACTTGCCGACCCCCGAATAGCCCGCGACCGTGACCATCTCGGCCCGGCCGAGGCGCACCCGCTCGAAGCACTCGAGCAGCCGCTCGACATCCGCCTCGCGGCCGTAGAGGCGCTGCGGGACCTGGAAATGCTCGGGATAGTCGCGGCGCCCGGGCTCGAAGCGGTCGAGCCGCCCGCCCCGCCGCACCGTCGTCAGGTCGGCCAGCAGGCCCGCCGCGCTCTGGTACCGGTCCTCCGCCTTCTTCGCCATGAGCTTGGTGACGATCTTGGAGAGGGCGAGCGGCACGTCGGGATTGCGCCGGTGCGGCGGCGTCGGGTCCCGCGCGATGTGGCAATGCACCATCTCCATCGCGTCCTCCGCCTCGAAGGGGCGGTGGCGGGTCAGCATCTCGTGAAAGGTCGCTCCCAGCGAATAGAAGTCGGTGCGGTAGTCGAGGGGACGATTCATGCGGCCCGTCTGCTCGGGCGACATGTAGGCCAGCGTGCCCTCGAGGAATTGCGGGCTGGTCAGGCTCTGCAGCTCGGTCGCAAGGCGCGTGGCGATGCCGAGGTCGATGATCTTGACCTGGCCGGTCGCGGTGTTCAGCACCAGGTTGTTGGGGCTGATGTCCTTGTGGATGACGCCCGCCTTGTGCAGTTGGCCCACCGCCTCCACGACCTGCTCGGCGATGTCGAAGAACTCGTCGAGCGCGATGGCGCGGTCGCGCAGCAGCCCCGCGAGCGAGATCGCCTGGAAGTCCTCGTAGACGATGACGAGGCCGCGGTTGTGGCGGCGGATCTCGTGGCAGCCGATCAGGCCCGGCAGGTCCAGCGAGCTGGTCAGCGCGAATTCCTGGCGATAGCGGGCGAGATCCGTCTCCGACGGGTACTCGTTCTTCATCACCTTCAGCACGCATGGCAGGCCGTCGCTGTCGCGGATCGCCCGGAACACGACAGACAGCTTGCCTTCGGAGAGTTGCTCCCGGAGCTGGAAGCCGGACAGGAAGGCCATGGAGTGCCCCGCTACACCAGAGAACCGGACGCGCTTCGGCGGTCCGTGCCAGGCGGTGACGCGCCACGACGGCCGCCCGGGCGTTCGGGCCACGGAGGCAGGCCTGGCGCCTCCGGCCCGACCCGGCCTGTGCCTCGCGGGCGCCGGGCCGGTGGCCGGACCACCACCGCAGGGAAGCGTTGGCCCCATCGGCCGATTGCGGGAGTCGTGCCACGCTCCTCGGCAGGAAACGGGTGGGACGCAGCTTGATGGCGCACGGCGCCGCGGCCGACCTGCCGTCGCAATACTACGCGTTCCTCCACTATTGGGTCAACGCGCGCCGCGCTTGCGGCGGCGGCGGGCCGCGTCCCATCCCGCGCACCCCGCGCCGTGCTCGTCACCATGTCGCCCGCCAGGCGACAGCTTCGCCATTGCGGCGCGGCCCAGGCCGCCGGACACTGGCGCGGGCGCGACCTGCGCCGGGGGAGAAGGACGCATGGCGGGAGCGCTGGACGGCAAGGTCGCACTGGTCACCGGCGCCGGGCGCAACATCGGCCGCGCCATCGCGCTGCACCTGGCGCGCGACGGCGCCGCGATCGTCGTCAATGGCCGCGCCGATCGTGCCGCCATCGAGGCGGTCGCGGCGGAGATCACCGCCATGGGCGGGCGGGCGCTCGCCTGCCTCGCCGACGTGACCGATCCCGCCGCCGTCGCGGCGATGGTCG
>CAYNYQ010000055.1:0-18718 GCA_964401305.1 uncultured Acetobacteraceae bacterium | reverse complement strand
CGCCCGCCGAAGCAGAGGTTGGCCGCGCGCTCCGGCAGGTGGATGTGGCCGATACTGGCGCCGGCGCTGTTGATGATGCGCACCCCGTCGTACTCGGCCGTCATGCCCCAGCCGCACCAGAGGTTGCCGTCCACGTCGACGCGGAAGCCGTCCGGCGATTCGCCCGGGCGGCAGGCATAGAGGACGCGGCGGTTGCTGAGGCTCTTCCCGTCCGCGCCGACATCATAGGCGAGGATGTTGCGCGGGTCCGACCGGCTCTCGATGACGTAGAGAATGCCCTCGTCCGGGCTGAAGGCGAGGCCGTTCGGGTGGTTCACGTCGTCGGCGACGCAGGTGATCGCGCCGGTCTGGCCATCGACGCGGTAGACATTGGTGTGCGGCAGCTCGGGCTCGGCCTTGATGCCCTCGTAATAGGCGTAGAGGCCGAAGGGCGGGTCGGTGAACCAGATGCTGCCGTCCGACTTCACCACCACGTCGTTCGGGCTGTTCAGCCGCTTGCCCTGGAAACTCTCGGCGATCACGGTCGTGCTGCCATCGTACTCGAAGCGCACGACGCGGCGGCCCGCATGCTCGCAGGCGATGACGCGGCCCTGGCGGTCCCGCGTATGGCCATTGGCGTTGTTGGAGGGCTTCTGCCAGACGCTGACGGCGCCCGTCTCCTCCTCCCATTTCAGCACGCGGTTGTTCGGGATGTCGGACCAGAGCAGGCAACGCATGTCGCCGATCCAGACCGGCCCCTCGCCCCACCGCGAGCCGTGCCAGAGCCGCTCCACGGCGGAGAGCGGCAGGTGGTACTTGCGGAAGCTCGGGTCGATCGCCTCGATCGACGGGTCCGGATAGCGCTCGCTCGGGCGCCAGGGCTGGTCGCTGGGCATGGTTGTCCTCCCCCTTCGGATCTGCCGGCAATCCTGCCCCTGGCAGGACGCCGGCGGAAGGGGGAGCGGCCGCTCAGGCCCCGCGGGTGACGTAGGCCTTCATGCTCTCCACCTCGTGCTCCTGCAGCGTCATCCGGTACTTCACCAGGTCGCGGATGCTGACGATGCCGGCGAGCTTGCCGTTCTCGATCACCGGCAGGTGGCGGAAATAGCCGTGGTCCATGATCTCCATGGCGCGGTCGACCGTGGTCTCGGGCGTGGCGGTGATGACGTCGCGGGTCATCAGGTCGGCGGCGGTCAAGGCCAGCACCTCGGCGCCATGGGTCGAGAGCGCCTTCACCACGTCCCGTTCCGAGACGATGCCCAGCAGCGTGCCGGCCGGGTCCTGGACCACGACGGCGCCGATGCGCTGCGAGGCGATGATGTCCGCCACGGCGCCCACCGTGGCCCTGGGCGCGACGGAGACCACCGCCTTCCCCTTCTGCCGTAGCACTGATGCGACCGTCATGGCGGCCTCCCTCGTCAGGTGGGGATGAGAGCAGGATGATGGGTGCGCGGGCGCGAAGCGGAAGGTTCCGCCGCGTCGCTTCCCGCGGGGCGGGCGGCCCGCATGGCGCGCCGGCGCCTCAGCCGGGCCGCAAGAGGCCGGCGCGCAGCCGTTCCATCTCGCGCTGCTGCTCCATCACCCGGTGCTTCACCAGGTCGCGGATGCTGACGATGCCGACCAGGGCGCCGTCCTGCACCACCGGCAGGTGGCGGAAATAGCCGGTGTCCATCATTTCCATCGCCCGCTCCACGCTGGTGTCCGGGGCGACGGTGACGACGTCGCGCGTCATCAGGTCCTCGGCGGTGCGCTTAAGCGCGGCGGCGCCTTCCGCCGCGACGGCCTTGACCACGTCGCGCTCGCTGACGATGCCGATGAGGTTGCGGTCCGGGTCGGTGACCACCACGGCACCGATGCGGCGGCTGGCGATGATCTCGGCGATGTCGGGGACGGTGGTGAAGGCGGCGACGCAGATCACGTCCTGCCCCTTCGCCTGGATGACGGCGGCGATGGTCATGGTTCTCCCTCTGGCCCATGGCCGAGCCCGGCCGCCTCCAGCCGGCAGGGCCCGCGGCGCGCATGCTCCGATGCGCGGCGCGGCCCGGCCAGGGGATTCGCGTCGAAATGAACGGATTGTCATGCTTGACGCGGTGCCGCCTGCGGCCCGATGCCCCGAGGTGCTGGGAGGAGGACCGCCATGGACCTGCCGATGCCACCCGCAAGCCTGGCGCCGGGCGCCACGCCCCCGGGGCAGCCGGTCGGCGCGGCCGCCGTGCCGGACAGCCGCGGCCTCAACCTCTACCGCGCCGACCCCTGGGCGGGGCGCCTCGCCGCGCTCTACCTGCCGCCCGATCTCTTCGCGCATCTCGCGCCGCATCTCGACCGGATGGGGGCGCTGGCCGGCGGCGAGCTCGACGCCCTGGCCGGCGAGGCGGACCGCAACCCGCCGGTGCTGCACCCGCGCAACCGCCGCGGCGAGGATGATGCGCGCATCGCCTGCCACCCGGCCTATCGCGCACTGGAGCAGGTGGCCTTCGGCGACTACGGCCTCGCCGCGATGAGCCATCGCGGCGGCGTGCTGGGCTGGCCCGCGCCGATGCCCCCGGCCGCGAAATACGCGCTGACGATGCTCTTCGTGCAGGCGGAATTCGGCCTCTGCTGCCCGCTCTCGATGACCGACAGCCTGGCGCGCACGCTGCGGAAATTCGGCGACCCCGACCTCGTCGTGCGCTACCTGCCGGGCCTGACCGCGACGGATCTCGATGCGCTGCGCCAGGGCGCGATGTTCATGACCGAGCAGGGCGCGGGGTCCGACATCGCCGCCACCGCGGTGACTGCGGCACCGGCGGCGGACGGCACCTGGCGCCTGACGGGCGACAAGTGGTTCTGCTCCAACCCCGATGCCGGCACGGCGCTGGTGCTGGCCCGGCGCGAGGGCGGGCCGGCGGGCCTGCGCGGCGTGTCGCTCTTCCTGCTGCCGCGGGAGCGGCCGGACGGCACGCGCAACAGCTACCGGATCGTGCGGCTGAAGGACAAGCTCGGCACGCGCAGCATGGCCTCGGGCGAGATCCGGCTGGAGGGCGCGACCGCCTTCCTCGTCGGCGACCCGGAGGCCGGATTCCGCCAGATCGCGGACATGGTGAACAACTCCCGCCTCTCGAACGGCATGCGCGCCGCGGGGATGATGCGCCGCGCGACGACGGAGGCGCTGTTCGTCGCGCATCGCCGCATCGCCTTCGGCCGGCGGCTGGTCGAGATGCCGCTGATGCGGCGCCAGCTGGCCAAGCTGCTGGTGCCGACGGAGCAGGCGCGCAGCATGGTCTACCAGGCGGCCGAGGCGCTGCGCCGCGCCGATGCCGGCGAGCCCGGCGCCTATGCGCTCGTGCGCATCCTGACGCCGCTGCTGAAGTTCCGCGCCTGCCGCGACGCCCGGCGCGTCACCGGCGATGCGATGGAGGTGCGCGGCGGCTGCGGCTACATCGAGGAATGGTCGGACCCGCGCCTGCTGCGCGACAGCCATCTCGGCAGCATCTGGGAGGGGACGAGCAACATCGTGGCGCTCGACGTGCTGCGCGCCGCGCAGCGGGAAGGCTCGCTGCCCGTGCTCCGCGCGCATGTCGCAGGCCTCGTCGGCAATGCGGACGAGCTGCCCGGCCTGCTGCCGGCGCTGGACCGCGCGCTGGCCCTGGCCGAGCGCGCCCAGGCCGAGCCCGCCCTGGCGCGCCAGGCGGCGAGCGCGCTCTACCACCTGGCCAGCGCCGCCGCGATGGCGTGGGAGGCGGCGCGGATCGGCGATGCGGACCGCGCGCTGCTGGCGCGCATGGTGCTGCGCCACCGCGTCCTGCCGCGCGACCCGCTGGAGGCTGCGGCGGAAGAGAGCGTGCCGGACTCCCTGCTGCCCGACCCTGGCGCACTCGCCGCATGACGCCCGAGGCAGCCGAGGCGCTGGCGCGGATCCTGGCCGCGGCCCGCCGCGCCGGCGAGCAGCTGAGCGACCTTCCGCCTGATCTCGTGCCCGGGGACGCGGATGCGGCCTATGCCGTGCAGGCGCGCGTCGCGGCGCTGCTGGGCTGGCCGGCGCTGGGGTGGAAGATCGCCGGCACCAACCCGGTGATGCGCGCCAGGCTGCGCCAGCCGGAGCCGATCCTGGGCCGCAGCTTCGCGCCCTTTTTGCGCGCCTCGCCGGCCAGGCTGCCGCACGCCCCGTTGCTCGACCCCATCGTTGAGGCGGAGATCGTCTTCCGCATCGCGCGCGACCTGCCGCCGCGCGGCGCGCCCTGGACGCGCGAGGAGGTCGCCGGCGCCATCACCGCCGCCCATGCGGGTATCGAGGTGGCGGAGTGCCGACTGCCGATGGACCCGCCGCCGCCCTTCACGGCGATCCTCGCCGATGGCAGCGGCAACGGCCACTACGTGCTGGGGCCGGAGATCCCGCCCGGCACGGACCTCGCCGCGCTGCCCGTCTCGGTTCGCGTGAACGGGCGGGAGCGGCGCAGCGGCACCGGCGCCGAGGTGATGGGGGACCCGATCCTCGCGGTGGCCTGGCTCGCCAACCGGCTGAACGCGCTGGGCATGGGACTCGCAGCGGGGGAGATGGTCAGCAGCGGCACCTGCACCGGCATGCTCGCGCCGCGCCCGGGCGACGTGGTGGAGGCGCGCTTCGGCGACCTGCCGCCGGTGCAGGTGACCTTCGCCTGAAGCTGCGCCATCCTGCCCGGCGAGGGAGGCGCCGATGGAGACCTGGCCGGACCGCATCGCCGACGAGGCCATGCTCGAGGAGGTGATGTCGCGGCCCGACCCGGCGCTGGCCGAGGACCTGGCCGCGGTGCCCGGCGACATCCTCGTGCTCGGCGCCGGCGGCAAGATGGGCCCGACCCTCTGCCGGCTGGCCAAGCGCGCCGATCCCGCGCGCCGCGTCATCGCCGTGGCCCGCTGGTCCGAGCCCGGGCTGCGCGCGCGGCTGGAGGGCTGGGGCATCGAATGCCTCGCCGCCGAGCTCACCGACCGTGCCGCGCTGGCGGCGCTGCCCGATGCGCCGAACCTGGTGTTCATGGCGGCGCGGAAGTTCGGCGCCTCCGGCGCGCCGGAGCAGACCTGGGCGATGAACGTGCTGCTGCCGGCGATGGTCGCGGAGCGCTGGGCGGCCTCGCGCATCGTCTTCTTCAGCAGCGGCAACGTGCTGCCGCTGGTGCCCGTGCTGTCGGGCGGCGCCGACGAAGGCGTGGCCCCCGCGCCGGTCGGCGAGTACGCCGCCAGCGTGCTGGGGCGGGAGCGGGTGTTCCAGCATGCGGGTGTTTCACGTGGGACGCCGAGCTTCGGCGTGCGGCTGAACTACGCGATCGATCTCCGCTACGGCGTGCTGCACGACGTCGCCAGCCGGGTGATGGCGGGCCAGCCCGTGCCGCTGGCCATGGGCCATGCCAACGTGATCTGGCAGGGCGACGCCAATGCCTGGACCCTGCGCGGGCTGCGCCGCGCCGACGCAGCCTGCCCCATCCTGAACGTGACGGGGCCGGAGACGGTCTCCATCCGCTGGCTCGCCGAACGCTTCGCCGAACGGCTCGACCGGCCCGTGCATTTCGCGGGCGAGGAGGGGCCGGATGCGCTGCTCTCGAACGCCGCGCGTGCCTTCGCCGCCTTCGGCTATCCGCGCATACCACTGGCGCGGATGGTGGACTGGGTGGCGGACTGGGTGGCGCGCGGCGGGCGGGCGCTCGGCAAGCCGACGAAGTTCGAGGTCAGGGATGGACGGTTCTAGCGCCGCCGCGCCGCTTTCCGCGCGCGCCGCTGCAACCCGCCAGCGCCTCCTGGACGCCGCGCTGGCGGAGTTCGCCGCCAAGGGAATGGCCGGCGCGCGGGTGGACGAGATCGCGGCGCGCGCCGGCGCGAACAAGCGCATGCTCTACGCGCATTTCGGCAGCAAGGAGGAGCTCTGGCTGGTGGTGCTGGAGCGCGCCTACGCCGCCAAGCGCGCCGAGGAACGCGCGCTGGCCGTGGACGACCTGCCGCCGGTCGATGCGATGCGCCGCCTGGTCGAGTTCAACCTGCGCTACACGGCCGCGCACCCGGAATTCGTGGCGCTGCTGAACCAGGAGAACATCCACCGCGCCACGCATCTGCGCCGCAGCGCCCAGGTGCCGGCGATGTATTCCCCGCTGCTCGGGACGCTGCGCGGCGTGCTGGCGCGGGGCGAGGCGGCGGGGGTGTTCCGCCGCGGCGCCGATCCACTGCAGCTCTACATCACCATCGTCGGCATCGGGCATTTCTTCGTCGCCAACATGCACACGCTCTCCACCATCTTCGGCGCCGGCCTCGACACGCAGGCGGCGCTGGAGGCGCGGGTGTTGCATTGCGTCGACGTCGTGCTCGGCTACCTGCGGCCTTGACTTCGTCGGCGGGCGGCGCAGAGTAACCATCTGGTTACCCGGGGAAGGACGCCATGGGTCTGCCCAAGGGGCTGCGATGGCAGGACTGGCCGGAGGGGGTGCATGCCCGCCTCACGGCCGGCTGCGTCATCCCCGCCCACCCGCTGGCGCTGCACCGGGACCGCAGCCTCGACGCGCGGCGGCAGACGGCGCTGTCCCGCTACTACCTCGATGCCGGCGCGGGCGGCCTCGCCGTCGGCGTGCACACCACGCAATTCGCAATCCGCGACGCCGGCCTCTACGAGATGGTGCTGCGCCTCGCCGCCGATGCCGCCGCCGGGCAGCGCGAGACGCCCGTGCTGGTGGCCGGCGCCATCGGGCGGACCGAGCAGGCGGTGCGCGAGGCGCGGATCGCGCGCGGCCTCGGCTACCATGCCGTGCTGCTCTCGCTCGCCGCCTGGAAGGGCGCCTCCGAGGACGAGATGGTGGCGCATTGCGCGGCGGTCGCCGAGGAGATGCCGCTCTTCGGCTTCTACCTGCAGCCGGCGGTCGGCGGCGTGCCGCTCTCCGCGGCCTTCTGGCGGCGCTTCGCGGCGATCGGCAACGCCGTCGCCATCAAGATCGCGCCCTTCAACCGCTACGCCACGCTCGACGTGATCCGCGGCGTGATGGAGGCCGGCGCGGCGGACCGCATCGCGATCTACACCGGCAATGACGACCACATCGTCGGCGACCTGCTGACGCCCTTCGATCTTGACGAAGGGCCGCCGCTGCGCATCCGCGGCGGGCTGCTCGGCCACTGGTCGGTCTGGACCCGCGCGGCGGTGGCGCTGCATGCGCGCTGCCGCGGCGCCGACGCCACGCCCGAGCTGCTGGCGCTCGACGCGCAGGTGACGGAGATGAACGCCGCGGTCTTCGACGTGGCGCATGGCTTCCATGGCGTCATCGCCGGCTGCCACGAGGTGCTGCGCCGCCAGGGCCTGCTGGAGGGCATCTGGTGCCTCGACCCGGCCGAGGGCCTCTCCCCCGGCCAGGCCGCGCTGATCGACGCCGTCGCCCGGCGCTACCCGCACCTCACCGACGACGCCTTCGTACGCGACAACCTCCACCGCTGGCTGAGCTAGAGCGTGATCGCCGAAGGGCGCAACGCCCGACGGCGTGAACCACGCGACCAGACAACGAGCCGGACCAGGGACACGACCATGGCGGACCGCCGCATCGGCATCATCATGAACGGCGTCACCGGGCGCATGGGCACGAACCAGCACCTGGTGCGCTCCATCGCGGCGATCCGCGCCGATGGCGGCGTGCGGCTGGCGAATGGCGACCGCCTGATGCCCGACCCTGTCCTGGTCGGCCGCTCGCGCGCGAAGCTCGAGGCGCTGGCGCACGCCAACGGCGTCGAGCGCATCAGCACCGACCTCGGCGCCTGCCTGGCCGACCCGGGCGACGAGCTCTTCTTTGACGCCGCGACGACGCAGCTGCGCGCCGGCCTGGTCCGCCAGGCGATCGCCGCGGGCAAGCATGTCTACGTGGAGAAGCCCTCCGCCGACAGCCTGGCGGATGCGCTCGACATCGCGCGGCTCGCGCAGCGGGCCGGCATCAAGCATGGCGTGGTGCAGGACAAGCTCTTCCTGCCCGGCCTGCGCAAGCTGAAGATGGTGATCGACAGCGGCTTCCTCGGCCGCATCTGCTCGGTGCGCGGGGAGTTCGGCTACTGGGTCTTCGAGGGCGACCTGCAGCCGGCGCAGCGGCCTTCGTGGAACTACAAGAAGGCCGAGGGCGGCGGCATCATCCTCGATATGCTCTGCCACTGGCGCTACGTGCTGGACAACATCTTCGGCGCGGTGAAGTCGGTTTCCTGCCTCGGCGCCACGCACATCCCGACGCGCATCGGCGAGGATGGCAGGCCCTACACGGCCGATGTCGACGATGCCGCCTATGCCACCTTCCAGCTCGCGGGCGGGGCGGTGGCGCACATCAACTCCTCCTGGGTCACGCGCGTCAGGCGCGACGACCTGGCGGTGTTCCACGTGGACGGCACGCATGGCAGCGCCGTCGCCGGGCTGCAGAAGTGCTGGACGCAGAGCCGCGTGAACACGCCGAAGCCGGTGTGGAACCCGGACATCCCACAGACCATCGACTTCTTCGCCGGCTGGCAGGAGGTGCCGAGCACGCAGGACTATCCCAACGGCTTCCGCGCGCAGTGGGAGCTGTTCCTGCGCTACCTGGCCGGCGAGGTGCCCAGCTTCCCCTGGGACCTGATGGCGGGCGCCAAGGGCGTGCAGCTGGCCGAGGCCGGGCTGCGCAGCTGGCGCGAGCGGCGCTGGATCGACCTCGAGCCGCTGCCGGCCTAGGTGTCAGCCCTCCAGCCGCACATTGGCGAGGCGCACCACCTCGCGCCACTTCACGATCTCGGCGCGGACGAAGGCGCCGAACGCCTCCGGCGTGCCGGGATCCGGCAGGACCGCCATCTCCTCGAGCCGCTTCGCCACGCCGGGGTCGCGCAGCACGGCGACGACATCGGCGTTCACCTTGCGGACGATGTCGGCGGGCGTCGCCGCCGGCGCGACCAGCCCGGTCCAGCCGGCCGATTCGTAGCCGGGCGCCACGGTCTCGGCGAGCGTCGGCACGTTCGGCAGCTGCGGGATGCGCCGCGCCGTGGCGACGCCGATCGGCTTCACCCGGCCGCCGGCGATGTTGCCGCGGGCGGAGGCGACGCTGTCGAACATCACCGGCACCGTGCCGGCGACCAGGTCCGCGATCGCCGGCCCGCTGCCGCGGTAGTGCACGATGTTGAACTTCACGCCCGTGCGATGCGCCAGAAGCTCGGCCGAGAGGTGCTGGCTCGTCGCCGGACCCGCCGAGGCCATGTCGATCGCGCCGGGCCGCGCCTTCGCCATGGCGATGAGCTCCTGCGGCGTGTTCGCGGCGAAGCCGGGATGCGCCACGATCAGCAGCGGCACCATGGCGACGTTGGTGATGAAGGCGAAATCCCTCTCCGCGTCGTAGGGAATGTTGGGCAGCACGGAGGGGTTCACGCCCAGCGTGCCGCTGGTGCCGGCGATCAGCGTGTAGCCGTCGGGCGCGGCGCGGGCGCCGGCCTCCAGCGCCGGCGCACCGGCCCCGCCGCCGCGATTCTCCACCACCACCCGCTGCGGCCAGCGACGGGAAAGCTCGTCGGCGACGATGCGCGTGACGAGATCCGCCGCCTGGCCCGGCGGGAAGGGCACGATGATGCGCACCGGGCGATCCGGCCAGCTGCCCTGCGCGCGCAGCGGCAGGGGCGCGGCGAGCGCGCCGGCGGCGATCAGCAGGCTGCGGCGATGATGCATCGTGGTGGTCCTCCCGCCGCCCCCATACCACCGCAACCCGAGGCCCCGCCATGCCGACCCTGACCCTGCCGACGGAGAGCGGCACGCTCGCGCCCTACAGCACCGGCGCGCCGCGCGACTTCCCCAGGGCAACGCCGCCCTTCCCGCGCATCGCGCTGGCCGCCGCACATGTCGTCGCCGATCCGCTGGCCGAGCAGGATCCCTGGCTCGACGCCGCGGTGGATTGGGACCGCACCATCGCCTACCGCCGCTACCTCTGGTCGCTCGGCCTCGGCGTGGCGGAGGCGATGGACACCGCGCAGCGCGGCATGGGGCTCGACTGGACGGCCGCGCAGGCGCTGATCCGGCGCAGCCTGGACGCGATGCGCGACATCCCCGGCGCGGTGATGGCGAGCGGCGCCGGCACGGACCACCTCGCCCCCGGCCCTGACGTCACCATCGACGACGTGATCCGCGCCTACGAGGAACAGTGCGAGGCGGTCGAGGCGATGGGCGGGCGCATCATCCTGATGGCCTCGCGCGCCCTGGCCAAGGCGGCGCGCGGGCCGGAGGACTATGTCCGCGTCTACGACCGCATCCTGGCGGCGGTGCGGGAGCCGGTGATCATCCACTGGCTCGGCGAGATGTTCGACCCGGCGCTGGAAGGCTACTGGGGCAATGCCGACCACATGGCGGCGATGGAGACGGCGCTGCAGGTGATCCACGCGCATGCGGCGAAGGTCGACGGCGTGAAGATCTCCCTCCTTGACAAGGACAAGGAGATCGCCATGCGCCGCCGCCTGCCGGCCTCGGTGCGCATGTACACCGGCGACGACTTCAACTACGCCGAGCTGATCGCCGGCGACGCGCAGGGCCATTCCGACGCGCTGCTCGGCATCTTCGACCCGATCGCGCCGGCGGTGGGCGGCGCGCTGGCCTCGCTGGCGCGCAACGACCTCTCCACCTTCCATGACATCCTGGCGCCGACGGTGCCGCTCTCCCGCCACGTGTTCAAGGCGCCCACCCGCTTCTACAAGACCGGCGTCGTCTTTATGGCCTGGCTGAACGGGCACCAGGACCACTTCGTGATGGTCGGCGGGCAGCAATCGGCGCGCTCCATCCGCCACTTCGCCGAGCTCTTCCGGCTGGCCGACAAGGCCGGGCTGCTGCGCGACCCGGAGATGGCAGCGGCACGCATGCGCCAGCTCCTCGCCGTGCACGGCGTCGCGTGATGGGCGCGCCGGGTCCCCTCAGCCTCAACACCGTCACCGTCCGCGACCGCTGGACGCTGGCGCAGTGCATCGAGGGCTGCGCGCGCCACGGCATCCCGGGCATCTCGCCCTGGCGCGACAAGGTGGCGGAGATGGGCCTGGCACAGGCGGCGCGCGCGATCCGCGAGGCCGGGCTCACGGTCACCGGGCTCTGCCGCGGCGGCATGTTCCCCGCCGCCGACGAAGCAGGCCGCCGCGCCGCCATCGAGGACAACCGCCGCGCCATCGCCGAGGCCCATGCGCTCGGCGCGCGATGCCTGGTGGTGCTGGGCGGCGGGCTGCCGCCGGGGTCGAAGGACCTGCCCGGCGGGCGCGCGATGTTTCGCGACGGCCTCGCCGCCGTGCTGCCGGAGGCGCGCGCCGCCGGCGTGACCCTCGCGCTCGAGCCGCTGCACCCGATGACCTGCGCCGACCGCAGCGTGCTCTCGACGCTGGGCCAGGCGCTCGATCTCTGCGAGGCCTTCGGCGAGGGCACCGCGGTCGCCGTCGATGTCTACCATGTGTGGTGGGATCCGGACCTCGCGCGGCAGATGGCGCGGGCCGAGGGCAGGATCGCCGCCTTCCACGCCTGCGACTGGCTGGTGCCGACGACGGATCTCGTCTTCGACCGCGGCATGCCCGGCGACGGCGTGATCGACATCCCGGCCATCCGCGCCATGGCGGAGGCGGCGGGCTATCGCGGCTTCACCGAGGTCGAGATCCTCTCCCGCCGCTGGTGGGCCGAGGACCCGGAGGAGGTGCTCCGCCTCGTCAGGCAGCGGCACGCCAGCGCCTGCTGAGCGCGCTCACCGCGCCTGCGCGTCGCGCACCAGGGCGTGCACGAAGCCGAGCTTCTCCACCGCCCGCGCGGAGAGCACGAAGGGGTAGAGATCCGGCGCGCCCATGCAGCGGTTGAGGCTGTTCACCGCGTGGGTGAGCGGCACCCAGTGCTCCAGCAGGCTGGCGATGTCGGGCGCGGCATAGGGGTCGAAGCCGATCTCGGTCTGCAGCGTGCCGTCCTCGTCGAGACGCGGGTTGACGGAGAGGCGCAGCGAATCCGCCATCTCCAGCGTGTCGAGCATGTGCAGCCAGTGCGCCCAGGATTCGGCGAAATCCTCCCAAGGGTGTGCGGTGGCGTAGGCGCTGACGAAGCCCGATTGCCAGTCGGCCGGCGGGCCCTCGGCATGGTGGCGGGCCAGCGCCGCGGCATAGTCCTGCCGCTCGTCGCCGAAGAGGGCGCGGAAGGGCTCCAGCCGCCCGCCATCGTGCACCAGCCGTTCCCAGTAGAAATGCCCGCTCTCGTGCCGCACATGGCCGAGCAGGGTGCGATAGGGCTCGCCCATGGCGGCGCGGCGCCGTTCGCGCTCGGCATCATCGGCCTCCGGCAGCGCCAGGGTGATCAGCCCCTCGGCATGGCCGGTCATCACCGGCGCGCCGACCGGCGGGTCGGCCAGCACGTCGAAGGCGAGCCCGCGCTCGGGGTCCTGCGTGCGGTCGGGCAGCGGCAGCTGCAGCTTCTGCAGCGTGTAGACCAGGCGCCGCTTCGCCGTCTCCCACCGCCGCCAGGGCACCAGATTCTCCGGCACGGCGAGGTCCGGCACCGTGCGGTTGTGCCGGCAGGAGCGGCAGAGCGCCTCGGACGAGCGCGCCGGCACCAGCCAGTTGCACGCATCGTGATCGGCATTGGCGCAGTAGCGGAAGCGCCCCTCGGGCTGGGCGAGCGCCCGCCAGGCGCGGCCGTCGCGCTCCAGCGCCGAGAGCGTCGCCGGCGCCGGCAGGAAGCCGAGCGCATGGCCGCACCGCTCGCAGCGCGTGTTCTCGAAGTGCAGCACCTGGCCGCAGGATTGGCAGCGGAACAGCCTCATCGGCGAAGGGGACGCGCGGCGGGGTGGAAGGTTCCGTCGCCGGGCGGGGTCAACCCGAGGCGCCGGCCGCGATGCGCCGCGGGCTGCCCAGCGGCTCCTCGCCGAGCGGCTCGAGGTCCACGGAGACCGACGGGGTATGCGCCCCGCCGCCGAGGACCACGCCCCGCACCGGGCTGACATCGCCGAAATCCCGGCCCCAGCCCAGCACCACGTGCTCGTCCCGCACGACCAGCGCATTGGTGGGGTCGAGATCCACCCACCCCGCCCCGGGCCCGAGCCAGGCGCCCACCCAGGCATGCGACTGGTCGGCGCCGCGCCGCCGCGGCTGTCCCGGCGGCGGGCGCGTGCGGATGTAGCCCGAGACGTACCGCGCCGGCAGGCCGAGCGCCCGCAGCGCCGCCACCATCAGGTGGGAGAAGTCCTGGCAGACCCCCTGGCGCCGGGCGAGCACCTCCTCGACCGGGGTGGCGATGGTGGTGACGCCGGCGCGGAAGGCGAAGTCGCGGCGGATGCGCGCATTCAGGTCGAGCAGCCCTTCAAGCACCGGCCGGCCGGCCGGGAAGCTCGGCGCGCCATAGGCGCCGGCGCCGCGGCTGGGCGGCGCCATGGGGCTGCCCTCGGCGAATTCCGCCGCCTGCCAGGCGCCGCCGCCCGGGCCGGCGCGCCCCGTGGCCGCGGCGGCCACCGCCTCCCAGGGCAGGGACGCGCCGGGCTCGGGCGGGGCGGGGAAGAGGACCTCCACCTCGGACTCCGCCACCACCTCGAAGGTCGTGTGGGGCGCATCGAGGAACAGCCAGGTCGCGGTGTTGCCGTAGTGGTCCAGTGCCTCCTGCCGCCGCGACGGCACCGGCGTGGCGCGGATCGCGGCCGCGGCCACCTGCTGCCCGAGAAGGTCCGCCCGCGGCGTCAGGTGCAGCAGGTGCGCGGCAAGGTCCACGCCCGCGGCGTAGTCGTAGCGCGTTGCATGGCGGACGCGGTACCTCATGCCCGGGCCGGCGCTGCCCTCTGTCCGCCCCGGGCCGGCGGCGTCACGCGACGCCGGGCCGGGTGGGGACCGCCTCGCCGGCCGCCGCGCTCTCCAGGCCGAGGCTGTGCGCCACCGGCAGCAGCGCAAAGAAGCGGCCGGAGACGCGGTCCGACAGCGCCGCCACCGCGCCCTCCAGCGCCGCGAGCCGGGGTGGCAGGGCAAGCGCCGCCTCCGCCTGGGCGGGGGACCGGGCCACCGCATCGACCATTGCCTGCACCTCCTCCACCAGCCGCTCCGCCATGCCGGCGAGGCCGGCGGAAGGCCCCCCCTCCACCGCCTCGAGCTCCGCCAGCATGTCCCGGGCGGCGGCAAGCTGGAAGGCCAGGCCGCGCGGATTGCCCGCATCGGCCAGCACCAGGTCCAGCACCGGCGCCGGCTGCACCTGGCTGAGGTAGCGGCTGCGATAGGTGATGACCGAATCGCAGAGCTCGAGCGCGAGGCGGAGCCCGGGCTCGATCCGCGCCGGCTGCGCCAGGGCGCCGGGCTGGTCGAGCGCGCGGGCGACCCAGGCGGCGATGCTCTGCGCCCGCTCGACCCGCCGACCGAAATCGAGGAAGAGCCGCCCGCCACCGCGCACCATGTTCTCCGCCGCGAGCCCGGCGACGGTCGCGGCGAAGGCCAGGATGCCGTCCGCCACGGCCGCGAGCCGGCCGATGCCCGCCCCGGCGGTCGCCGGGCCCGCCGCGGTGCCGCGCAGCCGCTCGCCAAGGCCGCGCAGCGAGGCGGCGATCGCGGCCTGCATCTCGCCGGTCAGCCGGTCGCGCAGCACGCCGGCCAGCCGGCCGACCTGGGCGAACTGCCCGGCCAGCGGCCCGCCCTCGCCGGCGGCGCGCAGCAGCGCCTCGGTCATGGCGGCGGCGCCGAGCCCCTGGCCGGCCTCGGCCGAGAGCAGGTCGGCGCGGACCAGGCAACGGGCGAGGGTGTCGAGCTCCGCCATCTCGCGCCCGGTGGGGCTCGGCCGGGCGAGCCGGGCGGCGGCGCTGCGCAGCAGCCGGGCCGAGGCCTCGAGCCGCTCCAGGTAGCGGCCGAGCCAGTAGAAATCGTCGGCCACCCGGCTCGGCAGGTCGCCGGAGGCGCGGCGGATCGGCAGCGGCGTCGCCGCCGGCAGGGCGCCAAGGGCGATCAGCGGCCGGCCCTCCTCCGGATCCTCGGCCGGCACCCAGACATCCTTGCCGAGGGGGGCGCCGCCGGGCGGCTCCTCGGGCCCGGGAAGGGTGCGGGCGAGGCCGCCGGGCAGGGCCCGCCAGGCGCTGCCGTCATGCACCAGGAAGAGGCGCAGCATGATCGGCCGCGGCGCGAGGCGGCCATCCGGCCCGGCGCAGGGGGCGACGGAAGGCAGCATGGCGGCCGAGACCGCCCAGTCCGCCGGCGCGGCCATCAGCCGGGCGGCGAGCGCGGCCCGCGCCTCGGGCGCCAGCTGGCCGGCGCGCACCGAGGGCAGCGTGCCGTCCAGCGCCCGGCGCACCAGCCAGGGGCGGAGATCCTCGCCGACGCGGGCCCGCACCGCCGGCTCGCCGAGCCAGAGCGTCTCCGCCTGGGGCAGGAGGAGCGCCTCGCCGACCAGCCGCGGCGCGAGGGCGGGGAGGAAGGCGGCGATGGCCGGCGCCTCGGCCAGGCCGGCGCCGGGGTCGTTGACGATGCGCACCGCCCCGGCCCGCGCCGCGTCCAGCAGCCCGACCACGCCGCCGACCGGATCCGGGTCGAGCTCCAGCGGGTCGATGCTGCGGCCATCCTGCCGGCGCAGCAGCACGCCGATGCGCGAGAGGCCGCGCAGCGTCTTGAGGTAGAGCGCGCCGTCGCGCACGGTCAGGTCGCCGCCCTCGACCAGCGCGCAGGAGAGATGGCGGGCGAGCAGCACCTGCTCGAACCAGTCGGCGCCGCGCGGCCCGGGGGAGAGCAGCGCCACGGCCGAGCCCTCCGGCGCCAGGCGGGCGAGCGCATCCTGCCAGAGGTCGAGGAAGGGGCGCAGCGGCCGCAGCGGGCGCGTGCGGAAGAGCTCCGGCACCAGCCGGGCCAGCAGGTCGCGGTTCTCCAGCGCGCGGGCGAGGCCGGCGGGGCAGGCGGTGCGGTCGGCGACCACGCGCCAGGCGCCATCCGCGCCGCGCAGCAGGTCGGCGGCATAGCTCTGCAGCAGAGGCGCGCCGGCCGGGCGGGGCGCGACGCTGCGGCAGGGGCGGAGGAAGGCGGGGTTGGCGAAGACCAGGGCCGGCGGCAGCAGCCCCTCGGCCAGCAGGTGCTGCGGTCCGTAGACGTCCTGCAGCAGCGCCTCGATGGCCGCGGCGCGCTGGGCGAGGCCGGACTCGAGCGCAGCGAATTCGGCCGGGGGGAGGATCAGCGGGATCAGGTCGCAGCGCCGCGGCGTCGCCGATGGCCGCGGCGGCTGGGCGAGCGCGTCGTCGGCCATGGCCTCGTCGCGCGCCTGGGCGCGCTCGGCCAGGGTCTCGGCGCCGAGCTGGGCGAGGGCGCCGAGCAGGGGACGCCAGTGCGGGCGGAAGCCGCCCTGGCCGTCGACCATCTCGTCGAGCGGGTCGGCGGGCATCATCGGCGGGGCGCCGCCCAGGGCGCGGGTTCCCCTGCCGGGCGAAGCCGCCGCACCCCTAGGCCAGCCGCCTCAGGTCGAGGGTCCGCGGCGCCTCCGGCGCCACGTCCAGCCGCGGCTCGGGCATCGGCCCCGGCGTGTGGCCGAAGGGCATGAAGCGGCTGCGCCGGCGCGCCTCGGCCGAATTCGCGTTCACCGGCAGGTCCTCGTAGCTGCGCCCGCCGGGATGCACGACATGGTGCGTCAGCCCGCCGAGGCTGCGCCCGGTCCAGCGGTCGTAGAGGTCGAAGACCAGCGGCGACTGCACGCCCACGGTGGGGTGCAGGGCGGAGGGCGGGTTCCAGGCCTTGAAGCGCACCGCGCCGACGTATTCGCCGGCCCTCTCGGTCGCCGTCAGCGGCACCGCATGCCCGTTGCAGGCGAGCACGTAGCGTTCCTCCACGAAGCCGGAGAGGGTGACCTGCACCCGTTCCGTGCTGCTGTCCACATAGCGCGCGGTGCCGCCGGCGGCCGGCTCCTCGCCCAGCACGTGCCAGGGCTCGAGCGCGTGGCGCAGCTCGATCCCCATGCCGCGCACCGTGACCTCGCCGAGGCGGGGGAAGCGGAATTCGAGGTGCGGGCGGAACCAGGCGGCGTCGAGCGGGAAGCCCATGGCCGCCAGCTCCTCCAGCGCATCGCCGAGATCCTGCCGCACCACGTGGTGCAGCATGAAGTCCTCGTGGATGCGCGTGCCCCAGCGGACCAGGCGGCGCTCATAGGGCTGCTGCCAGAAGGCGGCGACGGCCGAGCGCATCAGCAGCATCTGCGCCGCCGACATCTGCGCATGCGGCGGCATCTCGAAGGCGCGGAACTCGACCAGGCCGAGCCGGCCGGAGGCCGTCTCCGGCGCATACATCTTGTCGATGCAGAACTCGGTGCGGTGGGTGTTGCCGGTGACGTCGGCGAGGATGTTGCGGAAGAGGCGGTCCACGACCCAGGGCGGCGCCTCCTCGTAGGCCCTGATCTTCGAGAAGGCGATCTCCAGCTCGCGCACCGCGTCCTGCCGCGCCTCGTCGACGCGCGGGTGCTGGCTGAAGGGGCCGATGAAGAGGCCGCTGAACAGGAAACTCAGGCTCGGATGGTTGTGCCAGAAGCCGAGCAGCGACTTCAGCAGGTCGGGCCGGCGCAGGAAGGGACTCTCGGCGGGCGTGGCGGCGCCCATCACCACGTGGTTGCCGCCGCCGGTGCCGACATGCCGGCCGTCGAGCATGAACTTCTCGGCCGAGAGCCCGACCTGGCGCGCCTCCTCGTAGAGCTGCTCGGTGCGCTCGACCATCTCCGGCCAGGAGGCGGCGGGGTGGATGTTCACCTCGATCACGCCCGGGTCCGGGGTGACGGAGAAGTGGTTCAGCCGCGGGTCGCGGGGCGGCAGGTAGCCCTCCAGGATCACCTTGTTGCCGGTCTCGGCCGCCGTCGCCTCGACGGCGGCGGCGAGGTCGAGCCAGTCCTCGGCGGCGAAGAGCGGCGGCAGGAAGACATGCAGCAGGCCGCCGCGCGGTTCGACGCAGAGCGCGGTGCGCACCACGCCGGGGTCGGAGCGGCCGACGACCGGCAACTCCTGCGGCACGGGGCGGAAGCCCTCCATGCCGGGGCCGGCGGCCGCCTCGCCGGGCAGGCGGCGCTGCTCGCGGAGCTGGCGCAGCAGCGCATCGGCGGGGGTGCCGCCCAGCGCGTCGCGCGGCGGAAGGGCGTCGCGCGGGGCGAAGGGATCGGGCTCGGTCTCGAAGAAGCGCGCCGCATCCGCCTCCGACATCCAGGGCAGGGAGTCGAGCGGCAGGCGCAGGCCGATCGGGCTGTCCCCCGGGATCAGGAAGAGCGTGCCGTCGCGGAAGAACCAGCGGCCGGACTGCCAGCGCCGCGTGCCGTCCTGGATGACGCGGCGCAGCGGCAGCACGGCGCCGACCGGCGAGGCGAGGCCCTGGCCGAAGACCCGGGCGAGGCGCGCACGCTCCAGCGGGTCGCGCAGCCTCGCGTCCTCGACCACGACATTGGCCGGCAGGCGCTTCTCCCGCCAGAGGTAGTAGTGGATGTCCTCGTGCGCCGGGTTCACCAGGGCGGGGTCGACCTGCAGCCGCTCGGCCAGGATCTCGGCGAAGCGCGCCGCGTCGCCGGCGGTGGCGGCGCCGCTGTCGTCGTCCGAGGCGAGCAGCGCCGGGTCGCGCCAGACCGGCTCGCCATCCCGGCGCCAATGCGCATGGAGCGCCCAGCGCGGCAGCTGCTCGCCGGGATAGTGCTTGCCCAGGGCGTATTGCAGGGCCGCGCCCGGCGCCCAGAGCGGCGCGAGCCGGCGCAGCAGCCGCCCGGCATAGCGCCGCTTGGTCGGGCCGAGGGCGTCGAAATTCCACTCCGGCGCGTCCATGTCGTCGGCGGCGATGAAGGTGGGCTCGCCGCCCATGGTCA
>CAYNYQ010000054.1:1351-19003 GCA_964401305.1 uncultured Acetobacteraceae bacterium | reverse complement strand
GCCGCCTGGCGCGGGCGCGGGGGCATCGCTCCCCGGCGCGGGAGCGGTCTCCGCCGGCCCGCTCACAGCAGGGTCCGCGTGCCGCTGCGCGGGGCGAAGCGCATCAGCTCCCCGGGCCTGCCGCGCAGCGCGACGCGGGTGCGCACGAAGGCATTCACCGAGACCTGCTGCGCCAGGAAGCGCTCCAGCACCGCCGCCAGCGGGAAGAGCGCGCCGCCCTGCCAGGCCTGCGCGTCGAAGGTCAGCGTCACCTCGAGCCCGCGCACCATCGCCCCCGGCCGCCCGCCGGGCAGCCGGGCGACGCCCGGCGCCGCCTCCACCGCCAGCAGCGCGCCGAGCGCGGCGCGGCTCTCGGCGGTGTCGCGCAGGTCGTGCAGGCGCAGGATCTCGCGCAGCGCCGCCGCCCCCTCCTCGCCGCCGGCGGCCGAGAGGTGGTTCAGCGCGAGATGCGAGATCAGCTTCCAGGCGCCGCGCTCCCGCAGCGAGGGCCGCAGGGTCGGCGTCGGCGGCGACAGCGCCTCGGCGCTCGCGGCGGCCGAGCCGGCGGCGACGCGCAGCTTCGGCTGGCCGCCGCCGAAGGGCAGCATGGCCGGCAGGTCGCGGTTGCAGCAGAGCGCTTCCACCGTCAGCACGCCGTCGGCCGGGGCGGCGGGGTCGAAGCCGGCATCGCGCAGCATCAGCAGGGTCTGCGTGCCGCCGAGCGGCGGCAGCGCCGGACGGCGGGAGGCGATGTAGTTCACCGGTGCGGCGCGCTCCGCCTCGGTGTCCGCCGGCCCACCGGCGCGGCCGAGGCGGTGGAAGGGCAGCACGGGGCGGCGGGTGCCGTCGGGCCGGCTCTCGCGCACCCCCTCGATGCCGTAGATCTCGAGCGCGACGGGCCGTCGCGCATCCGGCACCACCAGCCACTCGCTGCGCGTGCCGTCCAGCGTGATCGGCTCGCAGCGCTGCGGGAAGAGGTTGACCGCCGGGGTGCAGCCGAGCGCGAAGCTTTCGGCCGTCACGCTGCGCTCGAGCGCGGGCAGGGCGCGGGAGAGGTAGACGAAGACCTCCAGCCGGTCGGAGGCCTGCACCAGGCTGCGCGCCTCCAGCCCGTCGAGGTCGATGTAGAGGAACTTCTCGGGGAAGGCGAAGTACTCGGTCAGCAGCCGGTGGCCGGAGAAGGCGCGGCGCGGCCAGGGCAGCGCAGCCTCCTCGGCCTCGAAGCCGGCCGGGCGCAGCGCCTCGGGGCCGAGGATGGTGGGGCGCGGATCGGCCGGCCCGTCCGCCAGCGCGACCGAGAGCGTCGCCGTCGCCAGCAGCTCGTGCAGCGTCGCCGCCGCGGTGCCGATGCCGTGCAGGTAGAGCCGCAGCCGGTCGAGCCCGCCCGCCCGCCCCCGCCCGTCCTCGAGCGAGAGCGCCGAGACCGGCAGGTCGGGCGCGAGGGTGCGGAAGGAGAGGCGGAGGCAGGCCACGGCGCCGGCGGCGCGCGGGTTGGCCGGCGCGGCCAGCGGCAGCCCCATCAGCCGCGCCTGCTCCAGCACCAGGGGCCAGAGCGTGACCTCGTGGCAGGTCTGGAAGCGCACCGGCTCGCCGCGCACCGGGTCGGTCTCCACCATCAGCCCGCGCGGCACGCGCGCCGGCGCCCGCATCTCCGGCGCCGCGGCCAGCTTCAGCGTGGTCATGCTGGGCACCGGGGCGAGGAGATGCGGCGAGAGCATCTCGAGCAGCGCGTCCGAGAGCTCGGGCAGCTCGTCGTCGAGCCGGTGCTGCACGCGGGCGGCGAGGAAGGCCACGCCCTCCAGCAGCCGCGCGACGAAGGGGTCGTCCACCGCCTCGGCCGAGAGCCGGAGGCGGCCGGCCACCTTGGGGAAGGCGTCGGCGAATTCCGCGGCCTCCCGGCGGATCGCGCCGAGCTCGCGGTTGTAGTAGGGCAGCAGCGTCTCGGACATGGCGGCCTGGGCCTCAGGCTTCGCGCACGGCGACGTCGAGCGTCGCGGGGCGCAGCAACGTCTCGAAGGAGACCGGCTCCGGCACCGGGTCGGAGCGCAGCACCGCATCCACCTTGATGCGCAGCGTGCGGTCGAGCAGCGGGTCGCGCATGTCGCGCGGCAGCTTGGCGAGCGTGACGCGCACCGCGGCCAGGCGCGGCTCGAAGCGGCGGATCG
Source organism: uncultured Acetobacteraceae bacterium (assembly GCA_964401305.1). Lineage (GTDB taxonomy): Bacteria > Pseudomonadota > Alphaproteobacteria > Acetobacterales > Acetobacteraceae > JAIEOP01. The sequence goes on along the minus strand of CAYNYQ010000054.1, from coordinate 16,859 downwards.
TCGCCTCGATCTCGGCGGCCAGGCCCTGGCGCCGGTCCTCGTCGGTGAAGCTGCCGGCGGTGGGGTCCGGGATGCCGTAGCCGAGCGGCGAGAGCGGCAGCTCGGCCAGGGCGCGCGGCAGCGGGCGCCGGCCGCGCCGGGCGTTCAGCAGCCCCTCGATGTCGCGGCGCACGGCGTTGCGGATGACGTCGATCGCCATCTGCGTGGTCTGCGCCGGGTCGCGCGGCGCGTCCGGGTCGCTGTCGAGCAGCCGGTCGAGCACGGGCAGGCGGATCCGCGCGCCCTGGATGCTGAGGTCGTCGCTCATGCCGCGCCCGCGCGGCGGGTGGCCGGCGCCATGGTCACTCGAAGCGCAGCAGCGCCGCGTCGCGCAGCGGCAGGGCCTCCTCGCCGGCGAGCAGAACGCGCTGGCCGATGCCGCGCACCGGGCCGCCCGCCGCGCCGTCGCCGCTCCAGTCCGTCTCGCGGCCGAGCAGCAGGGCGGGCGCGGGCGGCGTGCCGGTCCAGGGGTAGATGGCGGGCAGGTAGACCACGCCCTCGGTGCCGTCCTTGAGGGTGATGGCGGTGCGCCGCCAATAGAGGTCGCGCGGGCGCCGCGCCGCCTCGAACTCCAGCGCGGCGATGCGCTCGACCGGCACCCACATGTACTCGCCGGCGGTGGTCAGCACCTCGATCGTGGGCGCGAAGAGGTCGTCGGCGTCGCGCAGGTCGTCGAAGGCGGTCGCCTGGCCGTCCGCGCCCTCGACCGAGCCCGGCGCACGCGGGCGCAGCGCCTCGGCCTCGGCGGCGGCGGCGGCGGCGGCGGCCGGGTTGCCGAGCCGCGCCTCGGTGATGGCGCGCAGCGCGGCGGCCTGGGCCGGCGTCGCGTCCTCGCCCTGGAACTTCGGTGGCCGTCCCTCGGCGAAGACCTGGCGCCGCGCCTCCTCGGCGCGCAGGAGGCGGCGGAATTCCAGCACCGCCGGCGAGGGCTCCTCCTCGATGACGGCGTCGAGCGCGCGGTCGGCCCGCTCGACCTGGCCCGAGAACAGCAGCATCTCGGCCAGCAGCCAGCGCAGCCCGGCCTCGCGCGGCTTGGCGCGCACCTGCGCGGTGGCGGCGGCGAGGGCGGCGGGCAGGTCGCCGCGGTCGAAGGCGTCGCTGATGTCGCTCATCGCGGGTGCTTCCTCATGGATGGCGCGGCCGGGCTGCGGCTCACGCCGCGGCCCGCGGGGCGTCGAGCTCGGTGACGAGGCGGAAGGCCGCGCCGACCTCGTCGAGCTGGTAGTGCGGCTGGAGATGGATGGTGCAGCCGAAGACGCCGGGCTTGCCCGGCAGCTCGGTCACCTCGACCCGGGCGTTGCGCAGCGGCTGGCGCGCGCCGCTCTCGCCGCTGGCATTGCTGCTGGCCGAGGCGAATTGCAGCAGCCATTCCTGCAGGTTGGCCTGGATCTCGTCGGCGGTCTGGAAGGAGCCGACCATCTGCCGCCCCATGATCTTCACGCAATGGGCGAAGCGGCTGACGCAGAGCATGGCGTTGAACTGGGCCGAGAGGCGCTGGTTGCCGGCGGCGGCGAGGGCGCTGTCGGCCGGCCCGCCCATGCGCGGCGGCCGGTGCAGGCTGGGGGCGGCGGCGAAGACCGCCTCCGGCAGCCCGGCATCGAGGCCGATCAGCGGCAGCAGCCCGGATTCCACCAGCTGGCGCTCCTGGTCGTCGGTCAGCGCCACCTCGACCGGGGCGCGCGGCGGCGGCGCGCCCGGCGGGTCGGAGGGCAGGCGCTCGACCGGCAGGCGATCGACCACGCCGCCCTGCGGCGCCTCGCCGATGGCGGCGCCGCGGATATCGGCCGGCCACCCCCAGGCGGCGAAGGCGCGCATGACGATGGCGGCGAAGGGATAGACCGGGCTCATCCAGGCGCGGGCGCCGGGCTGGCCGGGATCGGGGCGGAAGCGGAAGCCGTCGGCGCGGGTGCCCTCGTCGGGCCAGGCGCCGCGGGCGAGGGCGCGAGGCAGCAGCACGCCGAGGAAGCGCGCGTCGTCGCGGTCCTGCAGGTTGCGCCAGCGCCGCCATTCCTGGCCGCGCAGCGGCGCCACCGGGTCGGCCGCGGCGCCGAGCCCGGCGAAGTCGTCGAGGCCGAGCAGCGCCGGATGTGCGGCGACGACGGTGGGCGAGAAGGCGGCGGCGGCCACCGCGGCCAGGCCGTCGAGGCCGCTGACGTCGTCGGTCGGGCTGCCGGGGCCGGGGAAGGCGCGCAGCTGCCAGTCGCCGCAGAGCAGGCCGAAGGGCTCGCCGCCGGCGATGCCGAACTCGTCCTCGTAGACCTTGCGGAAGAGCTGGCTCTGGTCGAACTCGGCGGCGCGCTCGAAGTCGCGGCAGAGCTCGGCCCAGCGCAGCACGAGCAGGCGGACACGCACGCGCTGCTGGCCGCTGCCGGTGGGGATGCGCCCGGCCAGCCACCAGAGGCCGCGCCAGGAGCCTTCGAGGCGGCGGAAGCGCTCGGCGTGCTGCACCGCCTCGAGCTGGGCGGTGAGCGCGGCGTCGAGGGCGGCGATGTCGCGGTCCACCGCCTCCTCGAGGCGCGCCATGGCGGTGCCGCGCGGGTCGGGGTCGGCGGGGTCGGTGGGGGCGAGGAGACGCGCCAGCGTGGCCTCGCCGAACCAGCGGCGTAGCGCCGCGGCGGGCGAGGGCTCGGCGAGGAAATCCGCCAGCGCCTCGGCCCGCGCCGCGCCGGCACGGCCGAGGAAAGTACCGGCCAGCACGCCGTCGCGTGCCGCCGGTTCGGGTGGTGGCGCGGCGGGTGCCGGGCCGGCGAGGGCGGGCCCGGGTGCCGCCTCGCCCGGTGGTGGGGGCAGGTCCATGCGACGCCCGCCCGCCGCCGGCCGCTACTGCTTCTGCGGGATGCGCGCGACCATGCGCATGGAGGTGGTCAGCTCCTCCATCTGCAGCCAGGGCTGCAGGTAGGCGATGGCATTGTAGGAGCCGGGCTTGCCCGGGATCTCCTTCACCTCCACGCGGGCGTCGCGCAGCGGGTACTTCGCCTTGGTCTCCGGGCCGGCCGAGGGGTTGGCGTTGACGTAGTTGCCGATCCAGCGGTTCAGCCAGGCCTCGCAGTCCGTGGCCTCCATGAAGGAGCCGATCTTGTCGCGCGCCATCACCTTCAGGAAGTGGGCGAAGCGGCCCGTGGCCATCAGGTAGGGCAGGCGGGCGGAGATGGCGGCGTTCGCGGTCGCCTCCGGCCGGTCGTACTTCTTCGGCTTCTGGCAGGTCTGCGCGCCGAAGAACACCGAGTAGTCGGTGTTCTTGTAGTGGCAGAGCGGCAGGAAGCCGGCGTTGGAGAGCTCGAACTCGCGCCGGTCGGTGATGCCGACCTCGGTCGGGCACTTGGAGTCGGTGTCGCCGTCGTCGGAGGTGAAGACATGGGTCGGCAGGTTGGAGACCTTGCCGCCGCCCTCGGCGCCGCGGATCGCCACGCAGAAGCCGTACTGCGAGAAGGCGTCGGTCATGCGCGCGCCCATGACATAGGCGGCGTTCATCCAGCAGTAGTCGTCGTGGTTCATCGCCTTCGGGCGGCCGGCCTCGTCATAGGGCGCCTCCTCGTAGCCGAACTCCTCGACCGGGACGGTGCCGGCGCCGTAGGGCAGGCGCGCCAGGGTGCGCGGCATGGTCAGCACGACGAAGCGGCTGTCCTCGGTGTCGCGGAAGCTGCGCCACTTGGTGTACTCGGCGGTCTCGAAGATCTTGGCGAGGTCGCGCGGCTTGGTCAGCTCGGTCCAGCTGTCGAAGCCCATCATCTGCGGCGCCGCGGCCGAGATGAAGGGCGCGAAGGCGGCCGCCGCGACGTTCGACATCAGGCGCAGCGTCTCGATGTCGTCGGGGTGGTTGGTCCACTCGTAGTCGCCGATGATCGAGCCATAGGGCTCGCCGCCGGGGGAGCCGAACTCGTTCTCGTAGAGCTTCTTGAAGGTCTGGCTCTGGTCGAACTCGACCGCGCGCTGCAGGTCGCGCGACAGCTCGCGCTTCGAGATGTTCAGCATCCTGAGCTTCAGGCTGGTGCCGGTCTCGGAATTCATCACCAGGTAGTTCAGCCCGCGCCAGGACCCTTCGAGCTTCGAGAAGCGCTCGTGGTGCATCACCGCGTTCAGCTGCGTGCTGATCTTCTGGTCGAGCGCGGCGATGGCGCGGTCGAAGGTCTGGGTCAGGTTGCGGCTGTAGGTGACGGTGCCCTTCAGCGCCTCCTCGGTCAGCGCCTTGATCAGCTCCTGCGCGCGGTCGCGCTCGGTCTGCTTGGTGGCGCCGATGACCTGGTCGAGCAGGCCGAGGCCGGCCTCCTCCACCGTCGTCGTGGCGGCGCCGGACGCGCCCTGGGTCTCGCTCATCGCTCAGGCGTCCTTCTTGTCGAGGCCGAGCTCGGAGGAGAGCTTCGCCAGCTTGTCCTGGTCCTGCAGCACCTCCTCGAGCAGCCCCTCGAGCTGCTCGGAGCGGTCGACCTTGCTCATCAGGTCGCGCAGCTTGGCGCGGGTCTCGAGCAGCGCCTTGAGCGCCGGCACCTGCTCGGCCACCTTCGCCGGCTCGAAATCCTCGAGCGACTTGAACTTCAGGTTCACCGCCATCTGGCTGCCGTCGCCGGCCAGCGTGTTCTCGACCTTCAGGTTCAGCCCGGGGGCGACGCGCGCCATGACGTCGTTGAAGTTGTCGCGGTCGATCTGCACGAACTTGCGCTCGGCGAGCGGCTTGAGCGGCTCGGTCGGGTCGCCGGCGAAGTCGCCCATCACGCCGACCACGAAGGGCAGCTCCCGCTCGATCTGCGCCCCTTCGGTCTCGACCTGGTAGGAAATATGCACGCGGGGCTTGCGGACCCGCGCCAACTTGTCGTGGATGCTGCCGCTCATCTGGGGTGATCTCCAGGTCGGTTTCCGGGATGCGCCCCGGCAACCGCTGATTGCGACGATACGCGGTGCCGTGCGACCGGGCAACGGCATCCTCCGGACTGGCGCCGGGCGAGGGCGCGCCGACCCGCGCCGCGCCGGCGGCCCGCCGACGCCCGCCCGCGTCTCGCTACCGCGCCGCCGGGCGCGGCGCATCACCCGCCTTGCGTATGCGCCCTGGGGATGCGCCCGGCGCACGGCCCCCGGTCGATCAGCCCTCGCCGGGCGGCACGACGCGGATGCCGAGGATCGACAGCATGGCGCTGCGCGCCGTCTCGTCCGGCAGCACCTCGGCCAGCAATTCGGGCAGCGGCAGCCTGGCGCGCCGCGCGGCATCGGTCAGCGTGTAGGCGAGCGGGGAATGCGGCTCGGTCTTGCGGAACCACTCGGCCAGCTCCTCGAGTTGGCGGATCGCGTCGTCGCGCGTGCGCACCGCCTTGCGTTCCGCCCCCGCGGCGCCGGCAACCGGTGCGGTGCCATCGGCCGCGGGGCCTTCGCCGGCGTCCTCCGCCGCGGCCGCCGCCGCGCCGCCGGAGGCCTCCTCGCCGATGGTGCCGAGGATGCTCTCGCCGATCTCGAAGATGCGGTCGAGCGCCTCGCTGACCCGTCGCGTGCTCGGCGCCTCGGCGCCGAAGCGCTCGCCGAGCTTCGCGTCCATCGCCGTCCAGGCGCGCTTGGCGTCCCGCGCCGCCTCGGCCACCGCGCGCAGGTGCTGGCGGTCGGCGCGCGCTTCGTTCTGCAGCGCGGCGAAGTCGGGCACGCCGGCGGCCAGCCGCGCCTCCTTCCGCTGCTCGTCGCCGAGCATCGCCGTGTCCTCGGCGGCGAGCCAGAGATGCAGGCCGACCGGCCTGCCATCGGCGCGGCGGAACAGCGGGATGCGCCGGATCGGTTGCATCAGGGTGCCGTCGGCGCCCTCGCCGGCGAGCCCGCCGAGCGGCGCCGAACGCACCTCGAGCCCCTCCTCATCGGGCTGCGGGAAGCCGTGCTCCCAGTAGCGATCGGCGAGGCCCTCGATCAGCGCCGCGGCGGCGGCGAGGCCGGCCAGCCCCTCCAGCCGCACCAGCGCCTCGGCCAGCCAGCTCGCCACCTCGAAATCCTTGGCCTTCCCGGCCAGGCACAGCGTGGCGAGGCTGCGCACCTCGCGCCAGGCGGCGGGCACCACGGGGTCCTCGCCGCTGGAATCCTGCGCGCGTTCCTCGGCCCGCGCCTCGCTGCGGGCGTCGCGCAGCTTCTGGTAGGGCGAGCTGGGCGAGTAGTCGCCGCGCAGGTCCTCCCCCGCGCCGCCCTCCCCGCCGGGCAGCGGCGCGAGCAGCGCCTCGGTGTCGATCACGTTCTCGGCCATGGCTGCGCCACCATTCCCCTTACACCGACCGTCGCCGCCGCACCCCCGGAGCCGCGCCCCACGCTCCGGACGCGCGTCATGCGAACGGGCGACACCGTCAGGTTTAACACCCTGGACAGCGCCTCGCGTAGATGCGTAGTTTCCGCACCGTTCGGATCCGGCCGGCCGCATGGCCGGCGCTGGCGGCGGCAGCGGGGGGCGCCATGGTTGCGATCGACCTGAAGTCGCTGGTGGGGCGCCTCGGCTCGCTGTGCCGGCGGCAGCTCGAGGCGGCTGCGGGCCTGACGCTCTCGCGCTCCCACTACAACGTCGAGATCGAGCACCTGCTGCTGCGCCTGGTGGAGACGCAGGGCTCGGACGTCGCCATCATCCTCTCGCGGCAGGGCGTGGATGCGGGGCGGGTCGCGGCGGAGCTGACCCGCGCGCTCGACAAGCTGCGCACCGGCAATGCACGCGCGCCCTCGCTCTCGCCCGACATCGTCTCCTGGCTGCGCGAGGCCTGGGTCGTCGCCTCGCTCGAGGGGCCGGGGGCGCCGGTGCGCTCGGGCCACCTGCTGGCCGCGCTGCTGACCGACGAGGCGCTGGTGCGGGCGGCGAAGGAGAGCGCGCCCTCGCTGCTGGCGATTCCGGGCGACAGCCTGCGCCGCGGCGGCTTCATCCCGATCGCCGAGGGCAGCGAGGAGGCGGCGGAGGCGAGCAGCGCCGCGCAGGCCAGCGGCGGTGCCGGTGGTGGTGCGGGCGCGGCGCCCGGCGAGGGCGCGCCGCGCGGTTCCGGCCCGCTCGAGCAGTTCTGCACCGACCTGACGGCGCAGGCGAAGGCGGGGAAGATCGACCCGATCCTCGGCCGCGACGGCGAGATCCGCCAGGTGATCGACATCCTCACCCGCCGGCGGCAGAACAACCCGATCCTCACCGGCGAGCCGGGCGTGGGCAAGACCGCCGTCGCCGAGGGCCTCGCGCTGCGCATCGCCGCCGGCGACGTGCCCGAGGCGCTGCGCAAGGTGAAGCTCATGTCGCTCGACCTCGGCCTGCTGCAGGCCGGCGCGGGCGTGAAGGGCGAGTTCGAGAACCGCCTCAAGGGCGTGATCGACGCGGTGAAGGCTTCCCCGACGCCCATCGTGATGTTCATCGACGAGGCGCACACGCTGATCGGCGCCGGCGGCCAGCAGGGGCAGAACGACGCCGCCAACCTGCTCAAGCCCGCGCTCGCCCGCGGCGAGCTGCGCTGCCTCGCGGCGACGACCTGGGCCGAGTACAAGAAGTACTTCGAGAAGGACGCCGCGCTGACCCGCCGCTTCCAGGTGGTGCAGGTGGGCGAGCCCTCTATCGCGCTGGCGCAGGCGATGCTGCGCGGCCTGGTCGCCACGCTCGAGAAGCACCACGGCGTGCGCATCCTCGATGAGGCGGTGGAGCAGGCCTGCGCGCTCTCCGCCCGCTACATCCCGGCCCGCCAGCTTCCGGACAAGGCCGTGTCGCTGCTCGACACCGCCTGCGCCCGCGTCGGCATGAGCCAGGCGGCGCTGCCGGCGCCGCTCGAGGACCGGCAGCGCCGGCTCGAGCTGATCGCCACCGAGCTCGGCGCCGTGGCGCGCGAGGAGGCCGCCGGCACGGACCACGCCGCGCGCCGCACCGCGCTCGAGGAGGAGCGCGCGAAGGTCTCCGACGAGCTTGCCCGGCTGCAGGCGCGCTGGGAGGAGGAGAAGGGCCTCGTCGGGCGCATCCGCACGCTGCGCGAGCAGATCGAGGCCACCCTCCAGCCGGATGCCGCGCCCGCCGATGCCGGCGCGCTGAAGGCGGAACTCGCCTCGGTCACCGAGGCGCTGCACGCGCTGCAGGGCGAGGAGCCGCTGGTCCATCCGGTGGTCGATGGCGGCGCCGTCGCCGAGGTGGTCGAGACCTGGACCGGCATCCCGGTCGGTCGGATGGTCGCCGACGAGATCAAGACCATCCTGACGCTCAAGGAGAGGCTGGAGGAGCGGGTGGTCGGCCAGCCGCATGCGCTGGCGGCGGTCGCGCAGGCGATCCAGACCAACCGCGCCGGGCTGACGGATCCGAGGAAGCCCATCGGCGTCTTCCTCTTCGCCGGCACCTCGGGCGTCGGCAAGACCGAGACGGCGCTCGCGGTCGCCGACCTGCTCTATGGCGGCGAGCAGAACCTGACGACGATCAACATGAGCGAGTTCAAGGAGGAGCATAAGGTCTCGCTCCTCATGGGCTCGCCGCCGGGCTATGTCGGCTACGGCGAGGGCGGCGTGCTGACGGAAGCCGTGCGCCGGCGCCCCTATTCCGTCGTGCTGCTCGACGAGATGGAGAAGGCGCATCCCGGCGTGCAGGACGTCTTCTACCAGGTCTTCGACAAAGGCCAGATGAAGGACGGCGAGGGGCGGGACATCGACTTCCGCAACACCGTCATCATCATGACGTCGAACGCCGGCACCGACACCATCGCCAAGCTCTGCGCCGACCCCGAGCTGCGCCCCGAGCCCGAGGCGCTGACCGAGGCGCTGCGCCCCGACCTGCTGAAGGTGTTCAAGCCCGCCTTCCTCGGCCGCTGCAACGTCATCACCTACTACCCGCTGACCGACGAGGTGATGCGCCTGATCGTCGGCATCAACCTGCGCCGCATCGCGCGGCGCGTGAAGGAGAGCTACGGCGTCGCCTTCACCGCCGAGGAGGCGGTGACCGACGCCATCATCGCCCGCTGCCGCGAGGTCGAGAGCGGCGCGCGGAACATCGAGACCATCCTCAACCGGACCATGCTGCCGGAGCTTTCCGCGCTGATCCTGGCGCGGCTCGCCGAGGGCGGGGAGATCACGCGCATCGCGGTCGGGATGGGGGAGGGGGACGGGTTCCGCTACGAGCTCGGCTAGAGGACGGCGGGGGCCGTCCACGGGAAGCCGGGTGGATTTCCACAGAGGAGAAAGAGGGACATGTCGATCTTCGTGAAGTGCACCGAGTGGAAGGGCGAGTCGAAGGTCAAGGGCTACACCGACTGCTTCGAGGTGGGCTCCTTCAACTTCGGCGTCGGCCGAGCCGTCGCCGCCGCGCGCGGCACCTCGACCCGCCAGGGCAGCGTCGCCAGCGTCAGCGAGATCACGGTGACGAAGCAATCCGACGCCACCTCGGTCAAGCTGTTCGAGGAGGCGCTGAAGGGCAAGCTCGACCGCAAGGTCGAGATCCACTTCCTCCGCACCGGCGAGGACGAGCCCAAGCCCTATGTCATCCTCAAGCTCGAGGGCTGCGGCATCTCCGGCTTCAGCGTCTCCTCCGGCGGCGACCGCCCGACCGAGAGCTTGACGCTAAACTTCGACAAGGTGGAGTTCGGCTACGACCCGATCGGCGACGGGCTGACCGGCAAGTACTCCGGCTTCACCTGGGACCTGGCCGCCGCCGCCAAGGCCTGATGCGGCGCGGCGCCGGCCCCCGTCCGGGGGCCGCGCCGCCTCGCCTGCCTGCCTGCGCCGCCGGCGGGCAACCGCCGGCGCCGCTGCGCCACCGTTCGCCACGCCGGCGCGGCACGATCCGCCGAGCTTCCCGGAGGAACGCCATGGCCTTGTTCATGAAGCACGCCAACATCGCCGGCGAGGCCCAGGTGCAGGGGCGCAAGGGCTTCATCGAATTGCTGACGCTGAACTGGGGCCTCACCTCCTCGATCTCGCAGCGCAAGGGCAGCGAGGGCAGCCAGGGCGTGAACGTGCAGGACGTCAGCTGCACGAAGCTCATCGACACCACCAGCGCGCAGATCGTCCAGGAACTCCTGCGCGGCACCACCGCGGAGGTCGAGCTGCAGTTCGTCACCACCGGTCCGAACGTGAAGCCGCAGACGATGTGGCGCATGAAGCTGGAGGCGTGCGTCATCTCCTCCTACTCGGTCGGGGGATCGAGCGAGGGGCGGCCGATCGAGAGCTTCAGCCTGAACTTCAAGAAATTCTTCTACGAGGTCTTCGGCCCTGACGACACCCTCTCCGGCCTGTCGATCGGCACGGGGTTCGACGTCTTCAACGGCGTGCCGGTCTGAGCGCCGCGTCGCGGCGTGCCGGACGCGATCGGCGCTGGCGGAGCGCATGCGCTCTCCGGCGGCGCCTGTGCTTCTCGGGAGCATGATCGCCTGAGGGCGCAGCGCCCGAAGCCGTCGATCACGCGTACAAGCGACGCTTCAGCCCACGACGTGCAGCATCACCGCGCTGACATTGTCCCGCGCGCCACGGGCGACCGCGGTCTCGACCAGCTGCCCCGCATCGGCGTCCTGCTGCAGCATGGCGTGGATCTCCGCCTCGGGCACTGCCTTGAACAGCCCGTCGCTGCAGAGCATCAGCCGGTCCCCCGGCGCCAGCCGGCCCGAGACCTTGTCCAGCAGCAGCTCCCCCGACGCCCCGACGGCGCGCAGGATGACGTTGGCCTGCGGATGCTGCTCGGCTTCCTCCTCCGTCAGCGCGCCCTGGTCGACCATCTCCTGCACCAGGGAGTGGTCGCGCGTCACCCGTTGCAGCAGGCCGTCGCGCAGCAGGTAGGCGCGCGAATCCCCGGCCCAGAGGCAGGCGAAATGCCCGTGCCGCGCCATCAGCGCCACCACCGTCGTGGCGATCACCCGGTTGCCGCCGGCCTCCGCGGCCTGGTGCTGCAGCGCCTGGTGCGTCTCGGCCAGGCGTAGCCGCACCTGCGCCAAAAGCTCCGCCGGCGAGAGCCCGGGCGGGATCGCCTCCAGCGCCGCGGCCACGGCCTGGCTGGCGACATCGCCGGCGCCATGCCCGCCGGCGCCGTCCGCGACGGCCCAGAGCCCGATCTCCGGCCGGTGCACCAGGCTGTCCTCGTTGCGCTTGCGCACGGCGCCGGGATGGGTGGCGTGGCTCGAGACAAGGCTCGGCTCGATGGATCGGGCGAAGCCGCTCATGCCTCGGACTCCAGCAGCAGCACGAACTCCGCGGTGCCCGGCAGGGCGGGCAGCGGCCAGACCAGGCCGGGCGTGCCATCCTCGGCGGCGGCCGTCCACCATCCGGGCTCGACCATCGCCTCGGCCGGCGGTGGGGCGGGCGGGATCGCCTCCTCCGGCGGGGATGCTGCAGCGCCAGGGAGGGGGTCGCCTGGCCGCTCCGTCGCGGCCGCCGCGTCCCCTGGCATGGGATCCGCCGTCGCGCCCGGCGCGGCGCCCGGCGGCTCTTCGCCTGTCGCCAGGCGCGCCGCGTCGACCCGCTGCCAGAAGGCGGCGAGGGGATCCTCCGCCGCGGCGGCGGGTCCTGCCGCGTCCAGTGCCGGCGCCGCGTCGGCCCCGGCGGGCTCCGCCTCCGGCGCCGGCAGCAGGGCGGCGAGCGCATCCGCATCCTGCCCCGCGGCCAGCGCCGCGCGCCCCGCCCCTTCCAGCCGGGCGAACCAGGCGGCCGGCCAGGGCGCGTCCGCCCCGGCGTCGCGCACCGCGGCCAGGGTCAGCGGGAAGCGCCTTCCCACCGCGTCGCGGCTCGGCAGCAGCACGCCCGCCGCCGCCTCCGGGCCGCAGGCGCCGGGCGGCAGGGCGAAGCGCCAGGCCGGGGCGGCATCCCACACGCTCTCCCAGCGCGCCTCGCCGATCGCGGCGCGCGCGGCGGCGATGCCCTCCTGCAGCCAGGCATCCCAGGCCGCGCAGAAGCTCGCCGGCAGGCTGCCGCGGCGGATGAAGTCGCCATGCGCCGGCAGCTTGCCGAAAAGGCCGAGCCGCGTCCCGGCCTGCGTCCGGGCCGGCGTCCCTTGGGGCCGCGCCGCCGCCATGCTCAGGGCGCCAGCGTCGGGCATCGGAACTCCTGCAGCTCGCGCAGGCCGAAGGGGTGGATGGTGCTGCCGGTGCGCAGCTCGAACACCACGGAGCGGTCGCCCTGCGCCAACGTGACCCGCATGCGGTCCGGCTGGTTCGTCGCCTGCAGCGTCGCCCGCGGCCCGGTCAGCAGCTTGAAGGCCGACCAGCCGCCGTCATAGCCAAGCGGCCCGGCCGAGGAGGCCGGCTCGAAGGAGAGCGTCACATTGCCCCGCGTCGGCCAGGCGAGCGGGATCGGCCGGTTCGGCCCGCCGCGCGCCATCTCGTTGCGCGTCCCCTCCACCTCCAGCACCGCGCCCTGGGCGTTCGGGTCGAACCCCTGCGGCACGATCTCGAAGCGCAGGCCGCCCATCATGGCGCCGCCGGGGAAGAAGGCGTCGCGGATCGCCTGGGCGCGCTGGAACTGCAGCACGTCGCCGGGCGTCACCGGCGGCTGCAAGCCGTCCGCCGCGATCAGCCGCCAGGGGCGCTGGGTGGTGTCCACATAGGGGCGGATCCACTGCGTGAAGAACTGGTCGAGCGCCCCGCCCGGCCCGAAGAGCCGCGCGAAGTCGTCGACCGGCATGTCCTGCGCCGCGGTGCGGTTGAAGGGGAAGGGCGGCGCCCCGGCGAGGCCGCGGCAGAGCGGCGCCAGCGCCTGGCCGCCGGCCGCGGCGATGGCGGCCTTGGCCCCGCCCGCCCGCTGCGTCGCGGTCGATTGCCCGAGCGCGCGCAGCCAGCGCGAGAGCGGCTCCGGCTGGCGCGCCGCCTCGGCCAGCAGGCGCTGCCCCGGGTCGAGGCCCGCGCCGCCGCCCGGCACCACCGTCCCCGGCGGCGAGGTGGCCAGCCGCGCCACCTGCACGTAGAGCTCGTTCACGATCGCCAGCGAGGCGTCGAGCGGCTGGCCGCTGGCCTGGCGGAAGGCGCGGAAGCGCTCCTCGATCGGCTGGGTCGCCGGCTCGGCACCGGTCGGCGGCGGCGGCGCCCCTTGCGCCTGCTGCACGCGCTGCGCCTCCGGGCCCTGGCCCGGCCGCTGCCAGCCCTCGGGCGGCGTGCCGGGGGAGAGCTGGCGGGCGATGGCGCGCGCGAGGTCGCGCATCGGCGAGTTCGGCGCGCCCAGCACGTTCAGCCCCTCGGCCGCGGCCTGCAGGCTCGGGAAGGGCGGCAGCACCAGGTCGTCCATCAGCGCCTGCCAGGCCGCCGCGTACTGCTCGGCATAGGCGCGCAGCACCGCCTGTTCGAGCTGCACCGGGTCGCCCTCGGCGCTGGCGGCGGCTTCCGGCCCCAGCACCCAGGTCTCGGCCGCTGCCTCGCGCACCACCTGGCCGAGCCTGGGCAGGATGGTCTTGTAGAGCCCGTCCACGGTGAAGATGCCGGGGATGCCCTCGGTCAGCGGCCGGCCGGAGGCGCGGGCAAAGTAGCGCTGCCCCGCCGGGCCCAGCGCATCGGCCGGCAGCCAGGGCGGCAGGTCCTGCGCCAGCGGGCGGATGCGCGCATAGACCCGGCCCGCCATGGGCAGGCGGGAGAAGACGCGCCGGGCGCCATCGACCAGCGCGCCATCCAGCGGATAGGCCGGGAAGTCCTTGGCCAGCAGCGCGTCGAGATGCGCCACCAGCCCCTCGCGCACGGGCTGGTTGGTGGCGCCGGGGAAGGCGCGGGCCCAGTCCTCGCGCATCCACTCGCGCACCAGCGCGGCGTCGAGCGGGCCCTGCTTGCCCAGCATCAGGTAGATGCGCGTCGCCTCGTAGAGGTAGTCGGGGCGCTGGAAATTGCCGCGGATCTGGCTCTCGAGCCGGGCCAGCAGCCGCGGCAGCAGGGCGCGGTCGAGCGCGCGGCGATAGGCCGCCTCGGCGCCGACCTCGAGCTGCGCCGCCTGCGAGAGGCCGAGCCCGCCGCCGGGCTCCGCGCGCGCCGCCTCGGGCAGCGGGCGCGCGGCGTCGAGATAGGGCAGGATGGTGGCGAAATCGCCCTCCACCACCGGGTCGAAGCGCGGTGCCCGGCCGGCGCCCTCGGCGCGCAGCAGCGCCTCGGTCATGGCCGCGGCGCGGCGCTGCTCGGTCGAATAGGCCGACCACATCCAGCCGAGCCCGCCCAGGGTGACGATGGCGGCGAGGCTCCAGGCGCCGGCGGCGACGAGCCGCGCGCGCTTCTGCTGCCCGCGGTCGCGCGCCGCCAGCCGCGCCTCGTTGAACACCACGTCGCGCAGCAGCCGGCCAAGGAAGTAGCTGCGGCCGCGCTGGCCCGCGACGGCCGCGGGGCGGCGCGGATCGAGGCCGAAGGCGCGGGAGAGCGCGCCGGTCAGCCGGTCGATCGGCGTCCCCTCCTGCGTGCCGGAGGTGAGGTAGACGCCGCGCAGATAGGGCGCCGGGTCCATGCGCGAGCCGCCGAAGGCCGCGGCGACGAAGGCATTCAGCGGCTCGGCGAGGGAGGCGAACTGGCCGGGGAAGGCGGCGATGGCCGCGCGCTGCTGGCCGCCGCGCTCGGCCTGCAGGCGCTCGAGCAGCCTATCCTGCAGGCGCTGCAGCAGCGCCTTGAACTCCTCGGGGAATTGCGCCGCCAGCCCCTCGGGCGGGCTCTCCGGCGGGAAGGTGACGCCCCAGACCTGGTTGCGCGTCTCGCGGTCGAGGTCGTCGAAGAACTCGACGAAGCCGGCCAGAAGGTCGGCCTTGCTGACCAGCATGTAGACCGGCAGGCGCTGGCCGAGCGTGCCCTCCAGCTCCTTGATGCGGCGCCGGACGGTGCGGGCATGCGCCTCGCGCTCCGCCGTGGAGAGCCGGCTCAGCATGTCGACGCCGAAGCAGACCAGCACGCCGTTCAGCGGCTGCCGCGGCCGGTTCCGCCGCAGCATCTGCAGGAAGCGCTCCCACCCGGCCTTGTCGACCTTCGCGTCGCTGTCCTGCGTCGTGTAGCGGCCGGCGGTATCCAGCAGCACGGCGCGCTCGGTCAGCCACCAGTCGCAGTTGCGCGTGCCCCCCACCCCGGCGATGCGGCCCTCGGCGAGTGGGAATTCGAGGCCCGATTGCTGGATCGCCGTGGTCTTGCCGCTGCCCGGCGGGCCGATGATGACGTACCAGGGCAGCTCGTAGAGGTAGCCGCCCTTGCCGCCCGTCGCCTGCTTGAGCTCGGCGAGCGCCGAGGTGAGCTTCTCCTTGAGCGCCGCCTCCTCCTCGGCGGTGGCGGCGGCGGCGGGGTCGGGGGCGGCGGCCTCCTCGACCAGCGCCTGGTCGCGCTTGCGGCGCCGGATGCCGATGACGATGATCGTCGCCAGGAAGACGACGACCGGCAGCGCCGCCAGGATCAGGCGCGGCACCAGGCTCTCGAAGGGGTAGAAGTCGCCGGCGCCGATCAGCGGGCCGTAGAGCCAGAAGACGGCGGCCAGCGCCAGGGCGGCGACCAGGCCGGCCAGCGCCGGCACGGTGCCGAGGACGGTGAGCAGCGCGTCCATCAGCGGGCCCCCTGCGGCGCGGTGACCACGACCTCGATGCGGCGGTTGGCCTCGCGGC
>CAYNYQ010000054.1:0-1251 GCA_964401305.1 uncultured Acetobacteraceae bacterium | reverse complement strand
CGGGCCCCCTGCGGCGCGGTGACCACGACCTCGATGCGGCGGTTGGCCTCGCGGCCCTCCGGCGTGGTGTTGGGCGCGACGGGCTCGGCCTCGCCGCGGCCCTCGGCGGTGAAGCGGCCCGGCGTGCCGCCCTCGGCCGCGGCGATGATCGCCCCGGCCGCCTGCGCCCGCGCGGCGGAGAGGTGGTAGTTGGACGGGAAGCGCGCCGTCTTGATCGGCACGTTGTCGGAGTGGCCGACGATCAGCACGCTGCCGGGCTCGTCGCGCAGCGCCTCGCCGATGCGGGTCAGCAGCCCCTCGAAGCGCGGGTCGACGCTGGCCGAGCCAGAGCCGAACATGCCGCGGTTGCTGATGCGCACCGTCACGCGGTTCGGGTCGGAGAGCACGGCGACGAGGCCCTGCTGGATCTCGGGGGCGAGGAACTGGCGCAGCCGCGTGGCGAGGTCGGGCCGCGTCGGGCGCAGCGCCGGCGGCGGCGGCGGGGGCGGCGCGGGGGGCTGCGGCGGGGCGACGCGCTGGATGGTGGGCGGCGCGCCCGGCGGCAGCCCGGCGAGCCGCGCGAAGAGATCATCCGTGCGCGAGGCAAGGGCGTTCGAGACCCAGGCGTAGCCGAGGCCGAGCACGGCAATGGCGAGTGCGGCCGCGGTCCAGGTCGGGATGCCGCCGCGCGTCGCGCGGTGCGGCGCGTCGACGCCCTGCCAGCGCGGCGAGAGCGCGCGCTCCCAGCTGCCGCGGATCTGCGTCAGCAGCTGGTAGAGCCCCTCGCGGACGCGGTCGAGCTCCGCCGCGCCGGTGCGCGAGAGCCGGTAGCGCCCCTGGAAGCCGAGGGCGAGGCAGAGGTAGCAGATCTCCAGCGCCTGGCGGTACCGGCCCGGATCCTTCTGCATGGCGCCGAGCATGTCGAAGAAGCGCTCGCCGGCCTTGACCTCCTGGTGGAAGGTCGAGGCGAGGGAGCGGGTGGACCAGACGCTGCCCTGGCCCCAGGGGGTGGAGAGGGCGACGTCGTCGAGCGCGGCGGAGAGCGCGAAATGCGCCGTGCGCAGCTCGTCGGGGGAGGCGGCCTCGCGGGCCTCGGCCTCGAAGGCGCGCAGGGACCGCGCGGCGCGCTCGCGCAGCTCGCCCGGGTCGGCGACCTGCACGCCGGCGGCCATGCGCGCCAGCAGGTCGAGCAGCGGCGCGGCGGCGGCGGCCAGCGGCCCCATGCCGACCTTCGGGATCGCCTCCGCCTCGCCGGCCATGCGCGGCGGCAGC
>CAYNYQ010000053.1:0-19148 GCA_964401305.1 uncultured Acetobacteraceae bacterium | reverse complement strand
GCGGGATGCCGCAGGCCAGCGCCTCGAAGACGCGGATGGTGGGGATGCCGGGCAGCAGCGTCGCGTAGTGGCGCCGCGGCACATGGATCGTGGCGCGGAACCTGGCGAAGACCTCGGGGACGCGCGCATTCGGCAGCCAGCCGCGGAAGGTCGCGCCATGCGCGCCGAGCATCGCCAGCGCCTCCGGCGGATAGCGCACGCCATGGATCTCGAGCGGCAGGCGCGCATCCGATGCGGGGCCGAGCAGCAATTTCTCGAGCTCGGCCGTCCGCTCGCCATCGCCCCAATTGCCGATCCAGACGAGACCGGCGCGCCCGGACTCCCGGGCCGGCGGGCGGAAGACGGTGGTGTCGGCCGCCTCGTGCCAGACATGCACGCGGCGGCCCCAGCCCTGCGCGCGGTAGGCCTCGGCGAGGGCGGCGCCGAAGGCGAGCACGCCATCGAATTCGCCGAGGCCCATCGCCTCGAGCGCCGCCGGATCGCTGACCGCGCGGTGATGCGTGTCGTGGAACAACAGCAGGAAGCGGCCGCCCGCGCGACGCAGACGCGCAAGGCTGCGCACAACCCAGGGCTCGTTCCACTCGTGGACGAGGACGACGTCGGCATCGGCGCAGGCCGCCTCCAGCGCCGCCCGGTCGGCATAGGTCCGCGCGGTCAGATCCGGATAGGTGGCGTGGTAGGCGTCGAGGCCGGCCGGTCCCTGCTCCGCGAGCAGGTTGGCGAGGCTCCACGGGTTCTGCGCCTCCCAGGCTTCGGCGTCGTGGCCGCGCCTGCGCAGGGCGCGCTGCATGCCGCGCAGGAAGTGCGCGTTGCCGTGGTTCCAGCAGGAGCGCAGGGAATGGACGACGAAGACGAACTTCATGCCGCCGCCCTCGACAGGGACGCATGCTCGCGCCGCAGGGCGTCGGCATAGGTGCGCAGCGTGCCCGCGGTCATGGCCTCGAGGCTGTAGAGCCGGGCGCGGGCCAGCGCGGCCTCGGCCAGATCCTGCCGCGCGCGCGGCGCCTGGCGAAGCCGGCGTACCGTCTCCGCCAGCGCCTGCGCGTCGCCCGGCGGGAAGAAGGCCGCGGCCCCGTGCCAGAGCTCGCGGAAGCTCGGGATGTCGGAGATCACGAGCGCGCAGCCGGCCTGCGCCGCCTCGAGCACGGCGAGGCCGAAGGGCTCGTAGCGCGCGCAGGAGACGAAGATGCCCGCCCTGGAGAGCCGGTGCTGCAGCGACGCGGCGTCGAGCGCGCCGAGCAGCCGCAGGTGCCGTGTGGCGAGGACGACGCCGTTGGGGCCGCGGGAAGGGCCGGCCGCCAGCACCGCGACGGAGGGTAGCAGCTGCGCCGCGCGATCGAGCGTCGCGACATCCTTCCCCTCGTCCCACAGCCGGCCGGCGGTGAGCACGGTGTCGCGGCGCGGGGCAGGGGGGCGGGGCGGCGGCCGCTGCCGCCCGTTGTGGACGACGACCGGCGGATCGGCCAGCGCATAGGCGCGCGCCGTGGTCTGCGCGAAGGCGGCGGTCGGGGCGATGCGGAGGCGCGCGGCGTCGAGGCCCGCGGCGACCATGCCGGCCCGCCAGAGGAAATCCGCCGGCGGCGGCGCCGTGTCGCGCATGGCGCGCCACCAGGTGAGCAGGCAGGAATGGCAGCCCGCGACGATGGGCACCGGAAAGCGCACGATGCCGAGCGCCGGCGAATGGAGATGGACGAGATCGACGTCGCTGCGTGCTGCAAGCTCGGCGACCGCGGTCGCGGCCCGCCGCAGCTCCTCCTCGCTGCGCGCCATCCAGTCGAGCGGCTGCTCGAGGGCGCGCACCACCAAGCCAGGCACGCCCGCTGCCGCGGCCAGCTGCATGGGCCGGGGCTTCGGCCCCAGCGTGACGAGCACGACGCGCACGCCATGGCCCGAAAGGCCGCGGGCGAGATCGAGCGCGTAGGTCCAGATCCCCCCGACGGTGTCGGCGGTCAGCAGGACTCGCCGCGGGTGCGCCGGGTCGGTCTCGGTCACCGGCAGCAGGCCTGTTCGAGGTGCGCGAGGGGCGCCGGCGTCGAGTCCTGGATGTCGCTGAAACGCCCGAATGCGGCGAGGTAGTGCGCATGCGCGCGTTCCCAGGCGAGATCGTCGGGCGCGCCCCAGAGGCGCCGGTAGTCCGGCGTGCTCGGATAGGGGAAGAGCGGGACGGGGTCGTTGGCCCAGACGTCATGGCGCTGCAGCTGCGCGCGCCACGCCTCGATCGACGCCGGGTCGTCCTGCGGGACGCGGATGAGGTTCGCCTGCACGAAGGGGATGCGGCGTCGCGCGTGGATCAGGCGCGCCGAGAGCTCCTCCGTCGCCATGCGGCAGCCCTTGTCGAGCGCCGCGCGGCCTTCCTCCGTGAGGCTCTCGACGCCGGCCTCCACCGAGACGCAGCCGGCGCGGCCGAGCAGGTCCAGCATCTCCGGCTTCCAGAGGTCGATGCGGGTCTGCACGCCGAAGGCGAGGTCGCGCGAGGCGAGCGCCTCGAGCAGGTCCCGCCGTGGCAGGAAGATCTCGTCGATGAAGTAGAGGTAGCGCACTCCCTGCCGGCGCAGGCCGTCGATCTCCTCGAGCAACATATCAAGGCGGCGCCGGCGGTAGGTGTCGCGGAACTCGATCTTGGCGCAGAAGCTGCAGGCATAGGGGCAGCCACGGGAGGCCTCCACCTCGGCCCCGGGCGCGTCGGGCGCTGCATCGAAGCGATGGTGGTGGTGGCGATGCGCCGCGATCCATGCATCCGGCCAGGCCAGCGGCGCGAGATCCTCCATGCGCGTGGCGTGCGGCCCGCCCGGGGTCAGCCGTACCACGCCGGATGCGTCGCGCAGGGCGAGGGAGGGCACGCGCGACCAGTCTGCCGTGCCGGCGAGGCGGGGGATGATCTCCTCGCACTCGCCGCGCACAACCACATCGGCGCCGAGCTTGCGCAGCGCGGCACCGGGCGTGGCGGAGCCATGCGGCCCGACCGCGACCGTCCGGCCGCCGCGGCCGCCGAGCGTCTCGAGGAAGGCGCGCGGGATGCGGAGCTCGGGCGGCGGGCAGCGCCAGAAGAGGTAGCTCGGCGCGGTCGTCACCACCGTCAGGTCGGGCGCGAAAGCGGCGACCGCATCCGCTGTCTCGGCCATGCCGAGCCCCTCGAGCGCGGCGTCGACCATGAGCGCCGCATGGCCTTCGCGCGCGAGCAGCGCCTGCGCATAGCCGAGCTCGAGCGGCAGGTGCGGCTCGCGGCAGCCGAAATAGATGCTGCCCTCGTAGCTCCAGGGCGGGTTGACGAGCGCGACCCTCACAGGCGGTTGTCCGCGCCGCGCGCCACGACGGGCGCCTCCGCTTCCGCCACTGCCGCGTCGTGGCGCCTGACCCAGTCGATCAGGTCGAGGACGCCCTGGCGCCAGGCCATGGGCTCGGCGAGTCCGAGGGCGGCGCGGATGCGCCGGATGTCCGAGACGTAGTAGCGCTGGTCCTCCTCCCGCCAGGGACCCTGGTGGCAGGTGGTGCGGTGGCCGATGGCGTCCGCGATGTGGTCCAGCACCTGCCGCAGGCTGACGGCGTTCGCCGGGCCGCCGCCAAGGTTGAAGGCCTGGCCGGCCACGCCGTCGATCGCCTGCCAGGCCGCGACATAGGCGCCGACGGCGTCCCCGACATGCAGGACGTCGCGCACCTGGTTGCCGTCGCCGAAGATGGTGACCGGCCGGCGCTGCAGGGCGCTGCGGACGAAATGCGCGAGCCAACCCTGGTCCTCGGTGCCCAGCTGCCGCGGCCCGTAGATGCAGCTCATGCGGAACACCACGGAGGGGATCGCGTAGGTGCGGCACCATTCGAGCACGTACTGGTCCGCGGCGCCCTTCGAGCAGCCATAGGGCGTGCGGAAGCTGAGAGGCTGGTCCTCGCCGATGCCGAAGCGGCGGAGCACGGGATCGACGGGCGCATAGCCCTCCGCCTCGCAGCGCAGCGCAAGCTCCGAGAGGCTGCCATAGACCTTGTTGGTGCTGGCGAAGACCAGCGGGATGCGCCGCCCGCAGCGGCGGATGGCCTCCAGGATCTGCATGGTGCCGGCGAGGTTGGTCGTGAAGTCGTCGAGCGGATCCTGCAGGCTGGCAGTGACCGCCACCTGCGCCGCGAGGTGGAAGATCGCGGCGCTGTCCTGCACCGCCGCGCTGATGTCGGCCTCGTCGCGCACATCGGCGACGATCGCCGAGATGCGCGCCGGATGCCGCCGCCGGAGCCAGGCCAGGTTGCGGTCCACGCCGGACCGGCGAAGTGCATCGAAGACGAGGACGTCATGGCCCTGGGCGGCGAGCCGGTCGGCGAGGTTCGCCCCGATGAACCCGGCGCCGCCGGTGACGAGGACGGGCCGGCGGCCGACGATCGGCGCGGCCTGGGCATGGGCGGTCACGCGACGAGCCCCCGCCGTTCGAGCTCGCGCCGCGCCTCGGGGACGCGATCCTCGGCGTCGCGCTGGCCGCGCAGCCATTCGGCGAGCTCGGCGATGCCGTCGAGGAAGCCGACCGCCGGCGCGAACTCCAGCAGCGAGCGCGCGGCGGCGATGTCGGGGATGCAATGGCGGACGTCGCCGGCCCTGGTCTTGCCGGTGATCTCGGGCGCGACGTCGTCCCGTCCCATCGCCGTGGCGAGCCGCCGCGCCACCTCGGCGATGCTGAGGCTCTCGCCGCTGGCGATGTTGAGGACGCGGCCGGCGGCGGTGGGCATGTCGAGGGCGCGGCGGAAGGCCGCCGAGACGTCCGAGACATGCACGAAGTCGCGCAGCTGCAGGCCATCCTCGAAGACCAGCGGGCGGCGGCCGTTCAGCAGCCGCGCCGCGAAGATCGCCAGCACGCCCGTGTAGGGGTTGGAGAGCGCCTGGCCCGGCCCGTAGACGTTCCAGAGCCGCAGCGCCACGGCCTCCATGCCGTAGGCGCGCGCCGTCGTCAGGATCATTCTCTCCTGGACATACTTGTTGATGGCATAGATCGAGGCGAGGGCCGGGCGCTTCCATTCCGGCGTGGGCACGGGCGTGAGCCTGCCGCCGCGATCGTCGACCGGGTCCCAGGTGCCGGCTGGCGCCGCGGCACGCTCCACATCCTCGAGGAGCCGTCCGTCGGCGCTGCGGTAGAGGCCCTCGCCGTAGATGCTCATGGAGGAGGCGACGACGATGCGCCGCACCGGTCGCTCGAGCAGGCCTTCCAGCAGCACGGCGGTGCCGAGGTCGTTGACCGAGACATAGCGCTCGATCGCGTACATGCTCTGGCCGACACCGACCTCGGCAGCGAGGTGCACCACGCTGTCCACGCCCTCGAGCGCCCGGGCCACGGCAGCGCGATCGCGCACGTCGCCGCGGTGGAACTCGACGGCCGGGTCGAGCGCGACCCGATCCGCCGGGCCATGCACCTGTTCGAGCAGGCAGTCGAGGACGCGCACGCGCATTCCCTCGCCGAGCAGCGCGCCCGCCAGGTGGCGGCCGATGAAGCCCGCGCCGCCCGTGATCAGGACGCGCTCGCTCATCGACGGGACCGCTCCGCGGCGAGCCCCCGGCGGTGCGGTTCGGCCTTGCGCCGGGGTTTCCTCGCTGGATCGCTGCCGTGGTCCATCTGCGTCCGCTTCGCTCCGACCTCGCCAG
Organism: uncultured Acetobacteraceae bacterium; assembly: GCA_964401305.1. Classification (GTDB taxonomy): domain Bacteria; phylum Pseudomonadota; class Alphaproteobacteria; order Acetobacterales; family Acetobacteraceae; genus JAIEOP01. The sequence goes on along the minus strand of CAYNYQ010000053.1, from coordinate 13,537 downwards.
CCCCGCCAACGCGACGCAACCGTCGCAAGTGGCACCCCCGGCTTCGTCACATTCCGGTGTCTCGCCGATCTCCGTCGCCGCCGGGCGGAACGTCGGTGCGGCGGAAGGGTTTCGGTGGCTGGATGAACAGGGAGGCTCGGCCCTTGCCCTCGGGTTCGCTGCGCGTCGGCTTCGTCGGGATCGGCAATTGCGCGGCCGCGCTCGTGCAGGGGCTGAGCCACTATCGCGACGCCGACGCGGCCGCTGCCGGCCTTGGCCATGCCTCCCTCGGCGGCTACCGCGTCGCGGACATCGTGGTCTCCGCCGCCTTCGACGTCGCGGCGGCGAAGGTCGGCCGCGACGTCGCCGAGGCGATCCACGCGCCGCCGAACAACACGGCCCGCTTCGCGGACGTGGCGCCGACCGGCGTCGAGGTGCGGCGCGGGCCCACGCTCGACGGTCTCGGGCGCTACCTCCTGGCCGAGGTGCCGGAGAGCGACGCGCCTGCGGACGACGTCGCCGCGACGCTGCGCCGGACCGGCACGCAGGTGCTGGTCTCCTACCTCCCCGTCGGGTCGGAACGCGCCACCGCCTTCTATGCCGAGCAGGCGCTGGCGGCGGGATGCGCCTTCGTGAACTGCATCCCCGTCTTCATCGCCTCCGACCCCGCATGGCGCCGCCGCTTCGAGGAGCGACGGCTTCCCCTGATCGGCGACGACGTGAAGAGCCAGGTCGGCGCGACGATCCTGCACCGCGTGCTCGTGCGGTTGCTGCGCGACCGCGGCGTGCGGCTCGACCGCACCTCGCAGCTCAATGTCGGCGGCAATGCCGATTTCCTGAACATGCTGGAGCGCGAGCGGCTGGTGTCGAAGAAGGTCTCGAAGACGCGCGCGATCACCAGCGAACTCGGCGTGCCGCTGCCGGAATCGGATGTCCATGTCGGGCCGAGCGACTTCGTGCCCTGGCTGACGGACCGGAAATGGGCGCACATCCGGATCGAGGGCACCGGCTTCGGGGGTCAGCCGGTGAACGTGGAGCTGAAGCTCGAGGTCTGGGACTCGCCGAACTCCGCGGGTGTCGTCATCGACGCGATCCGCTGCGCCAGGCTGGCGCTGGACCGGGGGATCGGCGGTGCCCTCGCGGGACCGGCGAGCTACCTGATGAAGTCGCCGCCCGTGCAGATGGAGGACTCCGTGGCGCGCGACGCGATGCTTCGCTTCGTCGCGGGGGATGCGTGACCCCGGGCGCAGGGACAGGCGGGCGATGACGCTCGATCCGGTGCAGCTGCGGCGCCGCGTGGAGGCGCTGGGGCCCTGGTTCCACAACATCGATCTCGGCGGCGGCGTCTGGACCGCGCCGGGCCACTTCCTCGGCGACTACCCGGCGGTGAAATGGCGGCGCTTCTGCCACGCCCTGCCGCCGGATCTCACCGGCCGGACCGTGCTCGACATCGGCTGCAATGGCGGGTTCCACGCGCTCGAGATGAAGCGGCGCGGCGCGGCGCGGGTCGTCGGCATCGACACCGACGAGCGCTACCTGGCGCAGGCGCGCTTCGCGGCCGAGGTCACCGGCGCGGAGATCGAATTCCACAGGCTCTCGGCCTACGACGTCGGCGCGCTCGGCGAGCGGTTCGACGTGGTGCTGTTCATGGGCGTGTTCTACCACCTGCGCCACCCGCTGCTGGCGCTCGACCTCATCCACGCCCATGTCGCGCGCGACATGCTGGTCTTCCAGTCGATGCAGCGCGGCAGCGATACGGTCGAGCCGGTGCTCGAGGACTACGAATTCTGGGACGAGGCGCCCTTCGACCGACCGGCCTGGCCACGGCTGCACTTCGTCGAGCGGCGATACAGCGGCGATCCGACCAACTGGTGGATTCCCAACCGCGCCTGCGTCGAGGCGATGCTGCGCAGCGCCGGCTTCGAGATCGCGGCGCATCCCGAGGAGGAGGTCTACATCTGCCGCAAGGGCCCGGCGCCGGAGCCGGGCGCGGCCGTCCATCCCGTCCGGGGGAGCCAGGATCCGTGATCGAAGCCGCGATGATCTGGAACGAGCCGAACAACAAGTCGCACTGGGATCCGCTGCTCGATCCGGGCTGGATGCGCTTCGCCGGCATGGCGATCCTCGCCGGCCAGGCGATCCGCGCGGAGGCGCCCGCGGTGGCGCGGGTCCTCGGTGGCATCTCGCCGATCGATCCGGGCTTCATCGCGGCCATGGCGGCGCAGGGCGTGCTCGAGCAGGTCGACGTGCTCGCCGTGCACGGCTTCCCGCTCGACTGGAACCTCTGGCAGATCCACGAATGGCCGGCGAAGCTCGAGGAGATCGAGGCCGTCGCCGGCGGGCGGCCGGTGTGGGTGACCGAGGTCGGCGTCTCCTCCTTCGGCGCCGAGGAGGTGCAGGCCTGGGGGCTGCAACGCACGGCGGAACTGCTCATCGGCCGCGCGCCGCGGGTGCAGTGGTACAGCCTCTACGATCTCCCGCGCGCCTGGGAGGCGACGACGCGGCACAAGGAGGCCGAGGGATCCTCCTACTACCGGCATTTCCACATGGGGTTGCTGCGCGAGGACGGCACGCCGAAGCCGGCGCTCGAGGTCTTCGCGCGCCATGCGCCGGCGCTCGGCCTCTGCCAGTGGTTCCACTTCGAGGATCCGAGGCTCGAGGATGCCGTCGCCTGGATGCGCCGGCTCGGCGTGCGCCAGCTTCGCACGGGCCTCTCCTGGGCCGACAGCTTCCGCCCGGGCGCCCTCGCCTGGTTCGACCGGCAGATGCGGGCGCTCGAGGCGTTCGACCTGACAATCACCTTCTGCTTCACGCCCGAGCATCGCGGCCCCGGCGCGCACCATACCAGCCCGCCGCACGTGCCGGAGGAGTTCGCCGAATTCTGCGCCGCCATGCTCCGCCGCTACGCGCGCGGCTGAGGGGCGGGCGCCCCGGCGAGGGTCGACCTGGCCCGCGGTTGCGCTAGGCTGTCGGCCGTTGCAGCACGGGAGGCGACGCGCATGGCCAGGAGCGATCTCTGGAAGAAGGGGGATGCGGTCAGGACCGAGCTCATCGGCGAGGCCGCCGTCGGGCGCATGAATACGGGCGTCTACGACGACCCGGTGATGGAGAAGTTCGGGGACTACGCCCGGGAGGCGGTCTTCGGGATGCTCTGGACCCGCGAGGGGCTCGACAGGAAGACGCGCGCCCTGATCTGCGTCGTCTCCGACACCGCGACGCATGCGCTGCCGGAGCTGGCGATCCATCTCCGGATGGCGCGGCGCCTGGGCTGGAGCGAGGACGAGCTCTCCGAGGCGCTGCTGCACATGAGCGGCTATGTCGGCCTGCCCGCGGTGCGCGAGGCGCTCATCGTGGCCAAGAAGGTCTTCGCCGAGATGCGCGCGGAGCCCGGCGGCGGGCTCGGGTAGGGCGCGATCCCCGCGCGCCGCGTTGACAGCGGCCGCGGGCGTTACCTACCGTCGTCGGCAGGCGATGGAGGAACAGCGTCATGTCCAGCGGGGCCCTGCTCTGGAACGGCCGCGCGCCGCGCTTCGCGTGGCAGATCGGCGCCGTGGGCGAGGAGGGGCTGAGCGACCGGCAGCTCTACCGGGAGGCCATCCTGGACGCGCGGCTGGCGCACCGGCTGGGCTACGACGCGGCCTGGATGGTGGAGCACCACTTCAGCGACTACTACCCGCAGCCGAACCCGCTGCTGTTCCTCTCGCACATCGCGGCCGAGTGTCCGGGGCTCGGGCTCGGCACGGCGGTGATGGTGCTGCCCTGGTACGATCCGGTCCGCTTCGCCGAGGACCTGGCGATGCTGCAGACCCTCTCGGAGGGGCCTTTGCACATCGGCATGGGCCGCGGCACGGCGAAGAGCGAGTACGATGCCTTCGGCGTCTCGATGGAGACCGCGCGCGACCGGTTCCGCGAATGCTGGGAGTTCACGCGCCGCGCCCTCGATGGCGGCGCCTTCACCTTCGAGGGCCGCACCACGCATTTCGCCACGCCGACGGAACTGCGCCCCGCCTTCGACCGGCGGCCCAGCTTCTACGGCGCCATCGGCAGTGCGGAGAGCGCGGCGATCATGGCCGATCTCGGCCTGCCGCCGCTCTGCCTCTCCTCCTTCCCGGACCATCTGCTCCGCAAGATCCTCGAGACCTGGTCGGCGCGGCGGCGCGACGCCGGCGGCGACGGCGGGGCCGCGGCCTTCCCCATCTCGATGAAGTGCTTCGTCGCGCGCACGGACGAGGAGGCGCGCGAGCAGGCGCTGCGCTACCTGCCGAAATTCTTCGAGCTGCAGGTCCGCCACTACCAGTCCGACGACGCGCCCTGGGGCAACATCCAGGGCTACCAGCAGTTCAACCGGATGTTCGGCAACCTCCGCAAGCTCTGCGACCCGGCCAATCTCGGGCCCTATATCGAGCAGAACCTGGTCGGGTCGCCGGAGACGGTGGCGCGCCGGCTGCGCCAGCTCGGTGCGCTCGGCTTCGACTACTTCCTGATCTCGAACGCGACCTTCGGCGTCCCGCGCGCCGTGCGCCACGAGACCATCCGCCTCTTTGCCGAGGAGGTCGTGCCGCGCCTCCGCGTGGCGGCGCCGGCGGCGGCCTAGCGCGGCTCGCCGGCAGCGAGGTTGCCTCGCCCCTCGGCGCGGCCCCGCCCGCGATCGGGCAGCACGGGCGTGGTGCCGGCGATCTGCCTTCCGGTGCGGCGCCGCGTGCCGGCGTCTTCCGGCCCGCGGCTGCGGCGGCTAGAGATCCGCATGGCCGATGCCCAGGACGATCCCCGGCCGCGCGGCCCGACGGCGCGACGGGACAGGCCGCGCGCCGACCAGCTTCTCGTCGATCGCGGGCTGGCCGAGAGCCGGGCGCGCGCCCAGGCGCTGATCCTCGCGGGCAAGGTCTATTCCGGCGAGCGGCGGATCGAGAAGCCGGGCCAGGCCCTGCCCGAGGGCATGCCGCTGGAGGTGCGCGGGCAGGATCATCCCTGGGTGTCGCGCGGCGGGGTGAAGCTCGACCACGCGCTGCGGCATTTCGGCCTGTCGCCCCTCGGCCTCGCCTGCCTCGACATCGGCGCCTCGACGGGGGGGTTCACGGATGTCCTCCTGCATCACGGCGCGGCGCAGGTGGCGGCGGTGGATGTCGGCCATGGGCAGCTTGCCTGGCGGTTGCGGAACGACCCCCGGGTCGTGGTGCTGGAGCGGGTGAACGCGCGCTACCTCGAGGCCGCGCAGTTGCCGTCGAGCCCGGTCGGTGCGCTGGTCTGCGATGCCAGCTTCATCGGGCTGCAGACGGTGCTGCCCAATCCGCTCGCGCTCTGCGCCGGCGGTGCCTGGGCCGTCGCGCTGATCAAGCCGCAATTCGAGGTGGGGAAATCGGTCGCCAAGGGCGGGGTGGTGCGGGACCCCGCGGTGCATGCGACGGTCTGCGACCGGATCTCCGCCTGGTGGGCCGGGCTCGAGGGCTGGAGCGTGCTTGGTGTCGAGCCGAGCCCGCTGCTGGGCCCGGAGGGCAATCGCGAGTTCCTCATCGCGGCGCGACGGATGGGTTGATCCGGCAGGCGGAGGTGCGCGGACCCGCGGCGGATCCGCGAACCCGCCGGGGTCGGACGGCGGGAAGGCGTGCATCCGGGCTGGACAAACCGCCTGGGGACGCTAGAAGGGGCGCCCTCTGGTCGCCTGCGACCGGGCGCATAGCTCAGTTGGTAGAGCAGCTGACTCTTAATCAGCGGGTCCAAGGTTCGAATCCTTGTGCGCCCACCAGCGCGCCGCGCCGCTGTTTCCGAACGCAGGCCAGGGCCATCCTCGTCCTATCGCTGGCGTCGTGGCAACTGCGCCCGTCGTGGATCAACCCGGGCGCACGAGGGCCAGCGTGTGCTCGGCGATCATGCGCTCCTCGTCGGTGCGGCGGACCAGCACGCGCACGGCGGCACCCGGGGCGGAGATCTCCCGCGCATTCGCCGCATTGCGCTCCGCATCCAGCAGGATGCCAAGGAAGCCGAGCCCGTCGCAGATGCGCGCGCGCAGCGCCCGCGCGTTCTCGCCGATGCCGGCGGTGAAGACCAGCGCGTCGATCCCGCCGAGCGTGGCCGCCAGGGCGCCGATCTCGCGCCGCACGCGGAAGGCGAAGTGGGACAGGGCGCGCTCCGCCTGCTCCGTGCCGGCGGCCTCGATCTCGCGCACGTCCTGCGAGACACCGGAGAGGCCCTTGAGCCCGCTGTCGTTGTAGAGCAGCCGCGTGACCTCCTTCGTGCTCATGCCCAGCGTGTCGATGAGGTGCAGCAGGACGCCGGGGTCGATCTGGCCGCTGCGCGTGCCCATGGGCACACCGTCGAGCGCGGTGAAACCCATGGTGGTAGCGCGGCTCCGCCCACCCGCGATGGCGCAGAGCGAGGCGCCGTTGCCGAGATGCGCGACCACCAGCCGCCCGGCACCGAGCGTCGCATCCTCGGCCGCGAGGCTTCGCGCGATGTACTCGTAGGACAGGCCGTGGAAGCCGTAGCGGCGGATGCCCTGCGCGTAGAACTGCGGCGGCAGGGCGAAGGTGTCGGCCTCCCAGGCCTGCGTGCGGTGGAAGGCGGTGTCGAAGCAGGCGACCTGCGGCACACCGCGGAAGCGCCGCGCCGCCGCGGCGATCCCGGCCAGGTTGTGCGGCTGGTGCAGCGGCGCGAGCGGCACCAGCGCCTGCAGCTCGGCCATCACGTGCACGTCGATCAGCAGCGGCTCGGCGAAGTCCGGTCCGCCATGCACCACGCGATGGCCAAGTGCGATGACCTGGCGCCCCTGCAGCGCCCCGCCATCGAGCCAGTCAATGATCACGCCGAGCGCCTCGGCATGGCTGCCCGGTGCGCGGCCGCCATCCCAGCGCCGGTCAACGAGCACGCCGGCATCGGCCCCCTTGGCCACGAAGCGCGGCGCCGCCCCGATGCCCTCCACCTGGCCGGCGCAGCGCAGCTCCAGCCCCTGCGCCACCACCTCGAAGGCGGCGAATTTCAGCGAGGAGGATCCGGCATTGAGGACGAGGACAATCCCGCTCATGCGGCCTCCGTCGCCAGCGCGGGGATCGGCGCGCCGGCCTTCGTCCGGTGGTCGTAGGGCACGGCGAGCGCCGCGAACACCGCTTGCCCGTGCTCGTCGTCGGTGCGGCTGGCTCTGCGCGGGCCCGCACCCGCTCCGCCATCCGCGGCAGCATGGCGGCATCCGGCGTGGCCGGGTCCGGACGATGCACCGTCTCCGCCACCGCGAGAATGCCGATGCGCCACCAGGCCAAGCCGACGGCGCGGGCGGGCTGGCCCCGCCGCCGCCGCGATCGCGTTGCGCATGCCCCCGCCCCCTCGCGGTCCGTCAGGCCATGTGGTGCAGGCCGGCGTCGACATAGATCGTGTCGCCGGTCATGCCCGAGGACGCGCCGCCGACGAGGAAGGCGACCACCCGCCCGACCTCGGCGATATCCACCAGGCGATGCTGCGGCGCGCGGCTCCGCGCCATGTCCACCAGCTCGTCGAACTGCGCGATGCCGCTGGCGGCACGCGTCTTCAGCGGGCCGGGCGAGACAGCGAAGACGCGGATGCCCCTGGGCCCGAGCTCTGCCGCCGCGTAGCGGACCGACGCCTCCAGCGCGGCCTTCACCGGACCCATGATGTTGTAGTGCCCGACGACCTTGTCGGCGCCGTAGTAGCTCATCGTCAGCAGCACGCCGCCCTCGGGCATCATGGGCTCGGCGAGCTTCGCCATGCGCAGGAAGGACCAGCAGGAGACGCGCATGGCCTGGGCGAAGCCCTCCGCCGAGCAGTCGACGACGCGGCCGTGCAGATCCTCGCGCGGGGCGAAGGCGATGGAGTGGATCACGAAGTCCAGCCTTCCCCATTCTCGCGCGATGCGGTCGAACACGGCCTCCAGCTCGCCGGGCTGCTCGACATCGAGCGGCATCATCAACGAGGCCTGCAGCTGTTCGGCCAAGGGCCGCACGAAGCGCTCGGCCTTCGCGTTGAGCCAGGTCATGGCGATCTCGGCGCCGAAGGCGCGCAGCTTGGCGGCGCAGCCGAAGGCGATGGAGTCCGCATTGGCCACCCCGACGACCAGGCCGCGCTTGCCCTTCAGCATGTCCCCGATGCGATCGTCGGGATTCCACATCGTCGGCAGCGGGTCGATGGGGGCTGCGCTCATGCCGGACTCCCTGCGGTCGCGCCGCGGCGCAACGGGTGCCGCGGCCGATGGTCGGAGGCCGCAAGCTAGCGCGAAGCGGGGGGCGGTGCCCACTCCTTCGACGGCAGCATGGCCGCATCGCCGCTGGCCGCGCCGGCTGGCCTGCGGCCCTGCATGGCATGGATCCCTTGCGGAGCAGCGTGACAAAATGAGGACGTGACGTGGCCCCCGTCGCTGCATCGGGTCACGCCGGCCCGGCGGCGCACCCCTTGCCTTCAGCGCGGCAGCACGGCCTGCAGCGAGGTCCGGATGACGGCGGCCATCGGGCCAGGCGCGCGGATCGCCTGCTCCAGCGCCGGCAGGTCGGCCTTCGTCTCCACGCCGAGGACGGGAACGCGGAAGGCCTCGCACCAGCGGAGGAAGTCGGGATTCTCCAGGCTCGTGCCGCTGACCCGGCCCGGATGCGCGCGCTCCTGGTGGATGCGGATGGAGGCATAGCTGCCATTGTCGGAGAGCAGCAGCTTCACCGGCGCGCCGCGCGCGACGGCGACCGCGAACTCGCCCCCGGTCATCAGCGCGCCGCCATCGCCGACCAGGCCGATCACCATCCGCCCCGGATGGCGCAGCGCCGCCGCCACCGCCGCCGGCACGCCGAAGCCCATCGCCCCCGAGACCGGCGCGAGCAGCCGCTGGCCCTGGCGCCAGGCGACCTTGCGGTAGAAGGGCGCGCCGAAGGTGCCGGCATCGAGCGTGACGATCGCGTCCGGCGGCGCGACGCGCTCTACCAGCTTGGCGACCTCGGCGAAGGCGATGCCGTCGGGGAAGTCGCCGGGCACGACCTCGCAATCGGCGAGGTGCAGCGCGCGCAGCCGTGCCGCCCAGGACGTGCGGCCGGCCGGCGCCGCCGGCATATGGGCGCCGAGCGCCGCGATCGTGGCCCGCGCATCCGCCGCGAGGGCGAGTTCGGCCGGGAACAGCCAGCCGAGGAAGCGCGGATCGGCGCAGACATGCACTGTGCGCTGCCCCGGCGCGGGCCAGCTCCAGCCCTGCGTCGTGACGTCGGTCAGCCGCGTGCCCAGTGCCAGCACCAGGTCGGCCTCGGCGAAGGCGGCGCGCTGCGCATCCGGGTTGCGCAGGCCGAGATCGCCGGCATAGAGCGGATGGTCGTTCGGGAAGAGATCCTGCCGCCGGAAGGAGACGGCGACCGGCAGCTGCCAGGCCTCGGCGAAGCCGCGCAGCGCCGCGCGCCCGTCGAGCCCGCCCGGCGTGTCGAGCCCGTGGCCGGCGAGCAGGATCGGCCGCTCCGCCGCGCGCAGCATGGCGGCGAGCCGCGCCGCATCGGCCGGGGCGGGCGCCGCGAGCACCGGCAGCGTCGCCGGCAGCAGGGGCGCGCGGCATTCCATCGCCAGCACGTCCTCCGGCAGCGAGAGCACCACCGGGCCGGGCACGCCGCCCATGGCCATCGCGTAGGCGCGGGCGATCAGCTCGGGGACCTGGTCGGGCTCCGTCGCCTCGCCGATCCACTTGGCGATGCCGCGGAAGGCCGACTGGTAGTCGATCTCCTGGAAGGCGTTGCGGCGCAGGTCGCGCTTCTCGACCTGGCCGACCAGCAGGATCAGCGGCACCGCATCCTGCTCGGCGGTGTGCACGGCGATGGCGGCGTTGCAGGCGCCCGGCCCGCGGGAGACCAGCACCACGCCCGGCCGCCCGGTCAGCTTGGCGTCGGCCACCGCCATGAAGCCCGCCCCGCCCTCGGAGCGGCAGGTGACGAGATCGACGCTGTTGTTGGCGTGCAGCGCGTCGAGCAGGGCGATGTAGCTCTCGCCGGGGACGCAGAAGGCGCGGTCCACGCCCTGCAGCGCGAGGAATTCGATGAGGCGTTCGGCGGCGGTGGGCATCGGCAAACCTGCGGCGACGAGGAGCAGCCTGCCCGACTACCGCGCGGTGCCCGGCTTGCAAAGCCGCCGCTGCCCTGCCGCGCCGGGGGCGCTACTCCACCGCGCCGCGCGGCGCCGCCGGACGCAGCCGCGCGAACAGCCCCGCAGGGTCCGGGATCAGCCAGCGGAACAGCGCCGGCAGCATGAAGATCGGGAAGACGCACATGGCGAGCCCGAGCTCCGTGTCCGTGGCCAGCCCCGTGCCGGCCGCGGCCCAGGCCAGGGTGACGTTGCGGTTGCCGGAGACCAGCCCCGCGGTCAGCGCCGCGATCGACCCGGCGCCGGCGAAGAGCAGCGCGCCCAGCCCCTGCAGCGCAATGTTGATGGCGAAGGCCACCGCCAGCACGCCCAGCACGCGGCCCGGCTCCTCCAGCAGCAGCGGCTGCATTCCGCGCATGGAAGCGAGGGCCACCAGCAGCAGCCCGGCCACTGCCACGCCGGTCATCACCTGCGGGTTGGCGCGCACGAAGCCGCCGGCGAAGCGCCGCAGCAGGATCGACGCCAGGGCCGCGCCCAGCACGATCGCGGCGGCGTTCGCCATCATCCGCCAGGGGTCGACCGAAAGCATCGGCCCGCCGCCCCAGGCGGCCAATGCCGGCAGGGTCAACGGCGCGGCGAGCGTCGCCGCCACGCTCGCGAAGAGGGCGAGCGGCGCGCTGAGCCCGAGCATGACCGCGACCGCCGCCGCGCTGCCGACTGGGGGGCCGATGGTGGCCAGCAGCAGCCCCTCGGTCAGCGCATCCGACCGGCCCGAGACCCGCACCGCGGCAACGGCCAGCAGCGGTACGCCGAGGGCCGACCACAGCAACAGCGCCGCGAGCAGACCCGGCCGTGCCGTCTCGGCGCGGAAGCCCGCGGCATCGACCTTGAGGAAGGCGCCGAGCGTGAAGCAGAAGACGGCGATGCCCATCAGCGGCCGTGCCGCCTCCGCCAGCGGGGGGGCCAGCACCCCGACGCCGACGCCGAGGAGCAGCACGAGCGGTCCCTTCCTGCCCGCGAGTTCGAGCAGGCGAAGCAATGCAGCGACGACGGCGCGCATGGCAGGCTCCCTTGCGGGGGCAGCAACGACCCGTGGACCGGGCGTTGCTCGGTGCGCCTGCTTACGTCGTGCCGCAGCGACCCTGCATCGTCCGAAGAGGGGAGAGACGGCCGCGGAATGTCGCGCTGTCGCGTCGCCGCGTTCAGTCGCCGCGGTTGCGCCGGATCAGCCGGCCCGGCGTCGCGCCGGTCAGGCCCGTGCCGCCCACCCAGGTCGGCACGCCGTTGGTCCAGACCTGCTCGATGCCCTCGCTCTCCAGCATCGGCGTCTCGAAGGTGGCGCGGTCGATGACGCGATGCGGGTCGAACAGCACCAGGTCGGCATAGGCGCCAGGCCTGAGCACGCCGCGATCCTGCATGCCGAACAGCGCCGCGGTGCGGCCCGTCATCTTGTGGATCGCGTCCTCGAGGCTCAGCAGGCCGAGCTGGCGCACATAGAGGCCGAGCACGCGCGGGAAGGTGCCCCAGAGCCGCGGATGCGGGTGCGCGTCGTGCGGGATGCCGTCGGAGCCGATGATCGAGAGCGGATGCGCCATGATGCGGCGCACATCCTCCTCGTCCATCTGGAAGGTGATGGCGCCGGCGGGGGTCAGCTTCTCGGCCGCGGTGCGGATGTCGGTGTTCCAGCCGCGCGCCACCTCGGCGAGATCCTTGCCCGTCATTTCGGGATGCGGGATCGACCAGGTGATGATGACGCGGCAATCCTCGCGCAGCCGGTCGGGCATCAGCACGGTGGAGCCGGCGGGATAAGGATACATGTCGAAGGCGACCTCCTGCATGGTCGCCGCCGCCTCGATCAGCGCGAGCGTCTGCACGGAGCGCCCGTAATTCTCCGGCATCGAGCATTTGTGGTGGCTGATGTGCACCGGCACGCCGACGCGCCGGCCGATCTTCAGCGTCTCCTCGATCGAGGCGCAGACGCGGTCGGCCTCGTCGCGCATATGCGTCACGTACATGCCGCCCGCGGCGCGCAGCGGCTCGGCCACCGCGATCACCTCCTCGGTCGTCGCATGCATGTTGGGCTGGTAGTAGAGGCCGGTGGAGAATCCGGAGGCGCCCTCGGCCAGCGCTTCCGCGACCATGCGCCGCATCTCCTCGATCTCGCCATCGCGGGCTGGGCGATAGAGGTCGTCGCCCATGACGTAGCGACGCAGGCTCTGGTGGCCGATGAAGGCGTAGGTGTTCACGGCCGCCGGGTGCTTCTTCAGTGCCTCGGCGTAGTCACCGAAGCTGTCGAAATGCGTCCCTTCTTCCCCGACGAGGTCGAGCGGCGGCAGAGGGTGGCTTCCCTTCTTGACACGCATCGGGCTGAGGCTGATGCCGCAATTGCCCACCACCACCGTCGTCACGCCCTGGCTCGACTTGCAGGCGAGGCAGCCCGGCCCGCAGAGCACGGCGCGGTCGTCATGCGTGTGGCTGTCGATGAAGCCCGGCGCCAGCGCCTTGCCCGTGGCGATGATCTCGCGGTCGGCGGTCGCGGCGCCGAGATCGCCCACCGCGACGATCCGCTCGCCGCTCACCCCGACATCACCGGTGCTGCGCGGCGCGCCGGTGCCGTCGAACAGCGTGGCGGCGCGGATGATCAGGTCGCAGCGCAAGGCCATGGGGCGGGGCTCCGGCGTCGATGGGGAGGCGCGGACCTTGCCCCCGGGCGGCCGCCGCGTCCAGGGCGGCCTCGCCTTGCCCGCCGGCGCGCCGCGCCGCATCGTCCCGCCGGGACGCCCCGGGAGACGCACATGAGCGACGACGCGCCGCTGACCATCCGCCGCGAGGGCCCCGTGGTCCGCGCCATCATGGACCGCCCGCACCGCCGCAATGCGCTGAGCGAGGCCATGGGCGCGGCCTGGGATGCGCTGCTGGCGGAGCTCGCGCGCGACACGACCGCGCGGGTGCTGGTCATCGCCGGCGCCGGCGGGCATTTCTGCGCCGGGCTCGACCTCACCGAGGTCGCCTCGGACGAGACGCAGGAGAAGAAGCTCGCCCGCCAGCAGGCCCGCAACCGCCGCACCGGCGCGCGCTTCGCCGACATCGCCGGGCTGCCGCAGGTGGTGATCGCCGCGGTCGAGGGCAGTTGCCATGCCGGCGGCCTCGGCTTCTGCTGCTCGGCCGACATCGCCTTCGCCGCCGCCAGCGCCCGCTTCTGCGCGCCCGAGGTGCGCCGCGGCCTGGTGCCGGCACAGATCCTGCCCTGGGTGGCGCGCCGCACCGGCCGCACCGCGGCGACGCGCCTGGTGCTGGAGGCGAACGTGATCGACGCCGCCGAGGCCGCGCGCATCGGCCTCGTGCACGCCGTGCTGCCCGACGCGGCGGCGCTGGAGGCGCAGCTGCAAGCCACCATCGCCGCCGTGCTGGAGGGCGCGCCCGTCGCGCTGGCCGAGACCAAGGGGCTGCTCGCGGCGCTCGGGCCCGTCTCGCCGGAGGGCTATGCCGAGGCGGGGGCGGCGTCCTTCGCGCGCAC